>JANWIK010000134.1 GCA_025449955.1 Gemmatimonadaceae bacterium
CTCAAGGCGTATCTCATCACGACGAGCAATCCCGAGCGGAGCACCGAGGATTTCCTGGCCCCGGTGCTGCTCACCCAGTGGTCCGGCGTGCGCTCGGCGGATTCGACGCAGAGCCAGCTGGCGCAGCGCCAGTTCGCGTTCTATGCGCGCGAGCTCCCGTTAGGCGACCCGTTCTCGTTTCCCGCCGACACGGCGCTCGTCGGTCGCGCGCGCTCGTTCCTCCGGCAGTTCACCGGCATCGAGCCGATCTATCAGGCGATGCTGGCCGAAGCGGACAGCGGCAACGCCGCCATCCAGTTCAACAAGATGGTGCCCGGCTCGTCGGCGTACATCATCGAGCGCAACACGGTCCGCGGCGCGTTCACCAAGCCGGGATACGCGGCCATGCAGCGAGCGTTAGGCAGCGCGGATCGCTTCTTCCAGGGCGAGCGCTGGGTGTTGGGCGACGAGCCGCCGAGCCAGGTCGACAAGACCAAGGCGCTGGCGGACCTTCGCGCACGATACGATGGCGACTACATCGCGGCCTGGCGCGACTACCTGCAGGGCGCGACGATCGCGCGCTACGGCAGCGTCAGCGATGCCGCGGCCAAGCTCGCCCAACTGTCGGGCAATCAGTCGCCGCTCCTGTCGCTCATCTCGATCGCGTCGCAGAACACGAGCACCGACACGGCGATCGGCAACGCGTTGCAGCCGGCGCACGCCGTGGTGCCGCCGGGCCAGACGGACAAGTTGATCGGGCCGCCGGTGCAGTCGTACATGGCGGCGCTGCTCACGCTCCAGGGCTCGTTAGGCCAGGTGGCCACCGCGCCGCCGGGGCAATCGGAGGGCGCGATCGCCAACGCGACGCAGAACGCCAATGCCGCGCGCGCCGAGGCGCAGAAGCTGGCGCAGGGATTCGTCGTGGGCCGCGAGCCGGCCGTCGCGACGGCCGTGCAACGCCTCCTCACCGAGCCGCTGGCGAGCATCGACCCGTACCTGCGCAGCTACGGCGCCGGCCAGCTCAACGGGAAAGCGCAAACGTTCTGCTCGCGGAACGCCGGCCTCTTCGCCAAGTATCCGTTCAACGAGCGCTCCCCGATCCAGGCGTCGTTGGACGAAGTATCGGCCGTCTTCAAGCCGAATACGGGATCCTTGTGGACGTACTACAACGACGCGCTCCAGAACGTGATCCAGCCGCAGGGCAGCACGTTCGCCGCGAAGTCGGGCGGGACGTTGAACGTGAATCCCGCGTTCCTCTCGTTCTTCAACCGCGCCGCGCAGTTCTCGGCGGCCATCTTCCCCGCGGGCGCCACCGAGCCGCGCCTAACGCTGACGCTCACCAACTACCTCATGCCGCAGAGCGGCCGGTTGCGCGTGGTGGGCGACGGGAATACGGTGGACTATGCCGCGGCCGTCAAGCCGCACCAGTTCACCTGGATGTTCCAGCCGACCAGCGAGGCGACGATCGCCGTCGAGCAGGGGAATGCGTGGGCGAACGTCGTGAGCTTCCACGGCACGTGGGCGGTGCTCCAGATGTTCGGCGCCGCCGCATCGTGGGAACCGTTGGCCACCGACTATCGCGCGGAGTGGAACATTCCGGGGAACAGCGCCGGTGCGAAGGTCGGGCTGGACGTCGGACTCAACAACGTGCCGCCCGTGCTGCGCAAGGGATTCTTCTCCGGGTTCTCGTGCGTGAGTCGCGTCGTGCAGTAGGTCCGGCTTCTACGCTCATGGTCTAACGGAAAGCGAACGCCAATACCTTCACCTTCGCGAGGTTCCATGCCAGGCGGAGACCAACAAGCGCCGTGGACATCCGGTTCCAAGACGAACGCGGTGCAGCACGCATTCGTGAATGCTCGGATCGTGGAGATCAACCGCCGCGCGATCTCCAAGTTGCTGACGCCAACCCTCGATGCACTCAAGGCCACCGAGCCGTCGTTGCGAAAGGCGTCGCGCCAGCAGCTGGAGGATGCGTTCATGAAGATGACCGCGCGGCTTCAGTCGGCGCCGCTCACCATCAATTTGGAAGCGCCGCGCTGGTTCATGACGCCGAACAACTACGACACGTACACGCAGATGTACGAGCGCGCGGTGACCGGCGGACAGATGCAGCTCGCAGACTCCGCGCTCAATCCCGCGTCGTTCCGCGTGGCCGCCGACGATGCGGCGACCTTCCCCAAGAGCGCCGTCGACGCCGACTTCAAGATGCAGGGGTTAGGCGGCCAGTGGCAGAAGTACGACATCAAGGCGCAGCAGTCGCAACAGCCCGGGCGCGGCCTGGCGCCACAGGGTCGCGGCTTCGGCGACGCCGTGCTCAAGATGGCGCCCGGCGCCCTGAGCAAGACCGCCGCCGGCACGTACACGGCGACCAATCCGCAGTTCGACCCGAAGACCAAACAGATTTTCGCGGCGTTGAACTACGGCCGACGGCCGCACGGATCCACCACACGGTACGGGCACAGCTTTCTGGTGCTCAACGACAAATTCAAACGCGACGCCCTGTACTTCGGCGGCGATACGTTCGGCAACATTGCCGGCAACGCCCACGTGAGCGCCGAGGATCAGATCTCATACGACGCGTTAGCCGCGGTGTTTCTCAAGGCCGTGCCCTCGATGCGCACCGACCTGTTGAGCAGCTGCCTCCGCGGCGCCCAACTCACCGACACGGACAAGGAAGCGCTGCTGCTCGAGGCGCACCTCTTCGAACCGCTCGCATTTCGCGGCGGCGCGATGACGCTCTGCGTCTCGGCCAAAGACGACGTGCCCCAAGCCGCCGGCGGCAAAGCAAAGATCACGGGCGCGGACTGGGTGGCCATCCAGACCAACGCGCGCACATTCGCGACCAAGCACGGATTGAAGTTATTGTTCATCGAGTGAGCACTGCGACGGCATACAGCTCGGAGACCGGTCGCACGTATCGGTTAGGACGGCTGATCGGCAAAGGCGGATTCGGCGAGGTGTATCTCGCGACGACGACGCTCGCATCGGGCGCCGAGTTCAAGGTGTGCATCAAGATCAGCGGCAACCTCGCGGGCTGGCTGCGCGAGGCGTATTTCGCCGAGCTCCTCGCCACACAGGAACGGGCGCTGCGCGTCGTCGACCGGTTCGCCGAGCTGGTGGACGGCGAGATGCGGTACTGCCTCGCTATGGAATACGCCGAGCATGGCGACCTGGGTGCGTGGTTGGAGCGAGTGGGCGCGCAGTCGGAGCGCTACGTGCGCCGCGAAATCGCGGCGATCCTGGGCGTGCTCGATGCACTGCACCGCGGGCAGGCCCTGCACCGCGACCTCACGCCGTTCAACGTGTTCGTGTGCGAGGGCGAGCATCTGAAGCTGGGCGACTTCGGCATCGCGGCGCACCAGGTGAACCGGCGCGGCGTCACCGCCGACGCGTTCAACCGCATGCATGCGCCTAACGAAATCGCGTGGGGCCGGGTCAGGCGGTGGCAGAAGCGCGACGACATTTACCAGATCGGCCTGTTGACGGTGATGCTGCTGCGCGGCGCCATCGCGAGCGCCGTGCGCGGCAAGGAGGTGCGCACCCTTCCCTGCACCGATCACTTGAAGGAAGTCATCCACCGCTGCCTCGGCTCGCGCGGACAGCGGTATGGCGCGGCGAGCGAATTGATCGAAGCGCTGCGCCACCGCCCCAAGCAACCAAAGATCGGCCGTGTGAGCACCCTCGCCGGGAAACGCGTTTCGTTCACCGGATTCCTCGTGCGGCCTCGGTCGGCGGCAGTCGCCGCCGCGAAGAAGGCACGCGCCGTGGTCCAGTCCAAGCCCGGGAAAACAACGGACATCCTGGTGCGCGGTCGGCCTAACGTACTGCAGATCGCCGGCAAGGATGGCGGGTCCAAGTTGATCGAGGTGCGCCGCCTGGCGACCAAAGGGCACAAGGTGACGGTGATCGGCGAGCGGCAATTCTGGAAGCTGGTCGAGCCGCCGGCGCGCCAACGGGCGCGAACGTAGCGTACCGCCTCGGGTCGAATCAATTGAGCTCAGGTGATCCCGTGGTGAGCGTCTTCGCTCTGTTGAACACGGATTGAACGGATACCAACACGGATTACACGGATCGCTCGGCTGCATGGTCGGTGTCCTACACGCGGGTCGGTTTCGCTTTGGTTTTTTCAACAAGACGTGATTGTGACCATTGTAGATGGTCTCGGCGCCGAGCAGCGGAGCGATCCGTACGATCCATGCAGTCATCCGTTGAATCCGCGTTCAACAGAGCGAAGAAGCCTACCACGTGGATGCCGACGCCACGTCATCAAACCGACCCACGACTCTAGGCGTCGACACCGTCGTTGTGCAACGCGCGACCGCGCCGCATCTTTGGCGGACAACGCCCGGCGCGCGCGCGTCAACACAGACGAGATTTGAGTCGGCGCTGCAGCCGCGCAACGTTCCCCGACTCACGAGGTTCGAGATGCAGCGTAGCCTTGTCCTCTGTGGCAGTCTCATTGGCATCGCCATCGCGGCGCTTGCGTTAGGCACGCAGGCTGATGCGGGAACGCGGCGGCCGCCGGTCGTTCGGCCGCCCCTCAGTGCGACCGACTCGCAGGAGATCGCGCTCGGCGCCGCGCTCGCCAAACAGTTCGACAGCACCCGCGGCATCCAGCCGACGCCCGAATCGGATCGTATTCAGGCCTACCTGCAAGGAATCGCGGACTCGCTTGGGCGCTACACCAAGCGCAAGCTGCCGTGGACCATCCACTTCGATCCGCACCCCGGCATCAAGAGCGGTTTCGCCTTACCGGGCGGCCACATCGTGATCTGGGGCGGCATCCTGTCGTACATGGGAACGGAGGACCAGGCAGCGGCCGTGATCGCGCACGAGATCGAGCACATCGACAACGGCCAGGTCTCGCGGCGTATCGACAGCCTGGTCACGAACGAGCATCGTGACGTGACCAACGCGTCGCAATGGCGGTGGGGCGAATTCGGCGCGAGCTATGGGCCGGTGCTCGAGTACCGCTGCGACTCGTTAGGCGCGGAGATCGCCGTCAAGGCGGGCTACTCGCCCTACGCCTACAAGACGATGATGGAGGCTTTCATTGCGCTCGGCAAAGTGTACGCGCCTAACGCGCCGCCGGCCAAGGAGCTCACCGACCGGATCGACCAGATCCAGCGCGAGATCGCCGAAGAACACTGGGACTCGCGCATCAAGACGCGTCGCTTGCGCTTGCCCGGCAGCGGCGGCTGATCGCGGGCTACGGCTGATCTCATGCGATCGCAGTCGATGGCGTCAGGTACCAGTCAGGTACCCGGCCGCTTGATCGATGCGAAGACGCTCGCTGGATACCACGCCGGCCGCGTGGGCCGGTCCGCCACCGCCTTCACGATGTCGAAGTACATCGCGTCGAACGCCACCGCCGTCTCGAAATTCACCGGCTGCGCGACGTCGTCGGACGGACGGTGGTAGCGCGTGGTGAGCCACGTGCTGATCGTCGAATCGCTCGGCGAATCCTTCGTGTAGCCGGCCTTGAACGCCAACGCCGGGATCCCGCGCTGGATGAAACTGTATTGATCGCTGCGGATGAACCGCACCTGCTCGGGCTCCGGATCCTCGAGGTTCTTCAAGTGATGCGCCACGAGCACCGGCGCGATGTCCTTGCCTAAATCCGACTCGTTCCATCCGTAGGCGAACACGCCGGTGAGTGGGATGATCGGCAGGTACATGTCAGTATTGAGATCGGCCACAATGCCCTGGGCCGGCACCGTGGGATGCAGCGCGAAGTAGGCCGAGCCCAGCTCGCCTTCTTCTTCGCCCGTCACGGCGAGAAAAATGATCGAGCGGCGCGGCGTCACGTGATGCTCCTTGAATGCGCGCGCCGTCTCGAGCAGCGTCGCGATGCCCGACCCGTTGTCCATCGCGCCATTGTAGATGCTGTCGCCGTTCACCGGCCGGCCGACGCCCAGATGATCCAGGTGCGCGCTGACAATGAGATACTGGTCGCGCAGCGAGGCGTCGCTGCCGCGGAGGATGCCGATCACGTTGGGCGCGTCCACCGGCGTGCGCTGCACATCGAGGTGTACGCTCAGGTGCGGCACCAGCGGCACGGTGGGCAGATCCTTCCTGGCCTCGGACATCGCGAACAGATCGGCGTACGTGTGGCCCGACCCGGCGAACAGCGACTCGGCGTCCGCCGCCGCGACCGTGACCAGAATGCCGCGCTCGAGCGAGTCATCGGCGAGGCCCGTCACCGGACGATCGCCGGGCCGGAAGGCCGGCCGGTTTGCGTTAGGCGCCGGCGGATCGGCGATCGCGATGCCCGCCACCGCGCCGCGCTTCTCCAGCTCCTTCCAGCGCGAGGCGCGCCCGTGCGCGAACAGGGTCGCGTTGAGCCCCGGCGGCATGCGGTCCAGATAGACCGCCACCTTGCCGTGCAGGTCGACGCCCGCCAAGTCGTCGTGTACGCTCGGCAGCGCCAGGCCGTAGCCCACGAACACCATCGAACCTTCTGCGTTAGGCATCGAGGAGGGCGTCACACGCACGCGAAGCGGCAGCGTGTCCGTCGTGGCGCCAGAGACGACGACCACACTCGAGCTC
>JANWIK010000135.1 GCA_025449955.1 Gemmatimonadaceae bacterium
CGAGATCTGTCCGCAAACCGTTAGAAACGGTCTCGTTGGGCAGAGCCGCCCTTGAGAAACGTGACCGGACGAGCCATCCTCGCGGTGGGACGACTCGCGTCCGCGACACCCCTTCTTCGAGGCCGTTCATCCATGTCCGTGTTCCGCCACGCAGCCCTCACCGCCGCGGCCCTCGTTGCACCGGTTGCCCTGGCCGCGCAGACCCAGGCCCCGCCCGTGGGTCACTTGCAGCCCGCGTCGTCCGTGCCCGTTGCGGCGCCGGCGCCCCCCGTGCCCGACATCAAGTACACCAAGTTCGTGCTCGGCAACGGTCTGACGGTGCTCGTGCACGAAGACCACAAGGCGCCGATCATCGCCGTCAATCTGTGGTATCACGTCGGTTCAAAGAACGAAGTGTTCGGCAAGACGGGGTTCGCACATCTGTTCGAACACCTAATGTTCGCCGGCTCCGAGAATCACAACGACCGCTACATCCCCGCCGCCGAAGCGCTCGGCGCCACGGATCTCAACGGCACGACGACCGAAGACCGGACCAACTATTTCGAGACCGTGCCGGTGTCGGCGCTCGACCGCACGCTGTTCCTCGAGTCCGATCGCATGGGACACCTCGTGGGCGCGATCGACAAGCAGCGTCTCGATCTGCAGCGCGGCGTGGTGCAGAACGAGAAGCGCCAAGACGAGAACGAGCCTTACGGAAAAACCGACGTCACCATCGCCGAGAATACGTATCCGGCCGGCCACCCGTATTCGCACTCCGTGATCGGCTCGATGGACGATCTCAATGCCGCGTCACTCGATGACGTGAAGAACTGGTTCCTCACGTATTACGGTCCCGCGAACGTCACGCTCGCCATCGCCGGCGACATCACCGTCGAACAGGCGAAGGAAAAAGTACAGCAATACTTCGGCGACATCCCCCCGGGCCCGCCGATCACCAAGCAAGGCACGTGGATCGCCAAGATGACGGGCGAGCACCGCCAGATCATGCAGGATCGTGTGCCGCAGGCGCGGGTGTACAAGGTGTGGAACGTTCCGCAGTACGGCTCGGCCGACGCGACGTATCTCGGCCTCGTCGCGGACATCCTGGGCTCGGGCAAATCGTCGCGCTTGTACAAGCGCCTCGTGTATCGCGACCGTTCGGCAACCGACGCGTTCTCGTTCCTCCAGGCGCGCGAGATCGCGGGCCAGTTCCAGATCGTCGCGACCGCTCAGCCTAACGGAGACCTCGCCGCCGTGGAGCGCGCGCTGGACGACGAACTGGCTGCCTTCATCCGCAATGGTCCGACACCCGCCGAGCTCGAGCGCGTGAAGACCGAGTACCGCGCCGATTTCGTCAGGCGCATGGAACGGGTCGGCGGCTTCGGCGGCACGTCGGACATCCTCGCGCGCGGCCAGACGTTCGCCGGCAACCCCGACCAGTACAGAGTCGACTTCGACCGCGTCCAACGCGCCACGATGGCCGACTTGCACGGCGCCGCCCAACGCTGGCTGAGCGACGGCGTGTACGTGCTCGACGTGCTCCCGTTCCCTGATTTCGCCGCGGCCGCGGGCGGCATCGACCGCAAGACGATGCCGGCACTCGGCACCGCGCCGGACGCGCCGCTGCCTCCCGCCCAACGCGCCGTCCTGTCCAGCGGACTCAAGGTGGTGCTGGCGCATCGGACGGCCATTCCCATGGTGCGCATGTCGATGCTGCTCGACGCCGGATTCGCCGCCGACAAGCCTAACGCACCGGGCGTGTCGACGATGACCATGCGGATGCTCGACGAAGGCACGGCGACGCGATCGGCCCTCCAGATCAGCGACGCGCTCGCGTCGCTCGGCGCGGACCTGAACGCCAGCGCCGGCCTCGATGTGTCGACCGTCTCGCTGTCGGCGTTGCGCGACAAGCTCGACTCGGCGCTCGCGCTCTATGCGGACGTCATTCTGCACCCGTCCTTCCCCGCCGCCGACCTGGCGCGCGAGAAGCAGTCGACGCTCGCCAACATTCAGCAGGAAAAGGTCGAGCCCACCGGGCTCGCCCTCCGCGTCGTACCCGCGCTGCTTTACGGACCAGGACACGCCTATTCGCAGCCGCTCACGGGGAGCGGCACCGAAGAATCGGTGCGCGCAATGACACGCGAGGATCTGCAGCGCTTCGCCACGACCTGGTTCAAGCCGAACCACGCGACGCTCGTCGTGGTGGGCGACATCACGATGGCCGAGCTCACGCCGAAGCTCGAGCGGGCCCTCAAGGATTGGAAGCCGGGCGACGTGCCTAACGAGAATATCGCCACCGTCGCCGGGCCGGCGAAAACGAAGGTGTACATTCTGGACCGCCCGGGCGCGGAGCAGTCGATCATCATTGGCGGGTCGCTCGTCGCGCCCACGGCCAACCCGGACGAGCTGGCGTTCGAGACGCTCAACGATGCGTTCGGCGGCTCGTTCAGCTCGCGCATCAACATGAACCTGCGCGAGGACAAGCACTGGTCCTACGGCAGTTTCGCGTTCTCACAGGGCGCGCGCGGCCAACGGCCGTGGTTCATCTACGCGCCGGTGCAGACCGACAAGACGAAGGAATCGTTAGGCGAACTGGTGAAAGAGCTGCACGACATCGCCGGCGCGCGCCCGCTCTCCGCCGAGGAGCTCCAAGCCGCGAAGGATCGCCAAACGCTGCAGCTCGCCGGCCGCTGGGAAACCGGCGGGTCGGTTCGCGCCGCGCTGTCCGATATCGCGACCTACGGCCTGCCGTCCGACTACTATCAAACGTACGAGTCGCGCGTCCGCGCCTTGACGGGCGACGACATCGCCAAGGTCGTGACGGAGTTCGTCAAGCCCGATCGCGAGATCTGGTTGGTGGTTGGCGACCGCGCCAAGATCGAAGCCGGCATCCGCGAGCTTGCGTTAGGCGATGTGACCCTGCTCGACGCCGACGGCAGACCGCAAACGACGACACCATAAGCAAACGCACGCCGTTGTGGTGTTCGAGGAAGGTGGCGGTCCCCCGCCCCCTTCCCTGTTCCCTCTTCCCCCAGCGCGCGCCTCGCGCGCGCTTCCCTATCCCTTGAGCACCGCTCTCGCGTAGCGCGCCCATCCGCGCGCGTTCCGCATGTGCTCCGCCAGCCGCCGCGCGCCCGACATGCGCGTCGTCTCGTCGAACAGCAGATCGTCCGTGCGATCCCATGGCCTGACTTTGCCGTGGCCGCTCCACCGCGGGCGCACGCCCGCGCGCCACATCGTGTACGCCATCGCCACCGATGGACAGACCGACTCGGTGGGAAACAGGTTCGCGGCGAAATGCCCCGCCAACCGCTGCAACGCGAACTCTGGAACCGGCGGCTTGAGCGCGTCCATGACCGCATCCGGCACTCGCACGCCCGACAACTCGCGCGCCAATCGGAAGGTCCAGTAGCAGCAGCTCCCGCCGCGGCTCGACTGCGCGAGCGCCACGAAGTCATCCCATACGATCGCGCCCGTCCCGACCAGCGTGTGTAAATCGCGGAACGCGCGCCACGCGCCGGTCGCCATCATGTGCGACCAGGCGAAATGGAGGCAGAGGTGCAGCACCTGGTCGTGCACCGACGGCACGCTGGTCCGCTGACCGAACGCGATGATCGGCGTCGCGCGCGACCAGATGTCCTCGGGCGACAGCCGGAAGGGGTGTCCCTCGAAGAACAACGCCGTGTGCAATTCGAGCTGCACGCCGGTGCCGCGCGCATCCTCGAGCGCCGGCAGGTGTTGGTGTCCCTCGAAGAATTTCTGGAGCTGCTCCAGGTCGGTGGTCACCCAGCCCGACGCGAGCAGCGTGGCGCGCGCGCGACCAGCGACGGCGCCGCCGCCCCGCAACAACAGATCGAGGTCGGACATCGGCCGCCTCACGAACGACCCGTACACCGTGAGGGCCAGCGCCGCTCCCTTGAGCAGCATCGTGTCCACGCGGTCGCGCGACAATGCCGCGAGCGACTCGCCTAACCGCTGCTCCAGGTGCATCATCCGGAACTGGGACACGCGCGCCAGACGCTCGAGCGGCGCCGCGCCCGCGGGCAGCGCGCCGCGTCCCGCCGACACCGCGCGCAGCCGTTCGTACAGCACCGGCTCGGCGCGTTCCCGCGTGGCCAACGCGCAGAGGCGCTCCCACTCCACCGGCCCGCCTAACAATTCGCGCAGACGATGGTCGTTCTCCGGACCGCCGGCGCTCAACAGCAACAACCGGGCTTCGCGGGACAGCGCACGCCCGCCCCGCACCTCGCTCGGTGCGGGCGGGGTCTCAATACTGGGCAAGCGTTCCGCTGCGACGCGCGTAGTGCAATGCCTCCGTGAGCGCGAACAGACTCAAAGCCGTGAGCAAGAGCACGAACCCGATCAAGGTCGCCACGTCGGGCAGCACCATGCGGAACGGAATGCCCTCCAACAACGTCTCCCGCAGCGCGCGCAATCCGTACGTGAGCGGGATCGCGTCCGATAGTCGCGGCAGCCACGACGGCATCACATGCGTCGGATAGTACACGCCGCCCAGAAAACTGGAAGCGAGCAGCACCACCGACGGCAGCGGTCCCGCCGTCCGGAACGCCAACTGCAGCGCCGCCGCGAACAGGCCGAACGGCAGGTACGCCAGCACGATCAGCGTCATGATGAAGAGCGACGACAGCCACGCGCCCCACACCAGGTGCACGCCTAACGCGAGCCCGGCCGCCATCATCACCACGCTGCGCAGGCCCGTCCACACGAAATTGTAGCCGATGAGTCCGCTCACCAGCGATGGGAGCGACGCGCGCGTGCTGAGCAGCGCTTCCAGCGTCCCCGTCGCAATCCCGCTCGTCACGACGCCCGGAATCGCATTCACGGCGGTCATGATGAACGAGGTCGCGATCATGCCCACCAGCAGGAACGCGAAGTACTCGCCGCCCTGCAGCTCGATCTTCTGAGCCATGGTGCTCTGCAACGCACGGGCTACGTAGTACACCGGCACGATGCCGACCACCAATCCGACCAGGGAAAATACCATGGACAGGCGATAGCTCAGCGCACTGCGCCAGCTCGCCTTGATGAGCGCAAGAGTCTCACGCATCGGCCGGACCCGCCGAGCCTTGCCGCTCCACGATACGCTGAATCAGATCGGCTAACGAGAGGGTCACGCGCTCGAAGCGCGCGACGGGAATGCGCTGCTCCGTGAGGAACGCCAACACCTGCGCGGCGCGCTCTGGGCCGCCAGGAATCTCGAGCTCGACGATGGACCACCCATCGTCATCCATGCCGCAGATCTCGACGTCGTTCGCAATCCCGCGTTCCGCGAGCGCCGCGATGCCCGGCTGATGCGGATCGCGCGTCCACAGGCGATAGCGCTCGTCGCCGTTCTCTCGTGCCAAGCGCTCGGCGGTGCCGGTCGCCAGCATCCGTCCGTGATCGAGCACGGCCACGCGGTCGCACAGCTCGAGCGCCTCTTCGGTATTGTGCGTCGCGAGCAGCACGGTGCATCGCTGGCGACCAGAAATCTCCTCGCGAAGAAACGCACGAAACTGCCGCGCCGAGATCGGATCCAGACTGCGGGTCGGCTCATCCAACAGCAGCACGCGTGGACCGCCGATCAACGCGCGCGCGATGAGCAGGCGCTGCTTCATGCCCGACGAGAACGACGCGACGATTTTGATGCCGGTGTCATCGAGTCCGACCACCTTGAGCAAGTCGTCGGCGCGCTCGCGTGCCGCTTTCTTGTTCAGACCCTGCAGCACGCCGTAGAGCTCGAGGTTCTCGCGCGCGGTGAGGCGCCAATACAGGCTCCGCTCATCGGCGATCACCGGCGCCAACACCCGACGGACCTTGTGCGCATCCTGGATGATGTCGAACCCGCCGATCGTCGCGGTCCCGGCGTCGGGCAGGACCAGGGTCGCCAGGATCTTGAACAGCGTCGTCTTCCCTGCTCCGTTAGGCCCGAGGAGGCCGAAGAACTCGCCCTCGTACACTTCGGCGCTCACGTTCTGGAGCACGGGCATGTACGACACGCGCCGGGGATGCCGCATCATCTCGACCCAGCCGCGGCGCATGGGAAAGCGCTTGCTCAGTCCTTGGAGCACGACCGAAACCGGCCGCGCGGTCGCGGGACTCGGCGGCTGGACCGGGATCGGCGTCGCGATGCCGGTCACGCCGCGGCCACCGGCGTACGCGCTCCGCCGTGCCAGGCGAGCAGCTGCGCTGCCGTCGCCGGCACGCGGTCGAGACCCGGGGGCACGTCCAGGCGGTACACCGGCACCGATTTGGCGATCGCTACCGCTCGCTCGAACACGACGGCCGCCTCGCTGCCGCCTAACAAGGCGCCCAACGTTGCCTGGCGCACCAACGCCAACGCCGACGCCATGTCGCCCAGGCGCGTGCGCGCCGCCACGGCATCGGGCGGCACGTCGCCGGCGACCGGCGCCAGGAGATAGCACGCGGCGAGGGGCGAGCGGACGGTCATGATCAGGCCGTCGGAGAAATCGTGCACGAGGTGCTTCTCACCGGTCTCCACCCCCTCGCGTGACACGCCGAACAAGGCGGCAGTGTCATCCCAGAGTTTGACCTGATGCACGCCCGGAATAGCGGTCGGCGCTCCGCCTAACTCGACCGGGAGCACGTCGTCCGTCACCAATCGGCCGCCGGCGCGGGCCAGCGCCAGCGCCAACGTGGACTTGCCATGAAACTTGGGCGCGAGGAACGCGACGGTGCCGCCATCGAGCGCCACCGCGCTCCCGTGCAGGCAGAGCAAGCCGGCCGCGTGCAGCGCCGTGGCCAGCACGCGTCCCGTCACGTCCGCCCGCACGGCGCTGTGCGCCGGATTGGGGCCGCTCGTCCAGGCAATGGTGCGCCCATCGCGCGATACGTCGTAGATGCCCGTGTCGTCGTACGTCAACCGGTAGCCGGCGGCGTGGCGGACCATGCGCACGCGACACGCCGGCGCCACCTCGAGTTCGCCTAACGACTCGGCGGCCTCGACGGCGGGCGGGGCACTGCGCGTACAGAATGTCCAGTTAGGCGCGACGTCCGACGACTCCCGAAGCTCGGGAAAAGCGATCTCGGAGCGCAGGCACCCACCGAAGATCGAGTAGTCGGGCATGCGAAGAGGGGGGATCCAAGGAGGCCGCCACATCGACGACCCCCCTGGAGTAGAGCGTCAGGAACCAGTCCTAGGGCACGGGTTGTCCGGGGTGCCGCAGAAGTTGTTGCCGGTCCCGCCGATACCACAGATGGTAAAACCATCTGAGGAACCCTGCAGGCCGATCTGCGTGAGCTCCCGGAACGTCCCGAAGCGCTCCACTTTCGGTTTCTGATACACGCGACGCCTCCCTGTGTCGTGCGGCCGGGCTGCTTGCCCGGCGGAAGTACGGCCCCCGTGGCCGTCGAGCATACTGCACAAATCGAACAACAGTCCTCGAATCTAACTGCGCACCGCTGTCTCGCGCGCGGTGTCCAACTCGTTGACCAACGCATCCAGAGGTCGGACGCGAGAACGCAGCCACAATTCTGTCTGCAATGTGAAATACAACGTTACACCGAGCTGCGACCCGCCATTCCGTACGTAATATTCGGACCAACGACGGAATTCCTCTGCATCGATTATTCCAACGTCTACTAATGCCGAGTCTCGCATGAGCCCGTTGCTCAGGCTCGGGAAGTGCCTGCGCATGGATTCGTCGAAATAACCGGATGTGACGCCGGTCCTTGCGGCGCGCGGTGCTAACACATCCTCCGGAATCAGGCCTCGCGCTGCGCGGCGCAGCAGCAATTTCGTCTCTCGACCCGTCGAGCGCTCCCACCGCGGACGCGACACTGCGAATTCGATCACGCGACGGTCGTACAACGGCGACCGGAGATCGACGCCTTCCTCGAGTGCAAAGCCCGTCACCGTTCCAAACACGCGCGGGAAATACGCGTGCGAGAGGTACCACTCCGTCTCGAATGCTGCAGCACTGACGCGCCCACGCTGCGGCGCAAACGCACGCTCGCGCTCTTCCAAATGGTGCTCGGCCGCGAAGGCACGACGGATCCACGACGGCGGCCGACGCTCCAAATATCCCGTTGGGCGACGCCCGCGACGCAACACGGTGATCGCGCGCCGCGCACGTTCCGAGAGCAGTGGATCGAGCGCCGTGCGCACGAACTCGCGCGCATCGTGAACGCGGAAACCGCCACCCTTCGCCTTCCAGTCGCGCGCCAATTCGATCCAGTGTCCTGTGCGCAACAAATCCGCGAAGTAGACCTCTGACACTTGGAAGAGTTGGTCACCACCCATACCATCGAGCGCGACACGCGCACCCACCGCACGTGTGCCTCGCGCGAGCGCGCGGTGCCACATCTCGAATGCGTGCGCGAACGGCTCATCACGACGCGACGCGCGTTGCGCGGGTCGCTCGAAGAACGGAACATCGGCGATGCGCACCCAGTGCGCATCGACGCCCCACCGCCCGGCAATACGCTCTATCAGCTCGTCTTCGCGACCGGGATCGCCGAGCGGATAACTCATCGATACCGCGCGCGCCTTACGGCGCTGTCCACGTTCCACGAGCGCTTGCTGCGCGGTGCCGAACACAGCCGATGAATCCCACCCACCGCTCAGCCATACCGCAACATCGCCTTGAACCGGCATCCGCTCGGTCGTTGCGCGCTCCAGCAACTCGCGCAAATGCAGCGCGCCTTCGGCGAACGATGTCCCGCCGCGGCCGCGATCGCTCGCTGCGGGCGGTGACCAATGGCGGAATAGTTCGGCGCGCTGACCGGCGCGGCGTGCTAACGTCCAGCCCGCGGGCACCGTCTGGATCGCCGTGTACGCCGTTTCGTGGCCGGCAGCGAACAGACCGCCTGCCGTGGCGGCGATCGACGTGAGGTTGAGCTCAGCCGGACACTCGGGATGCGCGAGCACCCCGCTCACCGTGGAGGCGACGACGAGCATTCCGCCAAGTTGGGCATACGCCAACGTGCGCTTCCCGCTGAAGTCGCGCGCCGCACACACGCGGCCCGTCTTGCGATTCCACACGATGAACGCGAAGTCGCCTTCGAGGCGTTCGGCGCAATCATCGCCCCAGGCGCGGTAGGCCGCGGCGATGAGGTGCGCCGAGCCATCGCCGTGCGGCACGATGCCGCGCCTGCCTAACGCAGCGCGCAGGTCGGCGCGATAGTAGAGCGATGCGTCGGCGGCCACGACGAGGCCGTCCCATTCCAGCACCAGCGTATCGCCGGCCAGATCGGGCGCGCATTCCCATCCGTGGCGGGCTGCCGCCACCATCGCGCCATCGAACGCGCGAATCTCGCTCACGTCGCCGCCGCGCGCCCGCATGGCTTCGAGGATCCGCCGCCCAACTGTCTCCGACGGTGCACGCCTGTCGTCACCGCCAGCGAACACGCCGAGTAGCGCGGTCACTTGGCGTCCACCAGTTGGACTTCGGACAGCTCGGCGAATGATCCCACGTGCTCCACGTTGTCTCCGACTACCTGGCCGCCGTACTCGACCCATGCATGCGCGCCGAAGCGGCCGCGGCGCATGCGCACCCCGATGCGAATCCGGCCGCCGCGGATCCGATGCTTTTCGAGCATGCGATGAACAGCAACGGCCCGAACGAGACAGAGCGGCCTGAACAGTCCATAGTCACCCGCGCGGCTCACCGCCAAACCAAGCTGCTGGGCCCGCTGCATGTTGGCGGGCTCGACATTGGCGTCGGATGCAACCACCTGCGCTGCGGACGCGGCTGAATGCGCCACGAGCTGCCCCGTGGGTCGCGTCCACACCAAGACCTGCGCTGCCAGAAGAGCCGCCTGCCCTTGCAGGAGGTCAACCCACTCGCGCGGACTCAGGGTGGCCAGTTTGTGAAGAAGTTTCGTCACTCTGTTCATCCGTCCGTTCGCTGCCGTGCGGAATGACTAGCCGATTGCTCGAGAGCTCCGCTATGAGCTCCATCACATCGGCCCGAATCATCGCCGGATCGGCATCCGGGTATTGCACGGATAGCGCCGCACAGAGCTCGTCCATCGAGTTGGTGGCGGGCGGCAAGAGCTCCCATACGCGCGCTCCGACCTCGTTTAGCCCGAAGTACACTTCCTCTTCGGTCGAGAAGAGCACGGCCTCACCGTCGAGCAACGCTTTGTAGATGACTTTCGGGTTCGCAACCGGAAGCATGCAGTCCCCAGCAGGCGGATACCGAGCCCCGGTTGCCTCGCCATTCGGCGAGCACCGCCGCTACGTCGCGGTCCAAGGCCCACTTCGGCACCAGAAACTCGGGTTCGACCCTCGAACCCGCCTCGGATTCGAGCACCGAACGTGCCAGTGCCAATCTACCGCGCAGCACGCCAACCCCCGGCTGTACGAGCCCGTCCTCGATCACACGTGTCACGAAGCGCAACACCACGCCCCGCGATCCGATACGCGACACGCACTCCTGCTACACCCCGAGTGCGAATGCGCCACATGGATGCCGGCGCCAAACAGCGCCACTCCCCACCACTCCGCCCATTTCAGCCGGGCCTGACCACGAGCGACCGGGACTGTTCCCGGCCTGTGTCGCCAATCATCATGAGCACCTGACTGCCATCCAGCAAGCCCGGAACGACCGATTTTCTAGCCAACCACGCTGTCAGCCCCTCAATTCTTGGGGGGCAGACGAATCGACCTGCCTCATCATCAGCCGGTAGTCCAGCGTATTGGGGACGTCACCGGCCTGAGCGTATCTCGCGAACGATTCCCTCCCACCTCGAACTCCGAGAATTTCTGATGCGTCAGCGCGCACGTCTCCTGGTCATATCGCTCGTTGCTGCTCCCGCCTTCGCCCAACACGCTGTGGCCCAGGCGCCGGGACCCACCGTCACTGCCCAAGATTACGCGCGCGCGGAGAAACTCCTCGCCTGGAACACCGCGCCGCTCGTATCCGGCGCGACGGTGCGCGTCACGTGGCTCGACGGCGACAAGTTCTGGTATCGGAACTCGACGCCGCAGGGCTTCGAGTTCGTGTTGGTCGATGCGGCGCACCATTCGCGCGCGCGTGCATTCGATCAGGATCGTGTCGCCGGGGCGCTCTCGGCGGCGGCCGGCCGCACCTATGACGCGTGGCACCTGCCGTTCGCGCGCTTCGACCTGTCGGCCGACGGCCGGTCCATCTCGTTCGAGACCGACGATGCGCACAAGCGGTTCACCTGCGACGTCGGCGGCAATCGCTGCACGCCGCAGCCGGCCGGACCAGATCTCCGGAACTCCGTGGTGTCGCCCGACGGCAAGCTCGCGGCGTTCATCCGCAACAACAACTTGTGGGTGCACGACCTGGCGACGGGCAACGACCGGCAGCTCACCACGGACGGCGTCAAGGACTTCGGCTACGCGACGGACAACGCCGGTTGGACGCAGAGCGATCGGCCGATCGTCGCGTGGTCGCCCGACTCGAAGAGGATCGCCACGTTCCAGCAGGACCAACGCGACGTGGGCGAGATGTACTTGGTGGAGACGCGCGTTGGGCATCCGGTGCTCGAGCAATGGAAGTATCCCCTGCCGGGCGACAGCATCATTCCGACCATCCAGCGCGTGGTGATCGATCTGGACGGACCGCGCGTGATTCGCTTCCAGATGCCGCCCGACCAGCACCGGTCCACCACGTGCGATCACATCTTGTGCGGCCGCGAATTCGCCGACGTCGAGTGGAGCCCGGACGCCTCGCACCTGGCGTTCGTCTCGACGTCGCGCGATCACAGGCACGAGACGCTTCGCGTGGCCGACGCGTCGACCGGCGCCGTGCGCGACGTGATGCAGGAATCGGTGGCGACGTTTTACGAAGCGGGCGACAACGCCGCCAATTGGCGCATGCTCGACTCGTTGCACCAGGCGATCTGGTATTCGGAGCGCGACGACTGGGGCAACCTGTATTTGTACGATCTCGCGAGCGGTGCGTTAGTCAAACAGATCACGACCGGTCCGGGCAACGTGCTGCAGATTCTCCGCGTCGATCAGAAGGAGAAGACCATCTATTTCACGAGCGCGGGACGCGAGCCGAACGTGGATCCGTACTTCCGGCAGCTATATCGTGTCCGCCTCGACGGCACGCACCTGCAATTGCTGTCGCCGGAGAACGCCGATCACGAGGTGTCGTTGTCGCCCGACGGCCGCTACTTCGTGGACAGTTGGTCGCGGCCCGACGTGCCACCGGTCACGGTATTGCGCGATGACGACGGCCGCACGGTGATGCCGCTCGAGAAAGCCGACATCTCCCGGCTCGTGGCCGCGGGCTGGAAGCCGCCCCTGCCGGTCACCGTGAAGGCGCGCGACGGCAAGACCGATCTCTACGGCCTCTTGTTCCGCCCAACGAACTTCGACTCGACCAAGAAGTATCCGATCATCAACCACATCTATCCGGGGCCGCAGGTGGGCAGCGTCGGGTCGCGTTTCTTCGCGCCGTCGCGCGGCGACGCGCAGTCGCTGGCAGAGTTAGGGTTCGTGGTCGTGGAGATCGATGCGATGGGCACGCCGATGCGCTCACACGCGTTCCACGCCGCGTACTACGGCAACATGGGAGACAACGGACTGCCCGATCAGATCGCGGCGATGAAGCAGCTCGCCCAACGCTACTCGTGGATCGACCTCGATCGCGCCGGCATCTACGGCCACTCGGGCGGCGGCTACGCCACCGCGGACGCGATGCTCCGCGATCCGGACTTTTTCAAAGTGGGTGTGTCGGAGGCCGGCAACCACGACAACCGTGAGTACGAGGACGACTGGGGCGAAAAGTGGCAGGGACTCTTGGTGCGCAACGCGGATGGCACTACCAATTACGACGATCAGGCCAATCAGAACATGGCCGCGAACCTCAAGGGCAAGCTGCTCATCGCGTTCGGCACCACCGACAACAACGTGCCGCCCTACAACTCGCTGCTGCTGGTGAACGAGCTGATCAAGCACAACAAGGATTTCGACCTGATCGCGTTGCCTAACCGGCGCCACGGCTTCGGCAACGAACCGTACATGATCCGTCGTCGCTGGGACTACTTCGTGCGCTACTTGTTAGGCGCGGAGCCGCCGGCCGGCTACGAGATTCACGGCCCCCGCCCCGGCGCGCCGCTGTTCTGAGGATTCGCGGGCTACGGAAACACAAAGGGGCACCCGGAACTTCCGGATGCCCCTTGCCCTTTTCCCTCAGCGCAGCGCTTCCTTGTCGTTCGCTACCACCGATAGTGAGCAAACGCCTTGTTCGCGTCGGCCATCTTGTGCGTGTCTTCCTTCTTCTTCATTGCGTTGCCTTCGCCCTTGGACGCCGCGATCACCTCGGCCGCCAGTTTCTCGGCCATCGACTTCTCGCCGCGATCGCGCGAGTAGCTCATGAGCCAGCGCATGGCCAGCGCCGTGCGGCGCTCAGGGCGGACTTCGACCGGTACTTGATACGTGGCGCCGCCGACACGACGGCTCTTGACCTCGACCACGGGCTTCAAGTTTTGCAACGCTTGCTTGAACACGTTCACGCCGGGCTGACCAGTGCGTGATTCGACGAGGTCCATCGCACCATAGAAAATGTGCTCGGCCGTCGACTTCTTGCCCTCGATCATCAGCGTGTTGATGAACTTCGAAACGGTCTGGCTATCGTAGCGCGCGTCGGCGAGGACCGGGCGCTTGATCGACTTCTGTCTGCGGCTCACTTGCGACCTCCCGCACCAGCCTTGGGCTTCTTGGCGCCGTACTTGGAGCGGCTTTTATTGCGACCGTTCACGCCCGACGCGTCCAGCGTGCCGCGCACGATGTGATACCGCACGCCCGGCAAGTCCTTCACACGTCCACCGCGAATGAGCACGATCGAGTGCTCCTGCAGGTTGTGCCCTTCACCGGGAATGTAGGCCGTGACTTCGAATCCGTTGGTGAGCCGCACGCGCGCCACTTTCCGCAGCGCGGAATTCGGCTTCTTGGGCGTCGTCGTGTACACACGCGTGCATACGCCGCGCTTCTGCGGATTCCCCCGGAGCGCCGGCGCCTTCTCTTTCTTCTCGACGTCCTGGCGACTGCGCCGGACAAGCTGATTGATAGTCGGCATAACCTCTGGTGGTACGAACGAAGCCGCC
>JANWIK010000136.1 GCA_025449955.1 Gemmatimonadaceae bacterium
CGCGTACGGCACGGCGTACCGTCTCGAGCTGGCGAACCGGCCTCCGCCTAACGGAGGCGTCGAAGCCGTGTTGGTGCTCCCGTTCCGCCCCGATGCGCGCCGCCGCGTGTCCTGAGCCGCACCGATGGTTCGTCGCGTCCGTGTCCTGATCGTCGACGACGAGCCGCAGGCGCGCGCGCGCCTGCGCAAGCTGCTCGATGGCGAAGAGGGCGTGGACCTGCTGGGCGAGTGCGAGAACGGCGTCGATGCGATCTCGGTCATCGAGCGCGACGCGCCGGACCTCGTGTTCCTCGACGTGCAGATGCCGCCCATGGACGGGTTCCACGTGATCGAAGCGTTGGGGCATGGTGTGGGAAGCCCTCACGTTGGGCACCGCCAGCGGCATCTGGGGCGACACTCCGTGTTCGCAGGCGGTGGCCCGGTGCTCACGCCGCAGCTGGATCCGCAACAAACCATGTTGGCCGAGGTGCCGTCCAAGTTAGACACGGCGTTGGCGTACGTGGCGTGCAAGTCCGCGACGTGCAAAGGGGCACCGAGCACGGTCGACCTTTGGTATGGCGACACGCTGACGACGTGGCTCGAGCTCGCTCACACGCTCAAAGCACGATCTTACCTCCATACAGCCACCCGTGGCCCCAGCGCGTACGCGCTGGCACTGGCTCAGGCCGACTCCGGCATCTCGACGCCGGCGCACGACCTGGTTTCGTGGCAGAGCTCCAATCCTAACGAATGGAACCTCTGGTACCATTTCATGGTTATCGACAGGTCGGGATACATCTCGGCCGGGGCCTTCTTGGTGAATTTGCTCAAGACCACCAACGATCCGCGCCGTGCGTTGTATTTCGCTATGAACAACGGAGCGTTCACGGGTGCACCGCCGGGCGGCGGGACGGGAAGTTTCTCGACGCTCAGTGCACCGCGACTCGATCCGTCGTTCCGCCGCCGATGGTGACGTTCGCGGAGACGCAGTTGATCAAAGCGGAGGCCGCGTTGCGACCGGGCAGCAGAGCATGGCCGATGCGGCGTTCAACGCGGAGGGCGCATCGCAAGGCGTACCGGCCAGTTCCAACGTGACGTTGAGCGACATCATCACGGAGAAATACATCGCGCTGTTCCAGCAGATCGAACCGTGGAACGCTTACAAGCGGACGTGGCGGGAATCGCGACCCTTCGGGTCGCTTGGGGAATAGGGAAAAGGGAACGGGGCGCTTGTCCCCGTTCCCCACCTGATCCGCAGGATTGTGCTTCCCTTGTCCCATTCAGGTTTGCCGGTCCCGGTGGTGTGAACACACAGTTAGGCGGGCGACTCCTTGGCCCGGTGTGGTCACTCTTCCAAACCCCGGGTCGGCACTGGCTCAGTGGGAAGCGCTTCGCTGTGGGAAGCGCGACCCTCTGGGTCGCGGTTCCCTCATTCGTTGCGTAAGGCTACCACCGGATCCACGCGCGTGGCGCGACGGGCGGGGAGGTAGCACGCCAGGATCGCCACCAGCATCAGCAACAGCGCAACGCCGGCGAACGTCAGCGGATCGTGCGCGCTCACACCGAACAGTTGATGGGCCATGAGCCGTGTGACGGCGAGCGCGGCGAGGATGCCGACTGCGGCGCCGACCATCGCCATGCGGGCGCCCTCGCCGACCACCAGGCGCAGCACATCCACACGCTGCGCGCCCAGCGCCATGCGCACGCCGATCTCGTTGGTGCGCTGGCCCACCAGATACGCGATCACACCGTAGATCCCGACGCACGCGAGCGCGAGTGCTAACGCAGCGAACACGCCGAGCAGCACCATCAGGAACCGGCGCGCGGCGAGCGAGTTGGCGAGCACGTCGCGCATCGTCGACGCGTTGTAGATGACGTCGCGCGGATCGATCTGCGCCACGGCTTGGCGCACCGGTCCCATCACCGCGGCCGGGTCGCCTCGCGTCCGCAGCACCACGGCCACGCCCGTGGCCGCCAGGCGCATGATCTTGTCGGGCAGCTGCATGAACGGGAAGTAGAACTGGGCCTCGATGGCCGATGACGCGTCCGTGTCGAGCCCCCACTGCCTAACGTGGTCGACCACGCCGACGACCTCGGCTTCCGCGCCGAAGGTCGCCAGGTGGATGCGCTTGCCGATCGGATCTTCGTTGGGGAAGTACGTGTGCGCGAACACGCTGTCGATGACGATGACCGTGGGCGCGTGCTCGTCATCCTGCGGCGTGATGAAGCGGCCGCGCTCGAGCCTCACACCCATCGCGCGCTGGAATCCATCCTCGGCCAGGTAGAACAGCGCCTGATTCATGTCGTTCAGGTTGGCCGGCTTGGGGCGGCCCTCGACCCAGAACGCTTCGGTCGAGTTGTGCACCATCGGACGCGAGCCGAGTGTCGCGGACACGGCGTCGACGCCGGGGAGGGTGAGCATCTTGGCGTCGAATGCGCGCAGACGTGCGCGCGTATCGGCGGACGCGGTCGAGTACGATGCCGGCATCGAGAGACTGAACGTGACCGCGTGGCTGGCATCGAAACCGGGATCGACGTGCCAGAGCGCGGCCAGGCTCCGCATCATGAGTCCGGCGCCGACGAGGAGCACGAGCGCCATCGCCACTTGCGCGGCGACGAAGACGCGCTGCAACCGGTGGCGTACGCCGCTCGATCCGCGGCCGCCTTCCTTGAGGACGTCCTGCAGATTGATGCGCGACGCTTTGAGCGCCGGCGCGAGTCCGAACACGATGCCGGCGAAGAGGGAGATGCCAATGGTGAAGACCAGCACGCGCGTATCGAGGGAGAGCGCTCTCGTGTGCGGGAGCGCCGCGGGGAGCGCGCCGAGCACCGCGCGTTTGCTCCACGTGGCGAAGAGCAGTCCGAGCGCGCCGCCGGCGCCGGCGAGCAGCACGCTTTCGGTGAGCAGCTGGCGCACCACCTGGCCGTGGCTCGCGCCTAACGCAACGCGGATGGCGAACTCGCGCGAGCGCGCCGTCGAGCGCGCGAGCAGGAGGTTGGCGACGTTGGCGCAGGCGATGAGCAGCAGGAATGCCACCGCGCCTAACAGAACGAGCAGCACCGGCTGGACGCTGCCCACCTGGTCGTCCTGCAGCGCGACCGCGGTGGCGCTGACGCCCTTGTCGGCCTCGGGATATTCCTCGGCCAAGTGCGCGGCGACGTTCTGCAGGTCGGCCGTGGCTTGCGCGAGCGTGACGCCCGGTGCGAGCCGGCCGACCATGCCGGAGCTGAACACGGCGTTGCGGTCGAGAAACGTCGGATCGTTCCACTGGCCGATGGGCGTGTACACGTCCCGATCGTGGCCGTAGAACGTGAAGTCGGGCGACATCACGCCGATCACGGTGTACGCCGTGCCGTTGAGATCGATGGATGAGCCGATGACGCTCGGCGACCCGCCGAACCGGCGATGCCAGAGTCCGGCGCCCAACACGACGACCGGCGCGGCGCCGACGACATCCTCGTCCGTCCGGAATCCCCTGCCTAACATTGGCCTGACGCCGAGGGTGTGGAAGAAGCTGGCGGAGATCATGTAGCCGGACACGCGTTCCGCTTCGCCGGCGCCGGTGAAGTTGTAGTCCTCGTTGTGGTAGAGCGCGATGGACGAGAACGAGCGCGTATCGCGCTGCCAGTCGAGGAAATTGGGATAGGAGATGGGCGAATGGTCGGCGCCCGGTGCTTTGCCGTAGAGGGCGACGAGGCGGCCCGGGTCGGGATAGGGCAGCGGGTCGAGCAGCACGCCGTTCACCACCGAGAACAACGCCGTGTTGGCGCCGATGCCTAACGCGAGCGTGAGGATGGCGATGGCGGCGAAGGCGGGCGACCGGAGGAGAGTCCGGATCGCGTAGCGCGTGTCTTGAATGAGTGTGTTCATGTGTGCGAGGATGCGATTGTCAGCGACGAGCCAACGCGACAGCGAGGGCCGCCACCGTGGCAGAATGTGGAGCGGCGGCCCGACGATGGGAAGACGCCGCCGTTTGGTCTTGGACGCTTTCACCGTCGGGGACTGGGCCGCCGCGATCGCGGCACTCGCTCTGGACGCGTCAGGGACGCGCTCATATCGTTGGCTGTCACCGCGCCGATCGCCAACACCCTGACGACTACCGGCCACTAGCCTCGAGTCCGCCGTGCGAATACTCAATGCTTTCGCATTCCTCGTGCTGGCGGCGTCATCCGTGGTCGCGGACACGCCGCGATGACCGCCATTCCTCAACTGTCGGCGGCGTTAGGCGACCGCTACCGCATCGAGCGGGAGATCGGTGCGGGCGGAATGGCCACGGTGTTCCTTGCCCGCGACCTCAAGCACGACCGCGACGTGGCGCTCAAGGTGCTGCGTCCCGACCTGGCGGCGGTCCTCGGCACCGAGCGGTTCCTGCAGGAAATCCGCATCGCGGCACGGCTCGATCATCCGCACATCCTCACACTCATCGATTCGGGCGCGGCCGACGGACTGCTGTACTACGTCGTGCCCTACGTGCGCGGCGAGTCGCTGCGCGCGAAGCTCGCGCGCGAAAAGCAGCTCGCCATCGACGACGCGGTGGCGATCACACGCCAGGTGGGAAGCGCGCTCGACTACGCGCACCGCCAAGGGGTGGTGCACCGCGACATCAAGCCGGAGAACATCCTGCTCCACGAAGGCGAGGCGATGCTCACCGACTTCGGCATCGCGCTCGCGGTGCGCGAGGCGGGCGGCAACCGCCTAACGGAATCGGGCACGAGCCTGGGGACGCCGCAGTACATGAGCCCGGAGCAGGCCACGGGCGATCGCACGCTCGACGCGCGCAGCGACGTCTACAGTCTCGGCGCGGTGCTCTACGAGATGCTCACCGGCGAACCGCCGCACACGGGCGCGACAGTGCAGGCGGTGATCGCCAAGCTGATTACCGAACCGCCGACCAGCGTGCGCGTGCTGCGCGACACGGTACCGGACGCCCTCGATCGCGCGGTGACGAAAGCGCTGGCCAAGGTGCCGGCGGACCGCTACCAGAGCGCCGCGGACTTCGTTGCGGCGCTGGACCCAGGCGCGGCGCCGGCGGCGCGGCCGGCGGGCGCCCGGCTTGGTCGACGCACGGCGGCGTGGGGCTCGCTGGCGTTGGTCACGGTCGTCGTGCTGACGTGGTTAGGCATCCGCCTCGGCCGGCGGGGCGCGACGACAGCGCCGTCCGGCGTCGTGGCCGCGGCGGCGTACGACCGCATCCAGGTCACCACGACCGGGCATGCGACCTGGCCGATCCTTTCGCCTAACGGCGCCGAGCTCGTGTATGTCGAAGAGACGTGCACGGGGGATGGCAGCTGCCGCAACGGACTCGAGATCCGGGATCTCGCGAGCAGCGTCGAGCGCGAGCTGCTGCCAGACGTCGGCTGGGCCTACCCGACCGCCTACAGTCGTGACGGCTCATGGCTGCTCATCGATGCCATCGCCCTGGCGCCGGGCCGGACGGCGGGGCAGTACGTGATGTCCCGATTAGGCGGCCCGCTCACCTTCGTCAGCGCCGGGCGCGGAGACATGACGCCCGCGGGTGACAGCGTGCTCATCGCATCCGCCATTCGCGGGCAGACGGCGGTGCACTTTCGCACGATCGCGCTCCCAGTCACGCAGACCATGGACAGCAGCCCTCCAGCGTCCATCGGACAGCTCGGCGAGATCGACGACGCGCGCGTTGCGCCCGACGGCCGGCACGTCGCCGTATTGTGGGAGAGCGCAGGTGCGGTGCTGCTCGCCGTGTACGATCGCAGCGGAGTGCTCATCGATACGGCCTCTGTTCCGTCCTCGGCGCCGTTCACGCTCTGGTGGACCTCGCGCGCGCGCGCTGTGCTGATGTACGTGTTCTCGCGGCGCGGCGAGGGCGCGCTGCTCCGCGTGGCCGTCGAGCCATCCGGCAAGTTAGGCAGGCGCGACACCCTCGTCGTGACGCCGGGCGAGCGCGGCGCCTCGGCCTTCAGCGTGTCGCCAGACGGCCACGACCTCGTGTTCCGCATCGGCCAGGCCGGTCAGAACCTCCTGTGGACGATGGCACAGCAGGCGCCTAACGTGCCGCCGAAGCCGGCGCGGCTCATTCGGTCCGCGTCCGCGTTCCTCGCGGCGACGCTCGTCAAGGACGGCCGCACCGTGATCTTCGGCGCCGGCGTGCCCGGTCCGGGAACGCCGCGCGTTCAATTGTTCGTCGAGCCATTCGATGGCGCCGACGCGCCGCGTGCCCTGACGCCCGCGCTCCCGAACGTGGTCACATGGACGCCGACGCTCGACGGACGCCGGGTGGTCGTCGAGACCTCGCTGACCGGGGGACGAGCGCGGCTCACCGCGTATGACATCGCGACCACGCGCGCCTCGCCCTTCGCCGAGTTGTCGAGCAGCGGGAACCTGGCCGAGAGCGGCGCCAACGGCATCGCGGTCGTCGACGCGGCAGCCGGCGCCATACGGCTGTTCGACGGCACGGGACACGAGCGGGGCCGGATCACCGTCGCCGACACGCTCGGATACCCATACGCCATTGCGTCGTCGCCTAACGCAGATGCGTACGCGTTTCTGGCGCTGCGCCCCGACAGCCAGTCGGGCGAATCCGCCGCCCGGCAGGCGTTTTATCAGGTTTCCGCGGCCACGGGTCGCGTGCAGCGGATCGGCTGGTTCGATTTCGGGAGCGAGAGCCTCAATCCGTTCCAATGGACCGCGGACGGCGCGATCCGGTTCGGCACGCGCGGCGCGACGGGAAGTCGACCGATGCTGTGGCGCATGCCGCTCTTTGGGGGCGCCGCGCGAGCGGAAAGCGGCCTTCCCTTTGCCCCGGATCAGTGCGCGTGCGCGATGTCGAGCGATGGGAAACATTGGGTGGGAGAAGTGTCGCATCCGGTGAGCGACATCTACATTATTCGCAACTTCGACGCGGACTCGACGCCGTGACGCTTCAGGCGCTGATGCCCAACGACCGTCCAGCCATCCTCCCCGACTGATCATGCGAATATTCTGTGCCGTGGTGTCGCTCGTGCTGGCAGCGTCGTCCGCGGCCGCGCAAACGACGCCAGCGATCGCCACCGACCCGCCCCGCGACTCCGTGCATCCGGCGCGCATGGAAGTGTTGCACATTCCGTCGGGCGGCGTGCGCATCAACGGCGTCGCGTACCTCGCGTCCGGCACCGGCGCGCATCCCACGTTCGTGCTGCTGCACGGCCTGCCGGGCAACGAGAAGAACCTCGACCTCGCGCAAGTCGTTAGGCGAGCGGGCTGGAACGCGATCACGTTCAACTACCGCGGCTCGTGGGGCAGTCCGGGCTCGTTCCGCTTCGGCAACAATCTCGAAGACGCGGACGCGGTGCTCAAATACCTCGCCGACTCCGCCAACGCCCGTGAGTTAGGCATCGACACGCGCGCCATCGTCCTCGCCGGACACAGCATGGGCGGGTGGGTCGCGATCCTGACGGCGGCGCACCACCCCGAGCTCCGCGGCCTCGTCCTCATCTCGGCGGCGGACATGGGGCGCGACGCCGCGCTGCCGCGCGCGAAGTTGACGGACGTGATGGCCGACAACATGGAAACCCTCACCGGGGTCACGGCCCGCGGCATGGCCGACGACCTCGCGGCCGGCGCGGCCAAGTCCCACTGGACCTTTGCCGACGCGGCGCCGGGCCTAACGAAGATGCCGCTGCTCGTCATCACCTCCGACGACGGCCTGGCGCCGGAGGGCGACGCGCTGGTGAAGCAATTGCGCGCGCTCGGCAACTCCCACGTCGCCACGCAGCACGAGCCCACCGACCACTCGTACTCCGACAAACGCATCGCGCTCGAGACGGCGGTCGTGAACTGGCTCGATGCCACCGTCCGGCCCTAGCGGCGATCGAGGGAAGCGGCTGACGCTTGGGGAAGCGCGACC
>JANWIK010000137.1 GCA_025449955.1 Gemmatimonadaceae bacterium
ATTTGTCGGAGTGGGCCAACTTCCGCGCCGACCACTCCACGAGCGGATGGAGCGGGCGCGGCGGCCAGAGCCACAATCCGTATGCGCTCGACCGCACGCCATCCGGATCCAGCTCGGGCTCGGGCGGTGCGTCCGCGTCCAGCTATGCGGCGGCGGCAATCGGCACCGAAACCGACGGCTCGATCGTGTCGCCGAGCGCGGCCAACTCGCTCGTCGGCATCAAGCCGACCATCGGACTCTTGAGCCGGTCGGGCATCGTGCCGATCTCGCACTCGCAGGACACGCCGGGTCCGATGTGCCGCTGCGTCGCCGACGCCGCGGCCCTGCTCGGCGTCCTAACGGGAGTCGACTCCCTCGACAAAGCAACGGCGGCGAGCGCGGGCAAGTCGCACACCGACTACACCAAGTTTCTCGACGCCGACGGCCTCAAGGGCGCACGCATCGGCGTGCTGCGCGGGCGGTTCATGGGGTACAGCCGCGTCACCGATGCGCTCATCGAGGACGCGCTCCACGCGATGCGCGACCGAGGTGCCGTGCTCGTCGATCCGGTCGAGTTCCCGACGGCGGGCAAGTTCGGCGACGCGGAATTCGAGGTGCTGCTGTACGAGTTCAAGGCGGATTTGGACGCGTACCTCGGGGCGCTCACGGCATCGCCCGTCAAGTCGCTGGCCGACGTGATCGGGTTCAATGACGCGCACGCGTCCACGGAGCTCGCGTACTTCGCGCAGGAGACGATGATCGCGGCGCAGAAGAAGGGGCCGCTCACGTCGCCGGCGTACAAAAAGGCCTTGGCCAAGTGTCACCAGCTGGCGCGCGTGCAAGGCATCGATGCGGTGCTGGCCAAACACAAGCTCGATGCGTTAGTCGCGCCCACGCAGGGTCCGCCGTCGCACATCGATCTGGTGAACGGCGACGGCGGCGGCGGCGGCGGAAGCTCCGAGCTGGCGGCGGTGGCCGGGTACGGGAGCATCACGGTGCCGGCGGGCTACGCGTTCGGCCTCCCGGTGGGCATGTCGTTCATCGGTGGCGCATGGTCGGAGCCGACGCTCATCAAGCTGGCGTACGCGTTCGAGCAGGCCACGAAGCTGCGCCGGCCGCCCACGTTCGCGCCGACGGCCGACGTCCCGATGGACGGGCACCCGCGTACGGCCTGATGCTCCGTTAGGCGGCGGCCGACGGCACCGATGGCGGACGCGCGCCGGACCTGGACGCACGCGGCGGCGCTGGCGCTGCTCGCGGCCGGCGCGCTCGCGGTCGCGCTCGTGGTGCTGCCGTACAAGACGTTCGACCTCGACCGCTTCTTCGTCCCGAAGGAGCTCGTGCTGCACGTCGTGGCGGCGCTCACGGCGCTCGTGTTGTTGTCGCGCGCGCCGCGTCTCGAGCTCACACGGGTCGACACGCTGCTCGCGTCGTTCCTCGCGCTGTCGCTCGTTTCGGCGGTGTTCGCCGGCAACTGGTGGCTGAGCTGGCGCGCACTGGCGGTGTCGCTGTCCGGTGTCGCCGTGTTCTGGTGCGCGCGATCCGTGGCCCATGCAGGCTGGCGCGATGCGCTGCTCTCCTCTCTCGCGCTCGGCGCCGTGGCGGTGGCGGTGACGGCGCTCCTCCAGACGTACGGCGTGCAGAGCGACTTCGTGAGCCTCAACCGCGCGCCCGGCGGAACGTTAGGCAACCGCAATTTCGTGGCGCATCTGGCGGCCATCGCGACGCCCGTGCTCCTCTGGCGCACGCTCGGCGCGCGCTCGGCGTGGGGGGCGCGCGCCGGCGCCGTCGGCATCGTCGTGCTGGCCGCGGTCCTGACGCTCTCGCGATCGCGCGCGGCTTGGCTGGCGCTGGCGGTGTGCGTGCCGATCGCCGTGATCGGGGTGGTCGCGGGACATCGCACGTGGCGGCACAGTACGCCCGCCGTGCGCGGCGGCCGCCTCGCCGCGGGCGTGGCGGTGGCCATGCTGGCGGCCATGTTCGTGCCTAACAAACTCAACTGGAAGAGCGACTCGCCGTATCTCGATTCGGTGCGCGGCGTGGTCGACTACCGGGGCGGCAGCGGCAAGGGCCGTCTCGTGCAGTATCGCAACACGCTGCGGCTCGCCTCGATGCACCCGGTGTTGGGCGTCGGACCCGGCAACTGGTCGGTCCGCTATCCATCGGTGGCCACGCCTAACGATCCATCCATCGACCAGGACGATGGCATGACGGCCAATCCGTGGCCGAGCAGCGACTGGATGGCCATGCTCGCGGAGCGCGGCGCGCCGGCCACGGCGTGTCTCGTCGTCGCCTTCATCGGACTCGGCATCATAGGGCTGCTCGCGATGTCGCCGCGCGCCGGAGCCGATCAGTTCGCGCAGGGGCTGGTGCTCGTTGCGACCACGGTCATCGTCGTGGCGGCCGGCGCATTCGATGCCCTGCTGTTGTTGCCCGCGCCGGCGCTGATTGTGTGGGGACTGCTGGGCGCGCTGTCGGTGCCCGCGCGCACCCGCGCGACCATCGAGCTCACATCGAGCCGACGCGTTGCCGCGATGCTCATCGTGCTCATCGCCGGTGCGGCCGCCGCGGGCCGGAGCGCGGCGCAGTGGGTGGCGATGGGGTTGGTCGAGCGCGACGGCCGTACGGCGGCGCTCGAGCGTGCGGCGTCGCTCGATCCCGGGAGCTATGCGATCTTGATGAAGCTGGCGACGCTCGATGCGCGGCGCGCGCGATGCGATGGCGTGCGCGAGCGTGCCGGCGCCGCGCACGACCTCTTCCCGGCTGCTCCGGCGCCGCGCCGCCTGCTCGCGGCCTGCGGCGTGAAGACGCGCGCGCGCTAACGCGACGCGGCTTGTTGCGGCGGGAGCGCGGGGGAGGCCGATCGATCCGACTGCAAGCGGGCCATGTAGCGCTGCGCTTCGGAAATCCGCTCGATCTCGATGGCCATCGAATCGACGGAATTCTCGATGCGCTGCAATTGCTCGCCGAGCGACCGGTCTAACGGAGTGGCCACCGGCTTCTTGTCGATGCGGCGCGCGAACGCCCGCGCGATGGGCAGCACGAAAAAGATCGCGACGATCGCCACGAAGAACTCGACGGCGATGTGTTCGACGCGCGCGCCCATGCCGGGGTCGAAGACGAACGGCGGCACGCCCGTGTTCGTCATCGGCGGGATCTGCGGGATCTCGACACCGCCGGGCAACTCGATGGGAGGCGGAGGCGGTGCCGCCGGCGCTGCGTGCTCGGCCTGTTGTGCCGCTTGGCGAGCCTGATCGCGCGCCGCGCGTGCCTGCGCGCGGGCCGCTTCGACCTGCGCGCGCACTTGCTCCCGGATCTGATTGCGCAGCGCGGCCGCGTCGGGCGTCTGCGTGTTTGTGCCTTGCTGCATGGACTCTCCTAACGCGGTGGTCCTACCAACCGCTTCGCTGGCGAAGCAATGTAATGTGCGCCACGTGATGCCGTCCGTGCCAGGCATACTGCGCCAGCGCCTCCGACAGGGGCACGAAGCGATTGTACTCCGGATGCCGGTAGCCGCGCTCGAAGTCCGACGGCTTCATCGCACGCAAGAGTGTGACCCAGCGCGTGTGCAGCGCGTCGAGTAGCGCCAGGGATACGTCCACCGGAGTCGCGGGCGTGTCGGGCAGCTTCACCCACACATCCTGGTCGTACGGTTTGATCGTCGGTGTGTCCTCGGTCAACGCCTGCTTGAAGCGCAAATACGCGTTGATGTGACTGTCAGGCACGTGATGGACGAGTTGCCGAACGGTCCATCCACCGGGACGGTACGGGGTATCGAGTTGGCCGGCAGTCAGGCCGGCGACCGCTGTCCGCATCGCAGCCGGGGTTCGTGCGACGTCGTCGATCAACGCCGCGCGCTCGGAGTCCGACGTGGAGCTGGGAGGCGCGAACTTCCCGACTGGGTAGCTCAGATCGGTCACTGCAACCTCGCGCATTGTCAAAGAATGTGCAGCACCGCGTTCTCGTGTCGTACCATAGAGGAAACGCATACACGATGCAACGCGCGAACTCGAAACCTTCACTGCAACATTCCGTACGGTATGGTGCAGCTCGAAGATTCCATGCGCTCGCACTGGCGGGCGCCGACGCCTAGATAAAGAGGTCTGTATGAAGCTCGCCTGGAACGCCGGCGACTACGCCGCAAACGAATGCAAGCGCTGTCATAAAGTGGTCCGAACCCGATTCGAGCTCCGCACCGTACGGTTGGCGCGTTCGCGCCTGTGCGTGCCGGACGTGTTGGTCGACGTGTGCACCGAGTGCGACCACATGGTATCGATTCCGCCACAGTCGGTTCCGCAGCTTCGCGAAGCCGGCGTCGGCAAGTAAGGCATCACGTTAGACACACACGGGGCGCTCCGCGGAGCGCCCCGTGGTGCATCCGGGACACGCGTTCGTTAGGCAGCTCCGCCGCGGGCCCGCGGCGTGACCGTGCGGCCGCTCCGCCGCGGCGTCCACCCCTGACGCGCCAACGAGACCCGGCCTGCCGCGTCGAACCGCACGCCCTCCGCCTCCAACAACACGCGCTGCGTCACGCTGCCCCCGCCGTCGCCGGACCGCGGGCTCACGCGCCCCTGCGCGTTGATCACGCGGTGCCAGGGCACGGCCGTTCCGTTAGGCAGCGCGTGCATCGCGTAGCCCACGAGCCGTGGCTGGCGCGGTAGCCCCGCCAACGCCGCCACCTGCCCGTACGTGGCCACTCGACCGTGCGGAATCCGCCGGACCACGGAGTAGATCCGCTGGTACGAATCCGAGACGGCGCCGCGCGCCACCGGTCACTCGGATTCGGAATCCGGCGGACCCGTCTTGAGCGGCGCCCAGCTGGGCGGGTCGCTCGCCGGGAAACTCTCCCTCGAGGACTCGTCCACCGGATCGGGCTCGGCCTTTCGTTTGGGAGCGCCCGCCTTGGGTTCCGGCGCGTCGTCCCGCTGCTTCTTCGTCATTCCGCAATCTCACCGGCAATGGGTCCGAATACGACCCTCGACGCCAAACTCAGGCCACCTTGGGCTTCCAGAGCGCCGCATCCAGAATCGACCACAGGTGAATCACCCACCCCAAGAGAAAAATCCACAACACGACGCCGAGCACGAACATCAGGATCGCCATGCCAAGGCGGCCCTGAATGAGCTGGCCCAGCCCAGGAATGAAAAAGCTCGCCAACGCCGCGATCACGTTCCCAGTCGACCCTTGCCCGGACATGCCGTCCTCCCTGTGTCAGCGCGCGCCGGCCGCCGAGCCAGCACGCAGTGTCGTGAGGTACCGATCGCGGAGAACCTGCTGATGGTGCCGTTCGTGTCCCGCGATCACGTACGCCAGAGCGCGTGCGGAGTTCTCGCCAGCCGGCGTCCGTCCGCGGCGCAGGAGCTCGTCGTCGCTCAGTCCATCGAACAGCGCAATCGTTGCCCCGCGCACGGTGCCCAGCTCGGCAAGCAAGCTCGACAGCTGGCGCTCATTGAAACGCGACGCTTTCACGAACGCGTTTTCGTCGAACGACGGCAGCACGGTCTCATCGCCGCGCGCGAAGCACATCGCTCGATAAGACATTACGCGCTCGGTGTCGGCCAGGTGTCCGACAACCTCCTTGATGCTCCACTTGTCTGGGGCGTAGCGGAACCCAGCATCGTTCTCGGACAGCGGGCCCAACAATGTGCGAGTCTCGAGGGCCTGCTTGTCGAGGAGCTCGAGCAGGTCGCCGTCGGGGACGAGGGAGATGTAGCGGTGGAAGTACTCGACGTATTCCGTCGCGTCGGGACGCGCGATACGAACGCGGGGCATCGGAGCTCCTGGCGGAAAAAGAAGGCGCCCGGTTTACCCAGGGCGCCGGTCCGATGCATGATGCGCGGTGCTGCTCGCGGATGCCAGTCGCGAGGGGTCAGGGGATGACGTTGTCCGCCACGCGACGCGAGTAGTACAAGCCGACTCCGCTGCCCACCGCGCTCAAGATGACCGCGGTGATAATGCCGACTCTGGCGCCGATCCACCAACCGATGGCACCGCCGACCGTGGTGCCGATGAACGCGAGTGTGCCGCGCATTGTATCGCTCCGGAGATTGAAAATGCGTCTGCGGATGTGACGACCAACGCGATCCCGAGGCTACGATTCCTGGGCTTCGTACTGCTCTTTGAGCTTGGCGACCACGGCCGGGTCGGCCAACGTGGTGGTATCGCCCAACGCGCGGCCTTCGGCGATGTCGCGCAACAGACGGCGCATGATCTTGCCCGACCTCGTTTTAGGCAGATCGGCGCTGAACAGGATGTCGTCCGGCTTGGCCAGCGCGCCGATCTTCTCGGCCACGTGGTCGCGCAACTCGTCGCGCAGCGCGGGCGACGACTTGAACCCTTCGCGCAGTGTGACGAACGCCGCGAGCGCTTGGCCCTTGAGATCGTGTTGCCGCCCAACCACGGCCGATTCGGCCACCGCCGGATGTGACACGAGGGCCGATTCGACTTCCATCGTCCCGATCCGATGGCCGGCCACGTTGAGCACGTCGTCGACCCGGCCGAGGATCACGTAGTAGCCGTCCTCGTCGCGCTTGGCGCCGTCGCCGGGGAAGTACAGATCGGGCCGGTTGGGCCACTTGGAGAAATACGTCTGCACGTAGCGATCGGGGTCGCCCCAGATCGTGCGCAGCATGGACGGCCACGGGCGCGTGAGGGCCAGCAAGCCCCCGCCTAACGGAATCGACTTGCCCTCGGCGTCGAGCAAGTCGGCCGACACGCCGGGGAAGGGCACCGTCGCGCTGCCCGGTTTGGTGGACGTGACGCCCGGCAGCGGCGTGATCATGATCGCGCCCGTCTCCGTTTGCCACCACGTGTCGACGATGGGACACCGCTCGTGTCCGATCTTGATGTGATACCAGATCCACGCTTCCGGATTGATCGGCTCGCCCACCGAGCCTAACAGACGGAGCTGCGACAGATCGTGGCGCGCGGGCCACTGCTCGCCCCATTTCATGAACGCGCGGATGGCCGTCGGCGCCGTATAGAAAATCGTGACGCCGTACTTCTCGCACAGCTCCCAGAAGCGGTCTTTCTCCGGCCAGTCGGGTGCGCCCTCGTACATCAGGCACGTGGCGCCGCACGCGAGCGGGCCGTACACGATGTACGAATGACCCGTCACCCAGCCGACGTCGGCGGTGCACCAATAGACGTCGTCTTCCTTGAGGTCGAATACCCACTTGGTGGTGGCCACGCATCCGGTCAGATAGCCGCCGGTGGTGTGTACGATGCCCTTCGGTTTTCCCGTCGTGCCCGACGTGTACAGGATGTAGAGCACGTCCTCGGCGTCCATCTCTTCGGGCGCGCAGTTGGCGTCGACGTCCCGCATCAACTCGTGCCACCAGTGATCGCGGTTGGCGTGCATCGATGCAGCCGCTTCATCGCCCTGCGCACCGGCGCGCCGTTGAACGACCACGACGTTCTCGATGCTCGGCGTGTCTTCGAGCGCTTTGTCGGCGTTGCGCTTGAGCGGGACGATTTGTCCGCGGCGATAGCCGCCGTCGGCGGTGATGAGCACTTTCGCCTCCGCGTCGTTGATGCGATCGCGGAGCGACTCGGCGGAGAAGCCGCCGAACACGACGGAGTGCGGCGCACCGATGCGCGCGCAGGCGAGCATCGCGATGGCTGCTTCCGGAATCATCGGCAAGTAGATCGCGACGCGATCGCCGCGCTTCACGCCCAACCGGCGCAGCACGTTGCCGAACTTGCACACTTCGCGGTGGAGGTCCCAGTACGTGTAGGTGCGCGAGTCGCCGGGTTCGCCTTCCCAGATGAGCGCCGCTTTGTTGCGACGGGGGCCGCGCACGTGACGGTCCAGACAATTGACGGACGCGTTGAGTTTTCCGCCCAAGAACCACTTCGCCCACGGCGGATTCCACTCGAGGACTTTGTCGAACGGCTTCGACCACTCCAGCTCGCGGGCCATCTCGGCCCAGAAGGCTTCCGGATCGCGCGCGGCGCGATCGTAGACATCGCGTGACACGTTGGCGGTGCGCGCGAAGGCAGCCGGCGGTGCGAACGTTCGCGTTTCCTTGAGGAGCACGTCGATGTCGGTCATGGCACGAACGATGGTTGGAGTGAGAGACTCAGGGCGTACCTTATCCGCTGCTCGGGCGATCGTCCAGAGCGAAATCTCCTTCATAACGCGTTCCGCGCGCGAGGACGACGCGCTACTGTTGAGTCATGAACGGCACGACACGACCGCGGCCGTGAGGCGCAGCGCCTTCGGGTGTTGGCGCGGCGTGCGCGCGTCGTGACCGCCGGCGTGTCGGCCCCCGCGCGACGCGCGGTGGAGGCGGAGGCGCTCGTGCGCGCATTCGGACCGCGCCGTGCGGTGGACGGCGTGTCGTTCGCCATCGACGCCGGCGAGTGTCTGGCGGTGTTCGGGCCTAACGGAGCGGGGAAGACGACGCTGCTCCGCGTGCTCGCCGGGTTGCTGCGGCCGACGCGCGGCCGGGCATTCGTGTCGGGTGTGGCGCTGCCGGGTGGCCCCGAGGCGCGCCGCCGGATCGGATTCATCTCCCACGCCAGCATGTTGTACGCGGCGCTCACGGCGCGCGAGAACGTCGAGCTGGCTGCGCGCCTGTTCGGTGTTGCCGATCCGCGCGACGCGGCGGCGCGCGCGTTGGACGCGATGCGCATGACGCCGCATGCCGACACGGCGGTGCGCGCGCTGAGCCGCGGCATGCAGCAGCGCGTGAGCATCGCGCGCGCCATGGTGCACGGTCCGAGCGTCGTCTTGCTCGACGAGCCGTTCACCGGCCTCGACGCGTCGGGTGCGGCGGCGCTTTCCAATGCGTTAGGCGTGTTGCGCGCGTCGGGCGCGGCGCTGGTGCTGGTGACGCACAACCTCGACGAAGGCCTGTCGCTGGCCACGCACGCGGCGATCATGAGGGGCGGGGCGTTCGTGCGCTACGAGCCGCGCGGCCCCATCGATCCGCGCGCGTACGCCGAGTCGTACCGGACCCTGGTGGCGCCCGATGCCTGACGCGTTCGGCGCCGCGCTCCTCATCGCGCGCAAGGATCTGGCGATCGAGTTTCGCACGCGCACGGCGTTCTTCTCGGCGGTGGTGTTCGCGCTGCTCGCGATCGTGATCTTTTTCTTCGCGTGGGACCCGACGGCCGTGGCCGCGTCGGATCTCGCACCCGGGGTGCTGTGGGTGATTTTCACATTCTCGGGATTGTTGGGCTTGCATCGATCGTTCGGCGTCGAGCTGGCCGATCGGGCGCTCGACGGGTTGCTTGGCGCTCCGGTGCCCCGGCATGCGATCTATCTCGGGAAGGCGATGGCGAATCTCGTGTTCGTGCTCGCCATCGAAGTGATCGCCGTGCCGGCGGTGGCGTTGTTCTACGACATGCCGTTAGGCGGAGCCAGGGGCGTGGCCGCGCTGGCGGCGCTCTTGATCCTGGCGGCGATCGGGCTCGTCGCCGTGGGAACGCTGTTCGCGGCGATGTCGGTGAACACGCGGTTGGGCGAATTGTTGCTGCCCATGCTCTCGCTGCCGTTCTTCGTACCCATTGTGATACCGGCGGCGCAGACGACGGCTCGTCTCCTGGCGGGAAGGCCCGTCGCCGAGTCGATCGGATGGATCAAGATTCTCCTGGCCTTCGATTTGGTGTTCGTGGCGGCGTGTACCATGGCATTCCCGTACACCATCGAGGACTGACCTTGGCCGCGGCGTCCACCGGCGTCATCTTTTTTCCTGTCAGCGCGTGAGTGCAACACACACCGACGAATGACCGATACCGCAATCGTGAGCCCGTGAGCACACCCATCGCTTCCCACGCGGGACGCCCGGCCGCGCGCGCCACGTTCGATTGGCTGTTCGTGGTGGCGGCGCTGCTGGTGGTCGCGACCTTCATCCGAGCGATCTACTTCACGCCGGTCGAGGCGCTCCAGGGACCGGCGCAGAAGATCTACTACGTCCATCCGCCGTCGGCGTGGGTGGCGTTTCTCGCGTTCGGCATCGTGGCCGTGGCGAGCATTGGCTACCTGTGGATGAAGGACCTGCGCCTCGACCGCTTAGCCGAGAGCTCGGCGGAAGTGGGAGTCGTGTTCACGACCATCACCTTGATGACCGGGTCCCTGTGGGGCAAACCGATCTGGGGCACGTGGTGGACCTGGGATGCCCGGCTCACATCGACGTTGTTCCTGTGGTTCATCTACGTGGGCTACCTCATCCTGCGCGGCGCGATCGAGGAGCCGGGGATGCGCGCCCGCTATTCGGCTGTGTTAGGCATTTTGGGATCGCTGCTCATTCCGTTCATCCACTTGAGCGTGTACCTGTTCCGCACGCTGCACCCGATGCCCATCATCGGGAAGCCGAGCAAGCCGTCGCTGCCGAACGACATGCTGGAGACGTTCCTGATGGCGTTCTTCTCGTTCACCGTGCTGTACGCGGCGTTGCTCCGCGCGCGGTATCGCTTGGCGACGGACCAGGCGGCCCTCGAGGCGGAGGAGGGGCGATGATCCCGAACAACGCCGGCTACTATCACGCCGCCTACATCATCGTGGCGGTGGTGCACATCGGCTATGCGACGAGCATCTGGATGCGGCGGCGGTCGGTGCGCGCGCGGCTCGCCGCCGCGCGCACCGAGCGCCGCCCCCTCCGTTAGGCGTGTCCGCCGTGTCCGCCGTGGCCGGCGATGAGGCGCATCGCCGGCTCGCTCACCAGCTTCTTGAACACGAACCGCTCGCCCCACGAGAGCGGCGTCACATCGCGATACTCGCGCAGCACATCCGCGCCATACCCCGGATGCAGCTGCTTGCGCAGCGACGCACGCGCGTTCGGGTTCGCCCCGTGCTCGAGCAATAGCGCCGCGAACGGCGCGTCGAACGGGCCGCCGTGGTGGTTCATCCAGAACGCCGGCTGCGACACCACGGTCGCGAACAGCGCCGTGTGTCCGCCGAATCCGTCGCCGTCGACATCCGCGGGCTCGTCGACCTCCATGCCACGGTCCAGCAGCCAGCGTGCGATGGCGAGCTCGTCGTAGTCGACGCACATGTGCAACAGCGTCGTGCCGCCTAACGGTGTGCCGTGCGTGGCGAGCACCTCGTCGTGGCAGCCGAGCTCGGGCGGATAGATCTCCGCGAACGTGAACGTGCGCCGCAGCAGCGACGGATCGCGCCGGAGGTGTTGCTCGAGCAGATCGATCCGGCCGCGATGCAGCGCCATGGCCGGCGTGTCCGGCAGCTCGAGGCCGTGCGCCACGTACATCTCGAGGATCGCGTGCTTGGCGGCCGGGTTGCGGCTGTCGCTCTCGAGGACGACATCGACCGGCGCGATGCCGCGGCCCTGCGCGTCGCGCACCGGCGCGCCGAGCTCCAGCATGAGCTCGGTGCCCGGCACGCTCAGCGTGTACGCCGGTCCGCCGAGCGACTCCGCGGCCGGCGTGGGCGCGCCTAACCGCTGGTGGAGGCGGCGCGCCGTCTCCACTCGGCCCTGGAGGGTGGCCCGGCCCACCGCGGTCTCGAGATCGGTCGCGCCTAACTCGAGCAGCGCATCGATGATCTGGTCGCGGCCCAGGTTCGCCGCGTAGGACATGGGCGGCCCCCAGTTGCTGTTCGTGCGCACGAGCGCGTGCTCGTGCAGCAGGTTGGGATACGTGCGCACGAGGTCGCGGACGGCGTGTACGTCGTCGCGCCAGATGGCATCGACCAGCTCACACGCGTGAACGAGACGCGGCCAGCTCTCGGCTTCGTAGCTCCGTGCGAGCACGAGCTGCGCGTCGGCGAGCGTGGCCTGTGCGGGATCGATCGGGTGGAGATGGAATTGCGCGAGATCGGCGAGCGCCGATATGTCGCCCGCGTGCATCTCGCGCAGCAGGTCCTTGGCTTGATGCCGCAGCTGCTCGAGGTCGGGGCGGACGGGTAAGCGACGGTTAGGCATGACGAGCCTCCTGGGTGCGCCCGTGGTCCGCCGGCATCGGGCAAAGGAGGGTCGTGGGAACCGTGCTTGTCGTGCGTCGATCCAGGTGGACTCGGTCCTTTCCGCGGACGGGAGGCGCCCTGGACGCCGTGACTTGAGCGTACTGACAGGGGCAGGGCGCGTCAAGGATCGGCGGCGGCGAGAAACCAGGCCGCGACTCGCTACTCGGACCGCATGCTGGTGAGCGGGTCCACACGGGTGGCCCGGCGCGCGGGGACCAGGCACGCCGCGGTCACGACGGCGAGGGACCCGGCGGCGACCAGGAGGTACGTGTCGGCATCGAGCGGGCCGACGCCGTAGAGCGTGCCCGCGAGCAGGCGCGCGCCCGCCACGGCGCCGCCCATGCCTAACGCCAAACCGGCCAGCGACCACGCGAGGCCGCGCCGGGCGACGAGGCCGAGCACGCTGCGCGTACTGGCGCCTAACGCCAGCCTCACGCCGAACTCGCGGGTGCGGGTCGACACCTCGTATGCCAGCACGCCGTAGATGCCCAACGTGGCCAGAACCAGCGCCAGGCCGGCAAAGCTCCCGGCCAAGCCGAGCGCGAAGCGCCGCGCGGCGAGACTCGATCCCACGACCTCGTCCATGCTCTGGACGTTGCGCAACGGCAGCCCCGGGTCGGTTTCCTTCACCGCGCGGCGCAGCGCCTCGATGGCTTGGCGGGAATCCGTGGTCCGCATCACGACCGTCAGCGTGTGGTCCCACGCTTCCTGTGCGTGGTCGACGTACAACGTGGGCGTGGGCGGCACGTCGAGACCACCGCTCCGCACGTCGCCCACGACGCCGACGACGGTCATCCAGTCGCCGTTTGGGTTAGGCCCGATACGAATGCGCGTGCCCACGGCGTCGCCGTTGCGGAAATAGCGCCGCGCCGCGATCTGGTTGATGAGCACGCGCTTCTGGCCGTTGGGCGTGTCGGACGCGTCGAAACGCCGACCGGCGATGAGGGGGATCTGCAGCGCCTCGAGGAACTGGCCGCGGATGGCGATGTAGGCCATGTCGGGCAGGCGCGACTCATCCATGGGCTGGCCTTCGATGCGCAGCGACGTGCTCACCGATCCCTGCATGGGGAGCACCGTTGCGGCGCCGGACGCGATCACGCCGGGCGCGTGCGCGACGTTGTCCAACACGGCATCGTAAAATCCGTTGACCATCGGAATCGAGTCGTATCGCGGCCCGCTCACGCGCAGCTGCGCGGTGACCACGTGATCGGCCTCGAATCCGAGCCGCACGCGCGTGAGCTCGGCGAAGCTGCGAATGAGGAGGCCCGCGCCGACGAGGAGCATCACCGCCAGGGCGACCTGCGTCGTGACGAGCGCACGCCTAACGAAGCTGCCGCTCCGCGCCGCGTTGGCTCCGCGGCCCCCTTCCTGGAGCGCGTCGTGCACGCCGGCGCGCATGGCGTGGAGCGCGGGCACGATGCCGAACACCGCGCCGGCGGCGACCGAGACCAGCAGGCTGAACCCCAGCACCTGGCGGTCGACACCGACCGGGAAGAGCGCCGGCAGCGTGTTCGGATTGATCGCCAGGAGCGCGCGCGTGGCCACGATCGCCAGCCCCACGCCTAACGCACCGCCGGCGAGCGCCAACAGCACCGATTCGGTGAGCAGCTGCCGCACCAGGCGGCCGCGGCCGGCGCCGAGCGCGGCCCGCAGCGCGAGCTCCTGGCGGCGGCCGATGGTCCGCGACAACGTGAGGTTGATCAGGTTCGCGCAGGCGATGAGGAGCACCATCGCGGCGGCGGCTTGCAACAGCAGCAGCGGCGTGCGAAGGTTGCCGGCGGCCAACTCGTGCAGAGGCGCGACGATCGCGGCGCGGCCGCCATCGGCGTCGGGGTACTGTGCGCCCAGCCGATTGGAGATGAGCCGCAGGTCGGCGCGGCCCGCCTCGATGGTGACGCCGGGTCGCAGCCGGCCGATCACGATCATCCAATGCTGCTTGCGCGTGATGGCGGCGTTCGCCAGATCATCGCGGATGTCGAGCGGCAACCACACGTCCTCGTTGCGGTCGAGCACGAACCCGCGCGGCATGACGCCGATGATCTCGGTCGACCGGCCGTTGAGCGTGAGCCGCCGCCCGACGGCGTGCGGATCGCCGCCGAGCGCGCGTTGCCAGAATCCGTACGAGACGATCGCGCTGGCGCTGTCGCCCATCACGTCGGCATGTGCATCGAACACCCTGCCTAACATTGGCCTGACGCCGAGTACGCGGAAGAGCTGGGCGTCGGCGGCGATGCCGGTGAGGGTGGTGGGGTCCGCGCCCGCGGGCTGCCACACCACCGGACCCATGGCGTTGGAATACGCGCCGAGGCCGATGAAGGCGTGCTGTTGGGCACGGTAGTCCACGTAGTCGGGCGGCGACATCGGCGAGCGGCTGCCCGGCGTGTTGGGCCACGACTCGGAGGCCACCACGAGGCGTGCCGGATCGGCATATGGCAGCGGGCGGAGCAACACCGCGCGCACGACGCTGAAGATGGCCGTGTTGGCGCCGATGGCGAGGGCGAGCGTCAGCAGCGACACCACGGTGAACGTCGGGGTGCGGCGCATGGTACGCCACGCGTAGCGCGCGTCCTGCCGCCATTCCGTTAGGCGATCGGCGGCGCGGACGGCGCGGTCGCCGCGCGCATCAGCGGCCCGGCAATACACGCGCGTCCCCTCGATGTCCCCGAACTCGGCGCTCGCGGCGCGGCGGGCCGCGTCCGGATCCATGCCCCGGGCCGTGAGCTCGCGGATGCGCATGTCGAGATGAAAGCCCAACTCCGTGTCGACATCGCGGGCGATGTCGGCGCGGGAGCGCCACGGGAAGCGGAACGAGCGGATCGGCGTGCGTGCCATGGAACGAAGCTCCTCAGGCGGGCTTGAGCACCTTGGTCACCGCGTCGGCGTACGTCTTCCACACCACCGATTCTGCGCGGAGCCGCGCGCGGCCGGCCCCGGTGAGGGTGTAGTACTTGGCTTTGCGATTGTTTTCCGAGAGGCCCCACGACGCCGAGACGAGCCGATGTTCCTCGAGGCGGTGCAGGGCCTGGTACAGCGCGGCTCCGTCCACGGCGAGCACGCCGCCGCTGCGCGCGTCGAGCCAGCGCGAGATGGCGTAGCCGTGCATCGGTTCCCACGCCAGCGCGCGGAGGATGAGAATGTCGACGGTCCCTTGCAGGAGCTCGGACGGCGTGCGGGCCACGGGTCTCTTCCAGTCACCAGGTGAGTGGAATGGTCGCATCGGCTGCCGCTGCTGTCAAGCGCCGTCGAGGGGAACCTGGCGAGCTCGTCTCCAGTTGGTCACAAGGATGGCTACAGGGATGCGAGGGAGGGGGAGGATTGCCGCGATGCGGCGGCGAGCGCATCGCACACGCGCGTGAAATCATCCAGGTGGGTAAGCCGGTCACTGTGAACGTGCGCCGCACGAGCTTCTCCATCTCTCGCATCGCTTTTTGTCCTTTGAGCCTCTTGTCGAAGACGCTCAGGATGCGAACGAGGAGGATCTCGATGCAGGACATTATCGCCACCGTCGACATCGATGCCTCGCCTAACGAGGTGTGGGCGGTGTTGACCGATGTGGAACGCTGGCCGACGTGGACACCGACCATGCAAGAGGTCACGCGGCTCGACCACGGACCGTTCACCGTGGGGAGCAGGGCGCGCGTGCGGCAGCCACGACTGCGGCCGAAGGAACGATGCGAGGGTCCGCGCTCCGGTGGCACGACGGCGGACGCACGTGTATGATTCGGGGTCGCGCTCCAGGGCGCGCCCCGTCCGCGGGAAGGGATCGTCCCACCTGGGAGATCGTCGCGCACATCCATTACCTCTTTCATGCCCGGCGTAAGGCGGACACTCGGGCGCTCATGAAGGAGGTCGTATGTCCGCACTCCCCCCGTCCCCGGATTTTGCCTACGAACGGAAGCGCGCCAAGGCGTTGCTCCGTGACTGCCGTGCCGGCGATCGCGATGCGATCGCGCGCGTCGTAGCGCATCTCCCGCGACTCGCCGGTTCCATCGGCTCGCTCAAGCTCGCCGACGCGCAGTTCGTGATCGCGCGCGAGCGCGGCTTCGAGAGCTGGCCCAAGCTCAAGGCGCACATCGAGGCGACGCTGCCCATGGACGAGCAGGCGGCGCGGTTCCTCGACGCCGTCGAACACGGGCGGACGGGCATCGTGTCGCGGATGCTCAAGGCGCATCGGCAACTGCCTAACCACAGCATCTTCACGGCGGCGGCCGCGGGCGATGCCGACCAGGTCGCGCGCCGCATCGCCGCCGATCCGGCGTGCGTGCACGAGGCGCGCGGCCGCGGCGCCTGGACCCCGCTCGCGTACGCGTGCGCGACACCCGTGCACCGCGCGAGTGCGCGCCACGCCGCGCGCGTCCTCCGCACGGCGACGCTGCTGCTCGATGCCGGCGTGAGTCCCAACAGCGGAAGCCTGTACTGGGAGTCGCGCGACACGTCGGCGCCGATCTCGGCGTTGTACCACGCGTGCATGAGCGACAACGTTCCGTTAGTCAACCTGCTGCTCGACCGCGGCGCCAACACGCAGGACGGCGAGGCCATCTATCACGCGGCCCAGCTCGACCGGCGCGCGTGTCTCGAGGCGCTCGTCGCGCACGGCGCCGATCTCTCGTCCACCCAGAGTCCGTACGGCAACACGCCGCTCTATTTTCTCGTTGGACATCAACACGATGACGACGGGCGCGCGGCGTGGTTCAAGGGACTCACGTGGCTGCTCGAGCACGGCGCGGATCCGAACGTGCCCAGCTACCAGAAGCAGGAGACGCCGCTCCAGGGCGTGGCGGGCGGCGGGCCGAAGCTGGCTACAGCGCGGGCGCTGCTCGCGCACGGGGCTGATCCGAATCTGCGCCGCGGCGACGGCCGCACGGCCTTCGCGATCGCGGTGCGCCACGGCAACCGCGCCATCGCCGCGCTGTTGCGGGAGTCCGGCGCCGACACGACTGCGTTAGGCCCGGACGACGAGCTCTTCGCGGCGTGCTTCGATGGCGACGCCGATCGCGCGCGCGCGGTGCTGGCCGCGCATCCGGAGCTCGCGGCCGCGATGCCGGCGAACGGCGGCGCGGCACTGTCCGACGCCGTGCTGCACGACAATCTCGATGCCATCCGGGTCTTGCTGAGCCTCGGCTGCTCGATCGGCGCCGAAGGGTGGGCGCAGGGCACGCCCCTCCACGTGGCGGCGTGGACGGGGAAGCTCGACATGGTGCGCGCGCTGCTTGCGTTAGGCGCGCCGGTGAACGTGCGCGACGGCCAGTTCGGCTCGTCGCCCTTGGGCTGGGCCTCGCACGGCTCGGGACAGCACCGCGGCCACGACGACACGTACATCGCGATCGTCGACGCGTTGCTCGACGCCGGCGCCGAGCGCTTGCCATCGCTCAACAAGTTTGACGAGCCGCCCGAGAACCTGGCGAGCCCCGGCGTGGCCAAGCACCTGGCCGCGCGCGGCGCCACCACGGCGCGCCGCGACGCCACAGCCTAACGCACTACCGCCGGTAGATGACGCCGTTCTTCATCACGAATCGGACCCGGCTCACGGCCGAGATGTCTTGCGTGGGGTCGCCCTGGACCGCCACGATGTCGGCCTTGAGCCCGGGGACGAGCCGTCCGATCTCCGTGTCCATGCGCAGGATTTTCGCATCGACGGCCGTTGCCGCGAGCAGCGCCTGCGCGGGACGCATCCCGTCTTCCACCATCCATTCGATCTCGCGCGCGTTGGTGCCGTGGGTGAACACGCCCACGTCGCTGCCCGATCCGATGATGACGTTGTTCTTCATCGCCAGCTGAAAGGCGTGCTTGGCCTCGATCATCGACGGCGTCGGCGGGCTCGTGCCGCGCACGTATTTCTCGAAGTATTCGGCGTAGGCTTCCACCGCCGTCAATGTCGGCAGGTAGGCCACGCCGCGCTCGGCCATCAGGTGGAACACCGAGTCCGAGCCGCCGAATCCGTGCTCGATGGTGTTGACGCCCGCCATCACGGCGCGGCGCATGCCCTCGTTGGTGCTCGCGTGCGCCGACACCGGGCGTCCCGACGAATGCGCCTCGGCCACCAGCGCGTCGATCTCCTCCTGGCTGAACGTGGGCATCGAGGTTCCGTTAGGCCCGCGGCGGTAGTCGGCGTACACCTTGATCCAGTCGGCGCCGCGCGCCGCTTGCTCGCGCACCGCCGCCAGCACCTCGGGCACGCCGCTCACCGCCTGTCCGCCTTGCGGCAAGTCGAGGTCGGGCCGATAGCCGCGCGGACCGGGACCGTAGCTCGCCGTGGCCACGATCGCGCGCGTCGCCACCTGGAGACGCGGCCCCGGAATCAGCCCTTCGTCGATCGCGCGCTTCATCGACACATCGGCGAATCCGGCGCCCTCCGTGCCCAGGTCGCGCAGCGTCGTGAAGCCCTGCATGAGCGTATTGCGCACGTGGAGCACCGCTTCGACGACGCGGAAGCCTTGTGGTTCCTTGAGGACCTGGTCGTCCCAGAGCGTTTCGTTGTACGGGTGCAGGAAGATGTGCGAGTGCGCGTCGATGAGTCCCGGGAGCAGCGTTAGGCCGGGGAGCGCGATGGTCTCGGTGCCGCTTGGCGCGTGCACCGACGTCGCGGGCCCAACGGCCGTGATGCTGTCGCCTTCCACGAGCACCACCCAGCCGGCGTGCGCCGATTCGCTCGTCGCATCGAACACACGGTCGGGCTTGAGCAGCACCGGATGTCCTGGCGCCGGCGGCACCAGCGGAGCGAACCCGGCTTGCATCGGCAGCTTGAGCGCCGAGAGCAGCGTATCGCGTGTTTGCGCAGCGACTGTTGTCACATGCACAATCGAAGCGAGCGCGGCCATGCTCCACATGGTGCGTGAGAAGTAGGCGAGCAAGCGGGAGCGCGAACCAACCGCGTGGTGCACTGTGCGCGCTGCGGAGCGCATAGTCGTAATCTCCTGGAAAACGTCGAGCGAAGCGGGTGACCCATGGCCCGGATGCTACGGGCGCGCGCGCGCAATCACCAGAGCCCGTTGGCCGCTGACGTCGGCGTATGGATGGTGTAGACTTCCGGATCCACGACCCAACCCACCACCACGCGAACGCAATGTCCATCGAACTCGAGCCGCCGGGCGAGAGCGTCGTCGACCGGTTTCTGCGCTACGTGCGCATCGACACGCAATCGCGCGAGGACCAACAGACGACGCCGAGCACGCTCACGCAGTGGACGCTGGCCAACCTGCTCGCGGCCGAGCTCAAGCAGGTGGGCGCGCGCGAGGTCTCGGTGAGCGAGCACTGCATGGTGTACGCGACGGTGCCGTCGTCTGTGCCTAACGGAGAGCGGCTGCCGACGGTGGGCTTCATCGCCCACGTCGACACGTCGCCGGCGGTGACCGGCTACGGCGTGACGCCGGTCGTGCACCGGAACTACCAGGGCGGCGACATCACGTTGCCCGGCGACCCGACGCAGGTGATCACGGTCGCGCGGCACCCGGTGCTCGCGGACCTCATCGGCGACGACATCATCACCACCGATGGCACCACGCTGCTGGGCTCCGACGACAAGGCCGGCGTCGCCGCGATCATGACGCTGGTCGACACGCTGCTGCGCAATCCGAAGGTGCCGCACGGCCGCGTGCGCGTGGCGTTCACGGCCGATGAAGAGATCGGCACCGGCATCGAGAAGTTCGACGTGCCGGGATTCGGCGCCGACTTCGCGTACACGGTGGACGGCAGTACGTTAGGCGAAGTGAGCGACGAGACGTGGAGCGCGCGCCTGGCCACCGTCGCGTTCCGCGGCAAGAGCGCGCACCCGGGCACGGCCAAAGGCGTGATGGTGAATTCGATGTACGCCATGGCCGACTTTCTCGCCCACATGCCGCACGACATGCTCCCCGAGACCACCGAAGACCGCCAGGGGTTCGTGCATCCGTACGCCGGCACGCTCGACGTGGAGCAGTCGACGGTCAAGGTGCTGCTGCGCGACTTCGATCTGTCGGGGCTTGCCGCCAAAGAGGATGCGATGCGCCGCCTGGCGCGCGAGACGATGGCGCGTTTCCCCGGCGTCACTTCGCGCATCGAGGTCAAAGAGAACTACAAGAACATGAAAGAAATCCTCAGCCAGCATCCGCACATCACGCAGTTCGCGTTAGACGCCGCGCGCCTGGCCGGGCTCACTCCGTATCTCAAACCCATCCGCGGCGGCACCGATGGTTCGCGCCTCACGTTCCGCGGACTTCCATGTCCCAACATCTTTACCGGCGGCCACGAGTTTCACAGCAAGCTCGAGTTCAACTCGCGTCGCGGACTCGAGAAAACCACGGAGACTCTGGTACACTTGGTCCAACTCGCCGCTCAGAGCGCGACGCCGTAGCACCAAGGCCCAAGCTCCTCTGTAAAAGCGTCACAGGATAACAAAAGTGATGCAAGAGATTCGGAGGATCGCTCGGCTGCGAAGGCAAGATCCTCGGCGCCGTGTCTTGACCGGCAGTGAGCGTTAGGCGAGACGTTCTCGCCTGCTCAGCCGAGCGATCCTCCCGATCTCTTGCATCACTTTTGTTATCCTTTAGAAGCTCTTTCAGAGGACTTGGACCTACTTGCGAGTGCTCGAGCCTAGTGCCCGAACTGGCAGCTCACATCCGGGTTCCACATCGCGAACTCGCCGCTCGGATTGTGCCGTCCTACCCACACGTGCAATCCCCATAACTGGAACGTGTCGTTCTTCATGAACGGCACGCCGAACAATGTGGGCGGCGCCTCGTTCTCGCCGTGAATGGCGAACGGAATGATGTACTCCACGCCCACGAACTTGGGCGCGCCATTTTGCTGCGGCTCGTAGATCAACGCCTCGGGACGCGTGACGATCACTGTGTCGTCGACGAGCGTCGTGTTGAGGTAGTGCACGCCCATCGCGCCTTGCGTCGGATCGGCGAGACACGTGTGACCGTCGCCGGGATCGGCGACCACCACCGTGTACCCGGCTTGTTGGGCGGCCGCGAGATCCTCGAGTGGGAGAATCGCTTGCTTGAGCGCGGCGATGTCTTGCTGCTGGGGCGAGACCGATTTGTCGGCGCCGCAGCCGGCGAGGCCAAGGCAGAGCAATGTGCCGCTCATGAGCGCGGATCGATGTGAAAATAGACCGTATAACACGAGTCCTCCCGCCCGGACACGCCGGGCTCTCCATGGTGGAACGCGCGTTGCCGCGCATTGTCGTCGCGGGATGCGTTACCCATAGAGGCGGAGAAGCGGCTGAATCCGGCTCACGCGCTGCGCGCGCCGTCAGATTCGCACCGATCCCTGACACAAAAACGAAACGACCCGGACACCGTATGGATGTCCGGGCCGTTCACTCACATGTATCGATAGTGCCTAACCGGCCTAACGACGGCCGCCGACCGCTCAGTGCCCGGCCTGCGCCGTCACCGGCGTCGCGTGCTGCGTCGACGCGATGAACGAGGCAATGTCGGACTTGAGCTGCTTCGCCGATGCCTGGTTCAAATACGCCATGTGCCCGCTCTCGTAGTACTTGAACTGCACCCGGTCCTTGTACGTCTGGTCGAAGCCCAGATGCGTGAAGGTGTACTCCGCGTTCGCGAACGGCGTCGCCGTGTCGTAGTAGCCGGCGCCCACCATCACGTGCAGATACGGGTCCTTCGCCATCGCCATGCGCAGCGACTCGGTCTCGCTCGGGAAACCGCGCGAGAAGGTGAGCGTGCTGTAGTCCCACCGGCCGGTGTGGCCGCCCATGTAGTACTGCAGATTGCTCGAGTACTTGAGGTCGTCGTGCAGGTAGCGCATGAACGCCGCCATGAACGCGCCCGATGGCGCGACGTCCGATGGGTCGTAGTCCTGGCGCTGGTTCGACGGATTGCCGTTGATTCCCGTTAGGCGCGTGTCGTAGCGGCCGAGCATGAGACGCTGGTCGCGCAACAGCTCGGTGCGGAAGCTGCCCGCATCCAGCCGCAGGTTGGTGTTCATCAAGTACGTCTCCGAGATGCCGGTGAGCGACGACAGCTTTTGTGCCACCGCGTGCCGCTCCGCATCGGAGAGCATGTTGCCCTTGGCCAACGCCGTGAGATAGTCGCCGAACGCGTAGCTGCGCGACTCGGCCACCACCTGCTCGAGCGACTCGCTCTGCAGATTCGACGGCAGCTTCTTGTGGTACCACGCCGTCGCCGTGTAGGTGGGCAGGAACGTCGCGTATGCGATGTCGTTGCTCGGATCCTGCGAGATGTACTGGAAGTCGAGCACCGTGCCTAACAACATGATGCCGTTGAGCTCGATCCCCTCGCGCTCCTGCAGCTCGCTCGCCAGGCCGGCCGAACGGAACGTGCCGTAGCTCTCGCCGAACAAATACTTGGGCGACGCCCACCGGTCGTATTTGTCGAGATAGTCGCGGATGAACTCGCCGAACATCTGCACGTCGTTCACCGCGCCGGTGAACTCGGACGCTTTCACGCCCTCGGCGGGCCGCGAGTAGCCCGTCATCATCGCGTCCACCTGCACCAGGTCGGTCACGTCTAACGGAGTGTTCGGATTGTCGACCAGGTTGTACGGCGGCGCGGGCTCGGAGCCGGCCGGACCCATGTCCGGATGCTTCGGGCTCATGATGCCCTCGTCCAGCCAGATCGACGCCGAGCCCGGTCCGCCGTTGAAGAAGAACGTCACCGGACGCGACGCCGGCTCTACGCCATCCTTCGTGTACGAGATGTAGAACACGGTCGCCGCGGGCTTTCCGGTGGAATCGCGGATCACCATCGTGCCGGCGCGAGCCGTGTAGGCGACCGGCTTCCCATCCACCGTGATGGTGTGCTGCGTCGTCGACACTTTCTCGATCGCCGGCACGCCGGCCGAATCGGTTGCGCCGCTGTCCCGTTCGGCGCCCGGAGCGCCACGCGCGCCAGGCCGCGCTCCAGGTGGACCTTGACGCTGTTGGGCCGCGGCAGGACCGACGGCCAGAAACGAGATGGCGGTGCCGAGCAACAGCAAACGCGTTCGCATGACGGGCACTCCTTGAAACCGGTTCACGGTGCGTACTGCACGAGCCGCATGACTGCCGAGATGTATGGCATCACGATAGAAACGGCGAGGTGGCCCGGATCGCTGTGCAAGCCGCCGGGCGACCCCGATACGGATGAGCACGGCACCCTGCGAGGTCGTCACTGCCTCAGATCGTCGAGGATCGGCGTGGCCAGTCCGGCGATAGTCGGATCTGCGACGCGTCCCTCGAGATCGAACACCTCGATCTCGTTGCGCCCGCGATGCAGCCACGCCCCCGGCATGTACAGCGTCTGCTGCGGACCCACGCGCCAATAGCGGCCGAGGTTGATGCCGTTCACGAAGACGATGCCGCGGTTCCAGCCTCGCATGTCGAGGAACGTGTCGCCCGTCGCGTCGAGCGTGAACGACCCCCGGTACACGGTTGGACCGACGCGCGCCGTCGTGTCGCCCGCCGCGGCCGGCGCGGAATCGAATGGGAGGCCGAACATTTCCCAACCGTCGAGACGCACGTCACCCACGCGAACGGGCTCGACGATCCCTTTGCGATCGTCCACGAGATCGTTCCCGTAGTTGATGTGTCCCATGTTCTCGACGAAAATGTCGAGCACGCCGTTCGCCGGAATGCTGACGGGCGCGGTGAACGCTTTGGTGCGACGGTCGAGCGTCGCCACGCGTTGGCCGTTCACGAACACTTCACCGAAGTCGCGGAGGCCGCTCACCGAGAGCTCGCCGCTCACCGCGGCCGCCACGCGATGCCGGTAGAGCACGTACCCCTGTGATTGGCCCAGATCGGCGAACGACAGCGGATTGGGCGAGCGCACCGGCGTCGCGTGCGCGACGAGATCGGCGAGCGTCGCGGCTTGCGTTAGGCGGATGGCCGGGACCGTGATCACCGGGAGGCGCGCCGGCACATCGGGAATGGCGTACGACACGTGCCGGCGGATCACGTCGCGCAACGCATAGTACTTCTCGGTTGGCCATCCGGCCTCCGACAGCGGCGCATTGTAATCGTAGCTCGTCATGCTGGGCACGATGGGCGCGGACTTCGTGTAGTTGGCGCCCGATGTGAATCCGAAATTCGTGCCGCCGTGAAACATGTACAGGCTCACGCTCGCGCCGCGCGACAGCAGGCTGTCGTATTCCGGCAGAAACCCGGAGAGCGGCGTGGATGGCAGCGGCTCTCCCCAGTGCGTGAGCCATCCCGGGTACAACTCGGCGACCATGTACGGACCAGTGCCGCGATTGAAGGGCCGCGCGCGCGCGGCGAGCGAATCGTAGTTCTGTTCTCCGGTCGCGGTGACGAACACGCCGGGGATCCCGCCCTGCTCAAAGCTGTCGTCTCCGTCGGCGGTGAAGAGGGGCACGTCGATGCCCGCGTCGGTGAGCATGCGACGCGTCGCATCTTTGTAGGCCGAGTCGGCGCCGAAGGAGCCGTATTCGTTCTCGACCTGCACCATCAGAATGGGACCCCCATGGGTCACCAGGAGCGGCCGCACCTGAGCGGCGAGGGCGCGAATGTACCGTTGGGCGGCGCGCTGATAGCGTGGGTCGTTGCTGCGGACGTGCACCGCCGGTGACGCGAGCAAGTACGATGGAATGCCGCCGAAATCCCATTCGGCGCACACGTACGGGCCGGGGCGCAAGATCACCCACAGTCCTTCCTGCTGGGCGATGCGGATGAACTCGGCGAGATCCCGATTCCCGGTGTGGAAGTCGAACACGCCGGGGCGCACTTCGTGATAGTTCCAGAAGACGTAGGTCGCGATGGTGTTGAGTCCCATCGCCTTCGCCATCTGCAGTCGATGGCGCCAGTATTCGCGCGGGATGCGCGCATAATGCATCTCGCCCGAGATGATCTGGAGCGGCTTACCATCCAGCAGGAACG
>JANWIK010000138.1 GCA_025449955.1 Gemmatimonadaceae bacterium
GCGTCGGATAACCGGTCGCGATGCCATCGGCGGGTGCGGTGCCATCGGCGACCGCGTCCACGTGCATCATCAGTTGCGATAGCGGCGAGATGTCGGCGCGTGCTGGCATGGCGTCTACGATATCGAGGGAGACCCGAAGCGGGTAGTGAGCGTTACTGCACGCGCAGCGACGCGATCGCGCGGTCCAGTTCTTCGGCGCCCGCGCTGTCGAGATGCCGTCGTGCGGCGGTGAGCACGGCGGCGAGCGCAGCGCCAAGCTCCAGCGTGTCGGCACGGACGGTTGCCTCGGTGACTCGCACGCACGCGGCGCGAACCGCCGCCGGAATGGTGAGTGACGCGAACCAGTTCCGCGCGCTATGCGTGCGCTCGGTGTGCGCGCGTCGGGTGAGCTCTTGGGCGGCGCAGCGCGCGTCCATCGCCAGTCGCGCCGCCATGAGACACGCCAGCGCCACCTCCCGCGCGCCCCCTAACGGTGCCCGTCCAGCCTGCGCGGCGAGTGCAGGAAATGGGAAGTGGTTTGGTGCGGGCATGGGTTGGTAGCTACCAGGCACCTGCCGGCAATACTACATTGCGCCAGCATGGCGCAACCCCCCAAGTCGGTGCTGTGGATCGACGACGAGGCCGACCTTCTCGAGTCTCACCGCATCTTCCTGCGTGAGAAGGGGTTCGAGGTCGACGCGGCGTCCAACGCCGACGACGCGGTCGAGATGCTGCGACGCCGGCAGTACGGCATCGTGCTCCTCGATGAGCAGATGCCCGGCAAGCGCGGCCTGGACGCGTACCGCGAGATCCGCGAGCTCGATCCGTTCCTCCCCATCGTCATGGTCACGAAAAGCGAGGAGGACGCGACGCTGCGCGAAGCGATCGGCGTCGACGTGCGCGACTACCTCGTCAAGCCGATCAATCCGCGACAGGTATTGAGCGTCATCACGCGCGTGCTCGACGGACCGCGCATTCGCCAGCAAGCCATCGCGCGCTCGTTCGTCGAGCGGTTCCGCGCCATGGAGCAGGAGCGTGAACGCGCACTCGGCTGGCGCGATTGGGTGGCGCGCTACGCGGAAATGGTGGAATGGGACATCGAGCTGGCGCAGGCGCGCGAGCAGAGTCTCTACGAATCGCTGCAGGCGCTCTATCCGGATTTGCGGCGCGAGTTCGCCGCATACTTTCGCGACGCGTATCCGCAATGGCTGCGCGATCTCGAGGGCGATCGGCCGCCCTTGTCCATCGACATCGTGGGCGAGTTTCTGCTGCCGATTCTCGAGCGGTCGCGCGCCACATTGTTCGTCGTGATCGACTGCTTGCGGCTGGATCAGTGGCGCGTGTTGCAGCCCTTACTCGCGCCGTATTTCGACGTCGAGACGACGCATTACTTCTCGATCGTGCCCACGGCCACGCCGTATTCGCGCAACGCCCTCTTCAGCGGGCTGTTCCCGGGCGAGATCGCGGCGCGATTCCCCGATTGGTGGGCCGAGCGTGAAGACGAGTCGCTCAATGCGCACGAGCGCGATCTGCTCGTGGCGCATCTGTCGGAGCTCAAGACGAACGTCCCCGTGCGCTACGACAAGATTTCGACCTCGGGCGACTCGGCCGAGCTCGAGCGGCGCCTAACGGGAGCGATCGCGTCGGAGGGCGTGAGCGCGTTCGTGTTCAATTTCGTCGACCTGCTCACGCACGGGCGGAGCGAGTCCGCCATTCTCTACGAGGTCGCGAAGGACGAGATCGCGCTGCGGCAGATCACGCGCCAGTGGTTCGAGCGTTCGGCGCTGTTCGCGCTCCTCAAGGAAGCGGCGCGTCGCGGCATTCCGGCGTTGATCACGAGTGACCACGGCTCGATTCATTGCCAGACGCCGGCCACGGTGTTCGCCAAGCGCGACGCGACCGCCAACCTCCGGTACAAATTCGGCGAAGACCTGCGCGCCGAGCGGGCCGAGTACGCGCTGCTGTTCTCGAATTTCGATGATCTGCGATTGCCGCGGCGCGGACTGGGCGGGAATACGCTGTTGGCGGTGGGCGACACGTTCTTCGTGTATCCGACCAAGCTGCGCGAGTATCAGACGCGCTACCGCGGCTCGTTCCTCCACGGCGGCGTGACCCCCGAAGAAGTGATCCTGCCGGTGGCGCTGCTCACGCCGCGGCGTTAGGCACGTGGGTCTGTACCGCCGGCTGTTCCGGTTTCTCCGGCCGCATGCCTGGCGCATGGCCGGAAACATCGTCGCCAACTTCATCGGCGCGGCGCTGGACGGCTATTCGTTCGCGCTCCTCATTCCGTTCCTCGACGAGCTGTTCAAGCAGCCGCCCATTCCGTTAGGCAGGGGGTGGGTCAACACCTTCCTGCATGCCACCATCGGGCGGTTGCTCGACCCCGCGCAGCCGATGCAGTCGCTGCGCAACGTCATCCTCGTCATTCTGGCGACGGTGGCGTTCAAGAATCTCTTCATCTGGATCGCCGGCACGTTGGGCGCCGAGCTCCAGGAGTACGTCACGCGCGACCTGCGCGACGCGGTGTACCGGCACCTGCAGCGTCTGCCGATCGGGTATTTCACCACCACCAAGACGGGGCAGATTCTGTCGCGGGTGCTCGCCGACACGGAGCAGACGCGCACCCTGGTCACGCAGATCGTCACCCAGGCGCTCTCGGCGTCGGCGTTAGTCATCATCTACGTCGCGTACCTGTTCGGGATTTCGTGGCGGCTCACGCTCATCGCGCTCGTCGTCGCGCCGCTGCTCACGCTGGGGCTGCAGCCGCTGCTCAAGCGGTTGCGCCGCGGCTATCGCCGGCTGCGCAACGACCACGGCGAGATGATGAGCGTGCTGCAAGAAAGCGTGAGCGGCATCCGGCTGGTCAAAGCCTTCGGCGCCGAGCCGTACGAGGAGCAGCGGTTCATCGGCGCGAGCCACACGTACTCGGGCGGTCTCGTGCGCATGGCGCGCATCGCGCTCATCGCCCAACCGATCACCGAGACGTTAGGCGCCGGCATCACGGTGCTCTTGCTGTGGGTCGGCGCGCGCTACGTGCTCGTGGACCGCACGCTGCAGGCGTCGCAGTTCCTCGTGTTCCTGACGTTCGTGATGCGGCTCCTGCAGCCGCTCAAGCAGTTGTCGCAGATTCCGGCCGTCGCGCAGAACGCGTTCGCCGCCGCCGAACGATTGTTCGATGTCATCGACCGGCCAACCGAAAAGGCGCTCGACCAAGGCACGCGCGTGGTGGATGGCTTCCAAGACGCGCTGGCGTTCGATGACGTCGGCTTCTCGTACGAGCGCGATCGCGGCGTGCTCGAGGACATCTCGTTCACGGCCAGGAAGGGCGACGTGATCGCCATCGTCGGCGCCAGCGGCGCCGGCAAGACGACGCTGGTCGATCTGATCCCGCGATTCTACGAGCCGACCGTAGGCCGCATCGTGCTCGACGGAGTGGATACGCGCGCGATCACGCTCGAGTCGCTGCGCGCGCTCACCGGGATCGTGAGCCAGGAAACGGTGATCTTCAACGACACCGTGCGCAGCAACATCGCCTACGGGCGCTCGGCCCTGTACACCGACGCGCAGATCGAAGCCGCGGCGCGCGCGGCCAACGCGCACCAGTTCATCGCCGAGCTGCCGCGCGGCTACGACACTCCGTTAGGCGAACGCGGCACGCGGCTGTCGGGCGGACAGCGCCAGCGCATCGCCATCGCGCGGGCGCTGCTCGTCGATCCGCCGATTCTCATTCTCGATGAAGCGACGTCGGCGTTGGACACGGAATCCGAGCGCCTGGTGCAGGAAGCCATCGACCGGCTGCTCGCCGGCCGCACGGTGTTCGTGATCGCGCACCGGTTGTCGACCATCCAGCACGCCACCGAGATCCTCGTGCTCCACGACGGCCGGATCGTGGAGCGCGGCACGCACGACGAGCTCCTCGCGCTGCGCGGCGCCTATTGGCGGCTCCACTCGCTGCAATTCGGCACGCAGGACCAGGACGGCGCGCCGTTGCCGGCCTAACGTGCGGATTCTGTTCTACCTCTCGGCGCCGGCGTGGACCGGCAGCGCCCGCGCCGCCGCCGCGCTCGCGCGCGGCTTGAGCGACCGCGGCCACGCGGTGACGGTCGCGTGTCCGCCCGACAGCGCGGTGGAGCAGCGGCTCGAGTTCGGTTCGTATGAAGTGCTGCCCATCGCCGTGGACCTGCCGCTGCTGACGGCAATCCGGCGCCTGCGCGGTGCGCTGCAGGAGCGATTCATCCAGGTGGTGTGCGTGCACACCGATCGCGAACAGACCGTCGCGGCCGGCGCCGCGCGCATGGCCGAGCGCGCCGCGGTCCTGCGGCGCGCCGGGGCAGGGGAGACGTTCCGGCTGTCGGGCATGTCGCGCCTCGCGTTGCGCGCGGCGGCCCCGGGATTCGTGTTCGCCGCCGACGAGGATGCCCAACGCGCGCCGCCCACGCCGCACGCGCGGCTCACGCCGCGGGTTGTTCCGTTAGGCGTGAGGCCCCACCTCTACGAGACGGTGCGGCCGGCGGCGCCGTCATCGCTCGACCTGACGGATGGCGCGCATCGCCTGCTCGTCTGCCGCTACGATGCGGAGTCGCGCGCCCGCGCCGGCAACGTGCTGCGCGTGGTGGCGCTGCTCGCGCCGCGACACCCCGAGCTGCGCCTCGTGATGTTGGGCGGCGGCGCGCCCGAGGACGATCTGCGCATGCACGCCGCCGCGCTCCGCGTCTCGCGCAGCGTGATCTTCCTCGACGAAGGGCACGACGATCTGGCCGTGCTCGCGCTCGCCGACCTCGGCTGGGTCGTGGCCGGCGGCGACGACGGCGCGTTCGCCGTACTCGACCTCCTCGCGTCGCGCGTGCCCGTGATCGCCGAGCGCGGCAGCGTAGCCGCGCTCTACGTGCCGGATGGCATCACCGGCATTGTGCTCCCGCCCGGCGACGCGCACGACGCGGCGGCCGCCATCGCGCGCCTGCTCGCGCACGAGGACCAACGCGCGGCGATGGGCGCCGCCGGCCGGGTGCGCGTGGCGCGCGACTACACGGAAACGCTCATGGTCGACGCGTTCGAGCGGGCCGCGGTCGCCGCCGGCGACCGGAGCGCCTGGTGAGCGCGCCGCCGCCCGCGCGCACGCCGTCGCTCGCCCACCGCATCGAGTACGGCGCGCTGCGCTCTGTTTTCGGCGCGTTCGGATTGTTAGGCAGGGAGCGCGCCCTGCGCGCCGGCGCCGCATTGGGGGCCGCGGCCTATCGTCCGCTCGGCATGAGACGCCGCGTGGTGGAGCGCCAGATCGCCGCCGCGTTTCCGGAGCTCGACGCGGCCGCCGTGCGCGAGATCGCCGTCGGCGCCTATCGCCACTTGGGACGCGTAGCCGTCGAAACCGCGCTCCTGTCGCGCATGGGTCCCGAACAGGTAATCGGACTCTTCGAGCGCGTCGACAATTGGGAGCTGGTCGAACAACGTCTTGCGTTAGGCCGAGGACTCATCGCCGCCTCTGGGCACCTCGGCAACTGGGAGCTCTGCGCCGCGTACGTGGCCGCGCACGGCGTCCACGTGGATGCGGTCATTCGCCGCATGGGCAATCCGCTGTTCGACGCGTACGTCGGTCGTGTCCGCTCGCGCCTGGGGCTGACGGTGGTCCGCGACCGCGAATCGGTGCGCCGCACGCCGCGCACGCTGGCGGCCGGCGGCATGGTCGGCATCCTCATCGACCAAGCGGGGCTCAACATCGCGTCCACGTACGCGAACTTTTTCGGGCGTCCGGCAAAAACGCCGCGCGGCGCCGCGGTGTTCGCGCTGCGCTTCAACGCGCCGCTCGTGTTCGGCAGCGCGCTCCGCCAACCGAACGGACGATATCACCTGCTCATCGAAGACATTCCGGTGGTCGACACGGGCAACATCGAGCGCGACGTGGACGCCGTCGTGCAAGCCTATACAACCGTACTCGAGCGGCACATTCGCCTCGCTCCGGATCAGTATTTCTGGCACCACCGCCGTTGGAAGCAACAGCCGCCCAACACGCCGCCCGAGCTGCGCGACCCGGTCGGCTAGTGTCGACGCGAACGGTCCCGGCTATGGCGAGAGCCGCGATCCGCATCATAGGTTACGGCACCACCGCCCAAGAAGCGCCGTCGTGCTCATTCTGTTGTGGCGCCGGCTGCGCGCCGACCCGCGCGCCATGCTCGGCTTGATCACCGTGGTCGTGCTGGTGCTGCTCGCCGTGCTGGCGCCGTTGGTCGCGCGATACGATCCCACGTCGATCGACCTCGCGGGACAGTTGCAGCGCCCGTCGCTGGCGCACTGGATGGGGACCGACTACCAGGGACGCGACGTGTGGTCGCGCATCGTGTTCGGCGCGCGCATCTCGCTCACCGTCGGCATCGTGTCGCAGTGCATCGCGCTCGCCTTGGGCGTCACGCTCGGTCTCGTGAGCGGGTTTTACGGCCGCTGGGTGGACGAGTCGATCATGCGTTTGGCCGACATCACGCTCGCGTTCCCCACGTTGCTGTTGTTGATCGCGATGGCCGCCGCGTTGCAGCCGTCGCTCACCACGGTGTTCGTGACGATCGGCGTGGTGGGGTGGGCCGGCATGGCGCGCATCGTGCGCGGGCAGGTGCTGGTGACGCGCCAGCTCGAGTTCGTCCACGCCGCCCGGGCGTTAGGCGCGACCGACCGCCGGATCATCGTCCAGCACCTGCTGCCCAACTGCGTCGCGCCGGTGATCATCGCCGCGACGTTAGGCATTGCGGGCGCGATCATGGCCGAGGCCGCCTTGTCGTTCCTCGGATTGGGCGTGCAGCCGCCCACGCCCAGCTGGGGCTCGATGATCGCCGACGCGCGCGACCTGCTGCAGTTGCGCACCGCGCCCTGGACCTCGGTCTTCCCCGGCCTCGCCATCGGCGCGGCGGTCCTCGGCTTCAACCTGTTGGGCGACGCGCTCCGCGACGCTCTCGATCCCCGCTTCCTCGGCGGCCGTGACATTTCGCCGGCCCAAGCCCAACCCGTATGATGTATGATGTATGATGTATGATCTCGCGCGCCTCCGCGCGCAGGAGTTTCCCTGGACCGAATCCGGGCCCACCGTCTACTTGAACAACGCCTCGACCGGCCCATTGCCGGCGCGCACCGTCCGCGCGATGGCCGAGTTCAATGCGCGCCGCGCCGAACCGTTTCGCATCACCGATGCGGATGAGTTCGATACCGTCGCCCGGACGCGCGAGCTGGTCGCGAAGCTGATCAATGCCTCGCCAGCCGAGATCGCGTGCATGGTCAACACGTCGTACGGCATCAACGTCGCCGCGCGCGCCTTGCCGCTCGAGACAGGCGATATCGTGCTCGGCTTCGATCGCGAGTTCCCCGCCAACGTCTATCCGTGGATGGCGCTCGAGCGTCGCGGCGTGCGCACGATGCGCCTGGCTACGGACTCGAACGGCGTGCCCGATGAGCGCGCGCTCATCGCCGCGCTCGATCGGCCGCGCGTGAAAGTCGTGACGGTGTCATGGGTGCAATTTTCCACCGGATTTCGCACCGACCTCGCAACGATCGGGCGCCTGTGCCGCGAGCGCGGGATCTGGTTCGTCGTCGATGCGATCCAAGGGTTAGGCGCGGCCACGTTGGACGTCGCGGCGTGTCACATCGATTTGTTGGCGTGCGGCGGACAGAAGTGGCTGTTGTCGCCGTGGGGATCGGGTTTTCTCTACGTGCGCGACGAGCTCGCTCGCACGCTCGAGCCGGCCGTCGTGGGTTGGCTGTCGATGCGCGCCTCGTTGGACTTCGGGCACCTGGTCGACTACAAGTTCGGCTATCACGACGATGCGCGCCGCTTCGAGGTGATCACGCTGCCGTTCCAGGATTTCGTCGGCTTCAACACCAGCCTCGAGCTGATCCACGAGCTGGGGCCGGCCAACATCGAGCGCGCGGTGAACGGTCTCGCGGACCTCGCGGTGGAGTGGGCGTCGGCGCGGAGCGATGTGCAATTGATCACGCCGGCCGACCGCACGCACCGCGCGGGCGTCATCGCGCTCAAGCCGCGTGATTTAGGCGGAGCGGCGACGCGCCTCGAGCGCGCGCAGATTGCGCACGCGGTGCGCGAAGGGTGCATCCGCCTCTCGCCGTACTTCTACAACACGAAAGAAGACGTGATGCGCGCGCTGGCCGTCATGGTGGGAGAAGACGATTGATGCGCCGCGTCCTGCTGCTCCTTATGCTTGCGTTAGGCGCGCCCGCGGCGGCGGTGGGCCAGGGCGGCGGCGACTCGACGTGGATGGACCACAACCGCGCCGCCGCCAAGGCGTACAAGTCCGGCGACTACTCGACGTTCCGCTCGCAGCTGCTCACGCTCCGGCGCGAGATCGGACCGCTGCCGAGCATCGACTACAATCTCGCCGTCGCCGAGGCGCGCCTGGGCAACGGCGACCGGGCGCTCGAGTGGCTCGAGATCTTCGCCGGCATGGGCGTGTGGGAAGACGCGGCGCGCGATTCCGACCTGGCATCGGTGCGCCCCATGGCCGGCTACGCGCGCGTGACGCAGCTCCTGGCCGCGAACCTGGCACCGGTGACGCGCGGCGCCATCGCGTTCACGCTGCCCGACGCCGACATGGTCGCCGAAGACATCGCGTACGACTCCGTTAGGCATCGGTTTCTCGTGTCCAGCGTGCGCCGGCGGAACATCGTCGCGGTGGACAGCGCCGGCCACGCCACCGACTTCACGCGGTCCGGCGCCGATTCCACGTGGGGCATGTTCGCCGTGCGCGTCGATCCGGTGCGCCAGGTGCTGTGGGCCACCACTGCCGCCGTGAACACCGCGCAGGGATACAATCCCGCCGATTCCGGGCGCTCGGCGCTGCTCGAGTACGATCTCGGCACGGGCGCGCTCCGGGCGCGCATCGAGGCGCCGAACCCGGCCCACGCCCATGTGTTAGGCGACATGACGGTCGGCGCCGACGGCACCGTCTACGTGTCCGACGCCGTCTCCGGCGCGGTGTACACGGCGGCGCCCGGCGCGCACGCGCTGGCCGTCCTCGTGCCCGAGGGCACGTTTCCCTCGCCGCAAACGCCGGCACTCTCGGCCGACGAAAAGCGGTTGTTCGTCGCCGACTATGCGCGGGGCATCGCGGTGATCGACCTCTCGACGCGCGCGGTGCGCTGGCTCCCGCACCCGGGCAACGTGACGCTCGTCGGCACCGACGGACTCTACCGCGTCGGCAACACGCTCCTGGCCGTGCAGAACGGGACCACGCCTAACCGTGTGGTGCGCGTGTTGTTGGATACGGCGATGGCGCGCGTGTTGGACGCCGAGGTGCTGGAGCGCGCCAAGCCCGCGGTGAGCGACCCGACGCACGGCGTGATGGTCGGCGGCACGTTCTACTTCATCGCCCGCAGCGGCTGGGATCGCGTGCACGACGACGGGACGCTCGCGCCGCCCGGCGCCGACGATGCGCCGCTCGTGCGGCGCATCGACCTCATGCCGTTCCCCTGAGCTGCGGTTAGTCCGTCATCCGCAGCAAGGCGTAGTTCTTCGCCCCCTTCTTGAGCAGCACGTACGACCCGTGCAGGCATTGCGACGGCACCACCGGTGCCTCGCCCGACGCGCGCACGCCGTTCACCGTCACGCCGCCCTGTTGAATCGTCCGCCGCGCATCGCTCTTGGACGTCGCCAGCTTGGCCGCGACTAACGCATCCTGCAGCGAGAGCGTGCGCCCGTCCGGCGATCCGTCCGCCCGCCCCCACGCGGCGCTCGACGTCGGGATCTCGGCCGCCAGCGCCTCGAATGCCTGCGCCGACAATTCGGCCGGATCCTTTCCGCCGAACAACAGCGCCGACACCTCGGCCGCCGTCCGCAAGACCGCGGCCCCGTGCACGCGCGCCGTCATGTCCTCGGCCAGCGTCCGTTGGGCAGTGCGGCGCTCGGGATGCTCCTGCGTCTCGCGATCCAGTGATTCGATCGTTGGGCGATCCAACAGCGTGAAGTACCGAAGCCACTTGGGCACGTCGCGGTCGTCGGCGTTGATCCAGAACTGGTAGAACTTGTAGGGCGACGTCATCGCGGCGTCGAGATACACCGCGCCCGCCTCGGTTTTGCCGAACTTCGTGCCCGCCGCCGTCGTGACCAACGGAAGCGTGAGCGCGTGCGACTCGTGTCCCGCCACGCGGCGAATCAGCTCGATGCCGGCCGTGATGTTGCCCCACTGATCGCTGCCGCCGATTTGCAGCGTGGCGCCGTGCCGCTGGTGCAGTTGCAAGTAATCGTACGCCTGCAGCAGCATGTAACTGAATTCCGTGAAGGAGATGCCGCCCTCGAGGCGCGCCTTGACCGACTCCTTGGCCAGCATGTAGTTCACCGTGAAGTGCTTACCCACGTCGCGCAGCATTTCCACCGCGCCTAACGGAAGCAGCCAGTTCGCGTTGTCGCCCATGATCGCGGCCGCGGGACCGGTGAACTCGAGGAACCGCGCCAGCTGGGCGCCGATGGCGCGGCTGTTGGCGTCGATCACCTCGCGCGTCAGCAGTTGCCGTTCCGTACTCTTGCCGCTCGGATCGCCGATCATTCCCGTGCCGCCCCCCACGAGCGCGATCGGCACGTTCCCGCCGCGCTGCAGGTGCACGAGTCCCATCACCGGTACGAGACTCCCGACGTGTAAACTCGGCGCGGTTGGATCGAATCCGGCGTACGCCGTGACACGACCGGCCGAGAGCGCGGCCTCGAGGCCGTCGGTATGCTGGTAGAGGAGCCCGCGCCACGAGAGCTCGGCGAGCAGGGAAGGGGTCGTCATGCGGCAAAGCTATGCGCGCGGCGTCCGGGTGTCACGGGCGCACGCGCATCCGGCGTCCAGGCCGGTGGCGCGCACGCGCGGGGCGGTCTTTGACATATTGCTGCTTCGATCGTATGCTTTTCTGTATGAGGACGACGCTCCGACTCGATGAGGCGCTCCTGCGCGATGCCAAACGCTTCGCTATCGAGACGCGGCGCACGCTCACCGCCGTCATCGAAGACGCGCTCCGCGAAGCCTTGGCGAGGCGGTCGCGGCGCGCCCCCACGTCCCCGCCCCCGCTCCCCACGTACGGCCGCGGCGGCCCGAGGCCTGGCGTCGACCTCGATGACACGAGCGCGGTGCGCGACGTCATGGACGACGACTGATGATCTTGCTCGACGTCAACGTCCTCGTCTATGCGCACCGACGCGACGTCGACCGGCACGCGGAGTATCTCGACTGGCTGCACACGCTCATCGGCGGCGCCGGCGCGTTTGCCATCGCGCCGCTCGTCTTGAGCGGCTTCCTCCGCGTCGTCACGCACCCGCGCGTATTCATCCATCCGACGCCGCTCGCGAAAGCGCTCGGGTTCGTCGAGAATCTCCGCCAACGTCCGTCGTGCGTGACCATCGAGCCGGGCCCGCGCCACTGGGACATCTTCGTGGATCTCTGTCGTCGCACGGGCGCCAAAGGGAATCAGGTTCCCGATGCGTATCTCGCTGCCCTCGCGCTCGAAAGCGGGAGCGAATGGCTCACCGCCGATCGCGGCTTCGCGCGATATCCCGGCCTCCGATGGAGACATCCGCTCGATTGATACGGCTCGCATTCGTCGCCGCCACGACGCTGCGTTGCCCGCTCCACGAGCGACGGTTAGCTTGCCGATCTCGCCCTCCATCAGTCGCATTTGTCGCCCACTGACGCCGCTGTGAGTCGCGCCATCGCACTCGCCAACCGCTCGATCAATGCCCGGTCGCCGGCCCGCACCGCGTAGCCGGTCGCGATTCGCGCGCCCGCTGCTGCTCGCCGCGACGTTTGCGGCGATGTTCCTGGCCGGCTTCGCCTACGCGTCGTGGACCCTCGTCTGCCGCGGCAGCGCATGCCCCGACCCGCGGCAGCTCGACGCGTTCACGCCGCACCAAACGTCCAAGCTCTACGCCGACGACGGCCGATTCGTGGCCGAGCTCGGACTCGAACGCCGGACGCTCGTGCCGTTGTCCGAGATTCCCAAGACCGTCCAGGAAGCGTTCGTCATCACCGAGGACAAACGCTTCTACCAGCATCACGGCATCGATTGGATTCGCGTGTTCGGCGCCGCCGTGCACAACGTCGGCGCGGGCGCGTATGCGCAGGGATTCTCGACGCTCACCATGCAACTCGCGCGCAACATCTTCAGCGAGAAGATCAGCCGCGAGAAAACACTCACTCGCAAAATCAAAGAAGCGAAAGTCGCGCGCGAGATCGAGCGGCTCTATCCCAAGAACAAGATTCTCGAGTTGTACCTGAACCAGATCTATTTAGGCAACGGCGCGTACGGCGTGGAGACCGCCGCACAACGCTACTTCGGCAAATCGGTGCGCGAGCTCAATCTCGCGGAAGCGGCGACGCTCGCCGGGTTGCCCAAGGCGCCCGAGCGCTACAACCCGCGCCGCTTCCCCGATCGCGCCATCCAACGGCGCAACACGGTGATCGAGCTCATGCGCCGCGCCGGTGTCGTGAGCGCCGAAGATGCCCAACTGGCGCGCGCGTATCCGCTCCGCATGGCGCGCAAAGAAGAGTCGGGCGAGCTCGCGCCCTACTTCGTGGAATGGGTGCGCCGCCAGCTCGAGGACCAGTTCGGAGAAAAACTCTACACCGACGGACTCAAGGTGTACACCACGCTCGACGTCGATCTCCAGTCGGCCGCCGAGCGCAATCTCGAGAAGCAGCTGCGCGCGATCGAAGCCGGCAAGTACGGCGCGTTCAAGCACACCACGTTCGAGCAGTACACGGCGCGTGCGGCGTCGGGTCAGAGCGACGCGGCGAATTCGCCGTATCTGCAAGGCGCGTTCGTGGCCGTCGACCCGCGCACGGGCGCGGTGCGGGCGCTCGTGGGCGGCCGCGACTTCGATGACTCCAAGTTCGATCGTGCGACGCAGGCGCTGCGCCAACCCGGTTCCACGTTCAAGCCGGTGGTCTACGCGACCGCGATCCACAACGGCCTGCCGCCCAGCTATCTGCTCGACGACTCGCCGCTCATCGTCCCGCAGCCCAACGGCACCGACTGGACGCCCCAGAACTACGACCTCAAGTTCGAGGGCATCATGCCGATGCGGCGCGCGCTCTACCGGTCGCGCAACCTCGCCACCATTCGGTTAGGCATCCAGTTGGGCGAACAGAACGTCATCGCCATGGCTCGGCAGTTAGGCATTACGACTCCGATCCCGCCCTATCCATCCATCCACATCGGCTCGGCCGACGTCTATCCGCTGGAGATGATCTCGGCCTACACCACGTTCGCTACGTTAGGCGTGCGCGCCACGCCGTTCGGCATCACGCGCGTCGAGGACGCCGCGGGCCACGTGATCTTCCAGGCCAACCCGCAGCGCTACGTGGTCCTGTCCCCCGAAGAGGCGTGGATCATGGTCGACATGATGAAAGACGTCGTCCGCCGGGGCACCGCGGCCTCGGTGTGGGCGTCGGGATTCCACATTCCCGCCGGCGGCAAGACGGGTACGACCAACGACTACTCGGACGTGTGGTTCATCGGCTTCACGCCCGATCTCGTGGCCGGCGTGTGGATGGGCTTCGACCGCCCGCAAAAAATCATGTCCGACGCGCAGGGCGGACGACTCGCGGCCCCCGCCTGGTTAGGCTTCATGAACGAGGTCTACTCGCGCCGTCCGGAACCCGCCGACTGGCCGCGGCCCGAGGACATCATCTCGCGCGACATCGATTGGACCACGGGCCTGCTCCGCAATCCATTCTGTCCCGACAGCGACGTCACCACGGAATACTTCATTCCGGGCACCGAGCCGACCCGCGAGTGCGACGTGCACTCGCCGCTCACGGCGTCGCCGCCCAACCCGATGTCGCATCCGTGACCTGGGAGCCGCTCGACTGTCACGCCCACACCACGATGTCCGACGGCGCGCTCGACGTGGACGAGCTCGTCGCCGCGGTGCGCGCCCGCGGCGTTAGGCCGAGCGTCGCCGACCACATCTCGCGCGACGTGTCGGGCGCCATCGCGAGCGTGGACGCCGTGCGCACGTACCTCGATACGCTCGACCGCTATCCGGTCGCGCGGGGCGGCGAGTTCTGCTGGCACGATGCGTTGTGGCGTGAGCTGCCCGCCGACCTTGCCGCGCGTTTCACGCACCACGTAGGCTCGCTGCACGCCGTCCATGTGCCCGGACTCGAGCGGCCGCTCAACATGTTCTCGCGCCGCTTTCCCGAACACCTGGACGCGCAGGCGTACATGGACGCGCACGTCGACTCGGTCGAGCGCTTCGCGCGCGAGATGCCGGTCGACATTCTCGCGCACCCCACGCTCCTGCCGCTCGCGCTGCGCGATCGCCCCCTCGAAGAACTGTGGACCGAAGCGCGCGAGGAGCGCGCCGTGGACGCGTTGTTCCGTGCGGGGATCGCGTTCGAGGTGTCGAACCGCTATCGCCCGCACCTCCGCTTCGTGCGGCGCGCGGTCGACCGCGGCGTCCGCCTCTCGTTAGGCTCGGACGGCCACCAGCCCGACCAGGTAGGCGACCTCTCGTTTCCCATCGCGATGACCCGTTCGTTAGGCGTACCCGACGACCAGCTCTACGACCCGGCCGTGCACGGGTCGCGGCCGTGGCGCGTGTGAGAGCGCGGGGCACCGGGTGAAGCGCTACCACGCGCGCTGGGTGGTGCCGATCACGGCTGCCTCCATCCACAATGGTACGGTGGCGGTCCAAGAGGGCCGCATCGCGTACGTCGGACCGCGCGCGTCCGCCCCGCCGGCCGAGGACGTCGACCTCGAGGACGCCGTGTTGCTGCCGGGCCTCGTCAACGCCCACACGCACCTCGAGCTCACGGCCTTCCGCGGCCTCATGCCCGACGTCCCGTTCCGCGACTGGATCGTCGCGCTGCAGACGGCCAAGGTCGCCGTCATGACGCCGGAGCGCTACCTCGATGCTGCCCGGTTAGGCATCGCGGAAGGCCTGCGCGCCGGCGTCACGACGTACGCCGACACCTGCGACTCGGGCGTCGCGCTCGCCGCCATGTGCGAGATGGGCGTGCGCGGCATCATGTACCAGGAAGTGTTCTGCCCGTCGGCCGACGAGACCCGCGTCGCCGACGCCATCGCCGCCCTCGGGGCGCGCCTAACAGAGCTCGCGCCGCGGCAAACGCCGCTCGTTCGGCTCGGGATCTCGCCCCACGCGCCCTACACGGTGAGTGATCCGCTGTTCGCGTTTGCGGCCCGCGCCGGCTATCCGGTGGCCGTGCACTTGGCCGAGAGCGAGGCCGAAACGCGCCTCGTGCGCGATGGCGAGGGACCATTCGCCGATGGTCTCCGGAATCGCGGCATCCCCGTCGCGCCGCGCGCGCGATCGCCGATCGCGCTCCTCGCCGCACTCGGCGTCCTCGACACGAAGCCGCTGCTCATCCA
>JANWIK010000139.1 GCA_025449955.1 Gemmatimonadaceae bacterium
CAACAGGAACGGCCACAGCGAATCCGACGGCATCTGCAGCACGTGCAACGGCTCGGCTTCGAGAGGCGAAGTGCCGAAGGTCTCGCGGCCATCGGCCAGCACCGCGCCTTCGGTGACGTGGCTGTGCCCTTCACCGGGGATCATGCCGGGCGTCGCATCGCCTAACTGATCCTCCCAGAGCGGCAAGCGGCTGCGGACGATCGGGATGACGGCGAAGTTGTACGACGGCGGCGGCGACTCCATGGCCCACTCGAGCGTGCCGGCGTCCCACGGATTGGACCCGGCGTGCGCGCCGCGCCTCCGGCTCACGAAGAAGTTGATCACGAACAACAGCACACCCGCCGCGAACAGGAACGACCCGATGGTCGTGATGAGATTCACGGTGTCCCAACCGGCGCCGGCCGGATACGTGTAGATGCGCCGGGGCATGCCGAGCAGCCCGGCGACGTGCATCGGGAAGAAGCCCAGGTTGAAGCCGACGAACATGGTCCAGAAATTCCACTTGCCTAACGTCTCGTCCATCAGGCGTCCGGTCATCTTCGGGATCCAGTAGTAGAAGGCGCCGATCACCGGGAACACGTTGATGCCGATCAGCACGTAATGGATGTGCGCCACCACGAAGTACGTGTCGGTGACCTGCCAATCGAACGGCACGGCCGCGGTGACCACGCCCGACACGCCGCCGATCACGAACAACACGATGAACCCGGCCGCGAAGAGCATCGGCGTCTTGAACACCGGCTTCCCGGTCCAGATGGTGGCGATCCACGCGAACACGGCGATCGCGCTCGGAATCGTGATGATGTAGCTCGCCCCGCTGAAGAACGACATCGAGATGGCCGGGAGCCCGGTGGCGAACATGTGGTGGACCCACACGCCGAATCCGATGAGCCCCGTGGCAATCGTGGACAGCGCGACGTACGGATACCCGACTAACGGACGGCGGCAGAACGTGGGAATGATTTCCGACACCATGCCCATCGCGGGCAACACGATGATGTAGACCCACGGATGTCCGAGGATCCAGAACAAGTGCTGCCAGAGGAGCGGACTGCCGCCCTGCGCCGCGTCGAAGAAATGCATGTGAAACTGGCGCTCGAAGAACAGGAACACGCATCCCGCGGTGAGCGCCGGCAGCGCGAAAATGGCGGCGAACGACGCCGTCATCGTGCCGTACACGAAGATGGGCAGCCGGTTGAGCGACATACCGGGCGCGCGCATCTTCATCACGGTGCCAATGAAGTTGATGGCGCCGACGGTGGTCGACACGGTGAGGAAGATCAAGCCGAGGGCGTAGAAGTCCATGTTGAGCCCCGGATTGAACGGCTGCAGCGACACCGGCGCGTAGCCGAACCAGCCATCGTTAGGCGCCTGGCCGATGGCGAGCGCCGTGTAAATGAAGATGCCCGACGCGAGGAAGGTCCAGTAGCTGAGCGCATTCACGCGCGGGTACGCCATGTCGCGCGAGCCGAGCATGAGGGGCCAGATGTAGTTGCTGAAGCCGGAGAGGATCGGCGACGCGTACCAGAACATCATCGTGACGCCGTGCATCGTGAAGAGCTGGTTGTACGCCTCGGGCGACAGCAGGTGCGTGTCGGCGTGCGTGAGCTGGACGCGCATGATCAACGCTTCGATGCCGCCAAGGATCAAAAAGACCAGCGCGGTCACGAGGTACCGTTTGCCGATCGTCTTGTGGTCGACGGTGGCGAGCACGCCGAAGAGACCCGGCGGTGTTTCCCACGTTTTCCGGAGACGTTCGACGGGCGCGGTGGCGATGGGAGCGAGAGTGGCCACGACGAATCGCCTATTTGAGAGTCTCGAGGTACGCGGCGAGCGTCTGCAGGTCGCGCGACGGCACCGGCATGTTGGGCATGTCGCTGCCCGGCTTGATTCCCTGCGCGCCGACGATCCATCCCATCAAGTTGGCCTCTGTGTTAGGCAGCGTGCCGGCGGCGATGGTGGTGCGCGACGCGATGTGCGTGAGGTCCGGTCCCACGCCGCCGCCCGCGCCCGTGCCACGAATGGTGTGGCAGTTGGCGCAGCCCGACGTCATGAACACGCGCAGCCCGTCGGACGCCGACGGGTCGACCGCCGCGGCAGCCGGCGTGCGTTGGGCGGCGAGCCACGCGCGGTATTTGCCGGGCGGATCGGCGATCACACGCATCTGCATGTGCGCGTGCTGCGCGCCGCAGAACTCGCCGCACGTTCCGCCGAACACGCCGGCGTGCCGCGCTTCGATCCACATGGTATTGGTCTGGCCGGGGATGAGGTCCGTCTTCCCCGCCAGCTCGGGGACCCAGAAGCTGTGGATCACGTCGCCGGTCGAGAGCTCGAGCCTAACGGGCTCGCCCACCGGCACGTGGATCTCGTTCGCGGTGACCACGGATTGATCGGGGCTCGATCCCTCGTAGCGGACTTCCCACCACCATTGGTGGCCAACCACCTGGATCGTCGCCGCCGGTGCGCGCTCGGGCGCGGCAACGGCGTTCAGTGTGCCGATCGTGAGCAGGAAGGCGATCACGAGCACGACCGCCGGGACGAGCATGCCGCCCCAGAGAATCCACTCGAATCCCGGGCTGCCGGCGACGACGTCGCGCGCGCCCGCGCCCCTGTGCTTCCGCAAGGCGGCGACGCAGACCAGCACCGTGATGATGACTGTCACCGCGCACGACGTGATGACCAGAAACCATCCGAGCGACGTTTCGCTGCTCCCGGTGACGCCATCGCGGCCGAGGGTGTTCATCGGCCCGCACGCCACGGCGGCGCACATGCCTAACGTAGCGCTCGCGGCCGCCCACCTCCGCTGTGCGCGTGTCATGACGCGGTCACTTGGGGATGGGAACGTCGGATTCGGGCGGCGGCGCGTCGGGCTCGGCGGGCGTGCCTAACGTCCGGATGTAGGTGATCAGCTTCCAGATCTGGTCCGGCGGGATGCGTCCGCCCCACGCCGGCATGCCCGCCGAGCGGCCTTCGACGATGGTGCCGAAGAGTTGGGGGTCGCTGTTGCCGTAGATCCAGAGACTGTCGCGCAGGCTCGGACCCATCGCGCCGCCCGCGCGTCCGCCATGGCATCCCGAGCAATTGTATTGCACGAAGAGCTGCCGCCCTTCGGTGGCCGCGGCCGCGTTGCCGGCGTACGGGTTGCGAATCTCGCCGAAGACGACCGAGGGATGAATGCCGGGCCGCACGCCGTTTGATGCCGTGGGCGTGATGTGATAGTCCATGCCGCCGCTCGATGCGCTCGTGACGCTGGCGTTCGCGCTCGCCCCCTGCTCCGGCTTGCACGCCGCAGCGAGCAGGGCGGCGGCAACGGCGAGCGAGGCGACAACGTTAGGCGCGCGCCTCATGGCCTGGCTTCTCCTGGCGCACTGTGCAGGGCAACCGCGTTCGCCGGGGCGGCGGGGGCGCCCGCTCCGCCGTCGTGTGCGATCGGGATGTGATATTCGTGCAGAATCGCGCGAATAACCTCGCCTCGCGCGTCGAGCTCGTGTTGCAGCGCAGCCTGCATCGCGGTATCACTCGGCCTAACGCCCATGGCGATCGCGAAGGAGAACGGGATGCCGTTAGCCGCCGTGGCGGTGGTCACCGGCGACACGTCGAGCGGCACCGCCGACCGCGCCGCGTAGTAGCCGGCCAAAGGGCCCCATGCGATCGCGACATCGATGTCGCCGTGCGCGACCGCGGTGATGAGCGTGGACGGCGGGCTGGGCTTGGCGTAGTTGCCGTAGATGCTGTAGCCGACGACGTTGCGCACGATTCCGCGCCCCGCGAGCGCGACGCCCGGCGGCAAGCTGTTGTAGTCGTCGCCGATCACGTGGATGCCGATGCGCAGCGTGTGCAGCCGCGGATCGTTCATCGATGCGAGGCGCAGCCTGCTCGCGTGACGCGTGACGAACACGTAGGTCGAGCGGTAGTACGGCGTCGTGGTGCGCACTTGGTCGTCGCCGGCGACGATGCCGATCACGACGTCGCACCGTTCGGCGCTCAGCGTATTGCGAATGAATCCGCGTCGTTGGGCCCACCACGTATAGGCGACCGGTTCGTGGAGGTCGCGGGCGATGAGTCGGGCGATGCGGTTCTCGAACCCTTGGCCGGCGCGGTTGCTGAACGGCATGTTGTTGGGATCGGCGCACACGCGCAGCGCACGCGGGTGGGGCGCGGCGACCGCCGCCGCCAGCCAGACGCCTAACGCAAGGCGCGCGGCGAACCCCATCATGGCAGCTCGAACACGTAGAGCATCCCGCCCGGCGCCGTGTACTTGGGCAGGTCGGGCATCGCACCGGTCGCGCCTAACGCAGCCGTCGGATCATCTGCCGAGAGGCCGAGGGCGATCGCGCCGGCCCAGCCGCCTATCCCTGAGTACACCGCCACGTACTGCTTCCCGTCCGGACCCAGATACGTCATCGGATTGCCGACGATGCCCGAGCCGACCTTGAACTTCCACAGCTCCTGCCCGGTGCGCGCGTTCACGGCCTTGAACCATCCATCCATCGTGCCGTAGAACAACACGTCGCTGCCCGTCACCACCGGACCACTCCACACCGGAAATCGTTCCGTGATCGTCCACACTTTCTTACCGGTCGTGGCGTCCCATGCGATCATCTGTCCGCGGCCGTTCCATCCGCCGGGACCGGCGTACATTCGCACGTCGGCGCCCACGTACGGTGTGCCGGCGATGTAACTCGCCTTGAGTCCTTTATAGTCCATGCACAAATCCGTGCTCGGCGTATAGAACAATGATGTGCGCGGCGAGAACGCCGCCGGTTGTTGGTCGCGCGCGCCGGTCGACGACGGGCAGATGTCCGTGGTGTTCACGCCCTGGTGCGTTTCCTTGGACGGCACGCGATCGGGCTTGCCAGTTTGCGGGTTCACGCCCGTGGCCCAGTTGAGCGATTGGTACGGTTGTGCGACCAGCACCTGTCCCGTTAGGCGGTCGATGGTGTACGCGAAACCGTTGCGGTCGAAGTGCACCACCACCTTGCGCTGCTGGCCGCCGATCGTGAGGTCGACCGGGATGTTCTCGTTCACGCCATCGTAGTCCCACGAATCGTGCGGCGTGAATTGATATGCCCACCGGGCATTGCCGGTCTTGGGATCGCGCGCGAACAGGCCGGCGCTCCACAGGTTGTCGCCCGGCCGCATGTCCGGATTCCACACGCCGGGATTGGCGGTGCCGTAGTAGATCATGTCGAGCTCGGGGTCGTACGTCATCCAACCCCACACCGTACCGCCGCCTAACTTCCATTGATCGGGCGGCCAAGTCGAGACGCCGAGGTCTTTGCCTTTGTATTGGGGATAGTAGGGCTTGAAGTCGGGGCCGATCTTCACTTCGCTGTCGGGGCCCGTTGAGTACGCGCGCCAGAGCACTTTCCCCGACCCGAGATCGAGGGCGGCGGCCCAGCCGTGAACGCCTAACTCAGCGCCGCTGTTGCCGACGAGGACTTCGTTGTCGGCGATGAGCGGCGCCATCGTCATCGTCGCGCCCTCCTCGATCGAGTCGAGCTTTGTGTCCCACACCACCTTGCCGGTTTTCGCGTCGAGCGCGACGGTGTGGTCGTCCAAGCGGTTGAACACGACCTTGCCGTCGGCGTACGACGCGCCGCGATTGACCACGTCGCAGCACGCTTCGCCCTGCGACGCCGGCGCCGTTGCCGGGAGATAGTGCCACTTCACCGGCCCGCCGACCTTCGTGAGATCGAGCGCGAAGACGTGATTCGGGTACGGCGAGACGACGTACATCGTGCTGTCGACGACGAGCGGTTGTCCCTCGAAGCCGCGTGCGGTGCCGGTGGAGAACGTCCACGCGACTTCGAGATTCCTGACGTTGTCGGCGGTGATTTGCGCGAGTGGGCTGTATCGCCAGCCTTGCGCGTTGCGTCCGGGGAGCGGCCACGATCCTGGTGCGGGAGCGCCCGGCGCTTCGGCGCCCGAGCCGGCGGGAGGCGCTTTGCCCGTCGCCCCCATGGCCATTGGCGCGTCCTGGCCGCGACACGCGAACATGGATGCAATCATCACTGAGATCGCGATCCACGAGCGGTGTCGCTTGCCGTGCGTGTGCATCTCCCCTTCTCCGCGTATTGACGAACGCTGGCGCGTGATCCTGCCGGCGTCGCGTGCGCGAAGCCGGTGCTCCAGGAAGCAGCGAGGCCGCGTTGCGCATATCGTGTTCCGCGTGCCACTGAGAACCGCCTAATCGTGGACGGCGGGCCTGTCGCGCACGCTTTGGCTCCCATACGAGATGCATTCGCTGGACACGGGCACGACAGTTGCTTTCCTCGCGATCACTCGCCGGCATTCAAGGCGAGGCACTCTGCGAGGGAGGATGCCATGCTTTGGACGCTGATCGTGATTCTCGTCATTCTATGGGCGCTGGGATTCGGCGTGTTTCATGTCGCGGGCGGGCTGATTCATCTCCTGCTCGTGATCGCGCTGATTCTTCTAGTCGTGCGGTTGGCCACGGGTCGCCGGCCAGTGGTCTAACGCAGTGGTCGTGCGTGTGGCATCGCGTGGCCGCTCGCACGACCGATCTCAGGTGACGCCGCGCGCGCCCGACGAGCGCGCGCGTGAGGACGCGCACGAGGAGACAGGCATCGGCCGCTTCGTGCGCAACCTCGGACCGGGGTTGATCACAGGCGCCGCCGACGATGACCCATCCGGCATCGCGACGTACTCGCAGGCCGGCGCCGCGTTCGGATTCGGCCTGCTCTGGACGGCGATCCTTTGCATGCCGCTCATGGCGGGCGTGCAGACGATGTGCGCGCGCGTCGGCGTCGTGGCCGAGAGCGGCCTGGCGAGCGTCCTGCGCACGCACTATCCGCGATGGCTGTTGTGGATGGTGTGCCTGCTGCTCTTCGCGGGCAACACGATCAACATCGCCGCCGACTTAGGCGGTATGGGCGCGTCGGCCGCGTTGCTCACGGGCGCCGGCGCGATGTGGTTCGTGCCGCTCTTCACCGTGCTCATTCTGGCGCTGCTCGTCTTCGCCTCCTACCGGCGGATGACGCAGATCTTCAAGTGGCTGACGCTGGTGTTGTTCGCGTACGTCGCCGCCGCGTTCTTCGCCCATCCGCACTGGCACGCAGTGGCCGCGGGCACGTTC
>JANWIK010000140.1 GCA_025449955.1 Gemmatimonadaceae bacterium
AGGGGCGGACAGTGCCGACGGCCGAACATCACGTGACGTTCGCGGTAGAGGGACCGGCGGCGGTGATCGGGGTGGGCAACGGCGATCCCAGCTCGCACGAGAGCGACAAGGCCAGCGCGCGGAGCGCGTTCAACGGACTGTGTTGCGCCATCGTACAGGCGGGGACGGAGAAAAGCACCGCGCGGGTGACGGCGGCGGCGGCGGGACTCTCGGCCGGCGCGGTCGACGTCGTGCTCGGTTAGAACACGATGCCAACGTCGTCGGCGAGCGGTCGCGGATTGGACGGTCCAAGGTGAGTTTCCGTGGAGCCATCAGCGATCGATCACGACTTGCAGGATGTTGACGTACGTTGGCGCTCCGGGCGGCCCTTCTGCGGCGCCAAAGGCTACTCGAAAGTCATGCCACACTTCGACTCGATCGCCGGCTTTGATATCGCCCGCGTTGGTCGAGAAAACCGCACCGCGTGTCCTAACGAATGCGGGCGTTGTCTTTGCGAACACAAGGCCGGCATTCGCCGTCCTGCTCGGCGGAATGACGAGCCAAGCATCGATCTGTGAATACGCCCCTTCAGGTGAGATGCCGCGTTCTACGCTGATGCGTGCGACCGTTGCCGTAAGATCAGGAGACGTCGACAACACCAACGTGGCCGGCGGCCCAAGCGGGCTACTGCACGCAGCAAGACTCGCCACACTCACGCACACGAGAAGACCAATCTTCGATCGCATAGCTCCCTCCCGCTCGTAACGTTAGCCGTAGGTGACGTCGGTGCTCTGTCCGACTTCGATCAGGTAGCCGTCAGGATCGCGGATGTAGCAGCGCGTCTCGCCGTACTTCGGGATGGGTTCCGTGATGAACTCGGCGCCCCGGCTCTTCCACAGCGCATAGCACGCGTGAATATCCGCAACGCGAAAATTCATGAAGCTGCTGATGTGATTTGGGTCAGGGACGCTCAGCGTCACCGTCGGCTTATCGGGGGTCGGGCCGCCGCCGACGTTCAGAATCATCCAGATGTTGGCGAGCTGAAGGTACGCGGGTGCGTTACCATCGCCCATGCTCAGAATCCGAGCGCCGAAGACTCTCTCGTAGTAGCGAGCTGATCGCTCGATGTCCTTCACGGTGAGGAAATGGGCGATGCTGACGCCCTCTCGCGGGGGCATCTCGTAGCTCGTCGCCCCGAGTTGTACGTGGCTCATTGACGACTCCGATGCGTGAAAGCAGCGCTACGTTCTCGATTGCCGAATTGCGCGCCGTCACCTGACGCGAGTGCAAGCGAATCAATAGACGTGCGACCGGAGCCCCATGCAAGCATCGCTGGCATGCCGGGCCCAGCATTCGTTAGGCGTCAGCGGCGGGACGAGTCGAGCCTCGCGCTGAACATGGTATCCGACCGACAGGTGCACAAGCTGATGCGCCCTCGCCTCCGTCAGGTGCAGCGCACGTTAGGCTGCTGGCGAGAGGCCAGCCAGCCACCATTGACAACCAGCGAGTGGCGGACGCTTTCCAGGCTGCTGCATCATTGGAGACGAGGGCAGCCTTTTTCACCGGCCGACGATTATCAAGCTGGATTGACAGCACGGCAGCAGTTGGGTAGCGAACACCGGCCACGTCGACGCACATCTGCAGCGCATCATTCATTTTGCGGTGACAATGACCCAAAGCCTTGACTGGCCGGTCTTGCCCTTGTATATAACCAACACATTATATAAATATACGATTATGCAAGCCTCGGAACGCCTCGACCTGACCTTCGCCGCTCTGGCCGACCCCACCCGCCGCGCCATCCTGGCTCGGCTGGCGACGGGGGACGCCACAGTGACGGAACTCGCCGAGCCGTTCGAGATGAGCCAGCCAGCCATTTCCAGGCATCTGAAAGTGCTCGAGCGCGCCGGCCTCATCTCGATGGACGTCGATGCGCAACGGCGTCCACGCAAACTGGAACCGAAACGATTGGTGGAGGCCGTGGATTGGATCGAACGTTACCGCGAGATCTTCGAACAGAAATACCAGCGCCTCGATGCGCTGCTCGAAGAACTCCAAGCCAAACCGTCCAAGCGCAAGCGAACAAAAAAATAGCGCGGACATGCCGCGCGCTGTGCGCTCGTTCGACCTCAGGGCGGCGCGCAATCACGATGAAGCACCAAGGAGAAGACAATGCCTAAACCTGCAGAAGTTGCATTGCCGAGTGATCGCGACGTTCGCGTCACACGTACGTTCAATGCGCCCCGCCAATTGGTGTGGGATGCGCATACCAAGCCCGAGCTCGTGCAGAAATGGCAGGGCTATGATGGCTGGGACATGCCGGTGTGCGACATGGATGTCCGCGTCGGCGGCAAATACAAGTGGCAGTGGAGGAGTCGCGACGACGGCAAGCGGTTCGGCTTCTTCGGCACGTTCACCGAAGTCAACGGCCCGTCGAAGATTGTCCACGAACAATGCTTCGACCCGGGCGACATGGACTTCGCCATGCCAGCTGGCGATCCCTGCATCGTGTCAGTTGAACTCAGCGAGCAGAGCGGCGTCACGACGCTCGTCTGCAATTTGACGTTCGCGTCGAAGGAAGCGCGTGATGGCGCCGTCTCCACGGGCATGACCGACGGCATGGAGCATAGCTACGGCCGACTCGACGACATGTTCAAAGCTGCAGCGTGAAGGAGGAGACGATGACCACGATTTCTCCCCGCGTCAGGGACACCGACAACGCCGACGAAGCGGCGGCGTTCTATGCCTCGAAGGTCGAGCCGGGCAAGCACATCGGCCGTCTCAATGTCCGGGCGCGTATTGATCACCGTGACCGGCCCCCACCAACCGTGGATTGCGTTGTGTGCCATGCCATGCCTTTCAGCTGTAGCCACGATTGCTGCGCAGCCATGGCCGCGCGCGGTTCAGCTCACAACCGCACCTCGACCCCCGCCAACAACGCCGCGACGCGTGGAATGTCCGACCGCCGCGACAGGTCGAGCACGGGTGCGTCGGCATTGATAACCGTTAGGCGCACCCCCAACACCTCGATGGCATACTGTACCGCCAAGGGAAGCTCGAGCTCCCCGCGCGGCGACGGCTGCACGTCCCGGCACGCGCGAAAGCATTCGGATGTGAGGCGCCACACGTTCATGCTCACCGGCAGGCCGGTGTCGAGCGCCGCGAACGCCGCGGCGTCCGGCTTTTCTACGACGCGGCGCAGTACACCGTTCGTCCCAACATCCAGTACCGCATAGGCCGCAATTCGCTCGGCCGGAATATTGCCGCCGCGGACGAGCCCCGCGCGTGAAAAGCCGATCGCCGCTGCTCCGTTAGTCACACGCAGTCGAGCGAGTGCCTCGGCGGGGTAATAGTTGTCGGCGTTGAGCACCACGAACGGCTCGCCCTGCGTGAACTCCTGCGCCGCGAGCACGGCGTCAGCGGTTCCGATCGGCTCGGTCTGCACGGCGAACGCCACGCGCACTCGCTTGGGAATCGCGGTGCGCGTGTAGTGGTCGCGCATCGCGGCGTGATCGGGCGCGACCACGAGGCACACGTCGGTGAAGCCGGCGTCGGCGAGCGCACTCAATACATAGTCGAGAAACGGCCGGCCGGTCGGGATCATCGCCTTGGCGCCCGCGTCCGCCGCCGCCGACTGCTCCGTTTCGAGCGCCACGGTCCCGTCGGCCTCGCGCATGCGCGTGCCTAACCCACGGGCGAGCACCACCGCCTTGGTACACGGCCGCGTCGCCGCCAGCGCCGACGTTTCACTCCCGGCATCGGCCGCGCTGCCCGCCGACCAGACGCGCCGCACCACACCCCACAGCACCACGCCGCTCACCACGAACGCCACCAGCCACACGATGGCTTGCGTTAGGCGGCCATAGATCACCGCGCCGGTGCCGAACAGCCCGGCGTATACGAACAACACCCCGGCCGTCCAGCCGAGCAGCATCTGCGGCAGGCTGTCGGGCGAGGCGGCGACCTTGGATGCCGCGCGGATCCTGGCCCAACCGGGACCGGACGGCCGCGTGAGCTCGTAGAACCGCACCAAGGTCGCGTGATCGGCCGGCGGCGTGAGCAGCGTGACCGACACCCACACGACGGTCGTCACGCCCACGGTCACGAGCAAGGGAATCGGGTCGGGGATCGCCGCGCCTAACTTGTGGGCCGCGAAAAACCCGATCGACACGGCGAACGACGACACCATCGCCGAGATCTCGCTCCACGCGTTGATGCGCCACCAGAACCACCGCAGGAGATAGATGAGCCCCGTGCCCGCCCCCACCGACAGCAACAACTGGAACGCCTCGCTCGCCGTCGACAGCAACAGCGTGAACGCGCCGGCGCAGATCATGAGGATGGCCGTGAGCAGCCGCGACGCCCACAAATAGTGGCGCTCGCTCTTCCCCGCCGCGATGAACCGCTGGTAGAAATCGATGATCAGATACGACGAGCCCCAATTGAGGTGGGTCTCCATCGTCGACCGATACGCGGCGAAGAGCGCGGCAATGATGAGGCCCTTCATGCCCACCGGCAGCAAGGTGAGCATGGCCGGATACGCGAGGTCGTTGCCGATGAGCGCCGGGTCGACGTGCGGCATCGCCCGGTGGATGTCGCCCAACGTCGGGAACACGAGCATCGAGCACAGCGCGACGATGATCCATGGCCACGGCCGGAGCGCGTAGTTGGCGACGTTGAACCAGAGCGTCGCGCCTAACGCGTGCCGCTCGTTGCGCGACGCGAGAATGCGTTGCGCGATGTAGCTGCCGCCTCCCGGCTCGGACCCCGGATACCACACCGACCACCACTGGATGGTGAGCGGAATCACGAGCACCGTCACCGTGAGCGACGTATCGTGAAAGTCGGGCAGCAGGTTGAGCGTCGCCGGCGCCACCTTGTGGAGCATTCCCGTTAGGCCGCCGACCTGCGGCTGGTGGAGCGCCACGACCGCCGCCGCGATCACGCCGGTCATCGCCAGCGCGAATTGCACCAGGTCGGTGGTGAGCACGCCCCACAATCCGGAGATCGAGGCGAACAGCACGCACGCCGTGCCGGCGATGAGCACGGTCTCGAGACGGTCCCAGCCCAACATCACGTTGGCGATCTTGATCGCGGCGAGCGTCACCGTCGACATGATCATGATGTTGAAGAAAAGACCCAGGTACACGGCGCGGAATCCGCGCACCAACGCCGCCGGCTTCCCGGAGTACCGGACCTCGTAGAACTCGAGGTCCGTGAGCACGCCCGACCGCCGCCACAGTTGGGC
>JANWIK010000141.1 GCA_025449955.1 Gemmatimonadaceae bacterium
ACGCGCACACGATCTACGAAGATCCGGCGCGCAAGGGTCTGCTCTACCTCGGCACCGAGGGCGGGATGTACGTGAGCTTCGATGCCGGCGACGACTGGGTGTCGCTGCAGAACAATCTCCCGCACGCGCCGGTGTACGGCATCACCGTGCAGCCGCACTATCAGGACCTCGTGATCGGCACGTACGGGCGCGGCTTCTGGATTCTGGACGATCTCACGCCGCTGCACGAGTGGAATCCATCGCTCGCGTCGAAGCCGTTAGCACTGCTCGAGCCGCGTCCGCAGTATCGCTACCGCGGCGTCGCCGAGCCGGCCACGGAGCTCGATGACATCGTGGCGGGAAACAATCCCGCCGACGGCGCGACGCTCGACTTCTGGCTCGCGTCGGCGCCCAAGGACACGACCGACAGCGCGAAGGTGACCATCGCCGACAACGCGGGCGCAGTAGTGCGCACGATGAAAGTTAGGCCGCACACGGGACTCAACCGCATCCAGTGGGATCTGTACGGCGACGAGACCAAGCAGGCGAAGCTGCGCGCGAGTCCGCTGTACATGAATTGGTTTCAGGTGAAGGCGTCGGGCATTCCGGCGCCGGACGTGAGCCGCTTCGCGCTCGTGCAGCCGCCGGGCACGTACACGGTGACGGTGGCCCTCGATAGCATGCACGACGCGCAGAAGCTCACGGTGCTCGAGGATCCCGCTGCCGGCGGCACCGAGCAGACGATTGCCGCGCAGAACGCGCTCGAGCGCGGGCTCTACGCCGACATCAACGACGCAGTCGATCAGATCAACGCGATGGAAGTCGCGCGCGCGCAGGTCGAGGGATTGCTCACGCTCGCCGGCAAGGATTCGTCGTTCGCCGACGTGCGCAGCGCGAGCGATTCGCTGCGCGACAAGTTGGTGGGCGTCGAGCAGCAGCTCTTCCAGATGAAAATTACGGGGCGCGGACAGGACGACGTCCGCTGGCCGCCGATGCTAACGGAGAGGCTGATGTATCTCGCCGATGAGGTGCAGCGGTCGGACGCGGCGCCGACGGATCAGGCGAAGCAGGTGGCGGAGATGCTGCACGGCCAGCTGCTCACGCTCAAGGCGCAGGTGGCGCAATTCCTCAAGACGGATGTGACGGCGTTCAACGACAAGCTGCGCGGGCGGAACGTGCACCCGATCGTGGGCTCCAGACAGTAGCAGGGCTCCCTAGATGTACTTGAGCCACCACTCCGTGCGTCGCGCTTTCACGCCGGCGAACCACCGGCACACGAACGTCAGGATGACGAGGGCCACCGCCCAGACGAGATAGAGCTGCCACAGGTGCCACGTGTAGCCGGGCGGCGGCTCGGGGTTGCCCATCGGATGATTGGTGAACAACCACGGGCTCACGCTGCCTAACCGAATCGCCGACATGCCCAGCGCCAGGGCGTGCACGAGCGGGATATGGAGCACGTAGTAGAAGAACGGCACGCGTCCGAACACGGTGATCCAGCGCGCGATGGCGCCGCGCGCCCGCTCGGCGAACGGCACCAGCGCGATGGCGGGTCCGAGCGTCATGAGCAGGAACTGGAGCGACGCCGGGTACTTGTTGGTGTTGAGGAACGCCAGGAGCGCCGGCATCCCCGGGCGTCCGTTAGGCCTGGGCTGCGTCATGGCCGTCCACGATCCCGGGTCGCCGTACAGATTGAAGGCGCGGAGGATCACGAACAGCGCGATCGCGCCTAACCCAATGCGCAGGCACAGCCGGTCGCGGCGGGCCGGTTCCATCGTCGCGATCTGCGCGAACGCGTAGCCGGCCGCGATCACGCCGATCCACGGGATGAGCGAATACAGCACGATGAGACTCGGCCCGTTCGGGCCGAACTGCACCGGACCGGCGTAGAATCCTACGTACATGATCTTCCAGAGGGCCGAGCGCACTCCGCCGTCGAGCGAGCCGATGATGGCGCTCAGGTGCGGATCGAGCAGGTTGTGGCCGGCGATGATTACGATGCCGACTACCGCGATCGCCTTGACCGGCAGCTTGATCAACGCGGCGAGCGCGATCATGCACCAGCCGATGCACCACAGCACGCCCGCCATCTCGTAGTGCGCGAAATCGAAGTTGAACGTCCAGGCCACGCGCAGCACGGTGAGCTCGAGGACCACGAGCCACGCACCGCGAACGAGAAGAAAGCGGGCGAGGTCCTGGTGTCGGCGTCCGTAGAGCGCGGCGCTCGTGCCGGCGAGGAAGACGAACGCCGGCGCGCAAAAATGCGTGATCCAGCGCGTGAAAAAGATCCCGGGCGTCGGACCGCCCGCCGGCAGCCCGGAATACACGCGCACGTGATCGATCGCCATGAGAACCATCACGGCGCCGCGAATCAGGTCGACGGAAGCAACGCGACCTGGGGCGGCCGTGATACTTGGCGTGGGCTGGGAAGGCAGGCCGGACTCGCGGACGGCTGTCGCCATGGGCGCGAACTTACAACGACTGGCCGTGCGCACAAGCCCGCACCTGACGACTCCACAACCATCTGACAGCGATCTGACCGGCCGTAAACCGGCAATCGCCGTCGGGGTGATGGCCTTTTTCTTTGTGAAAACGGTTCAAGAAAGCACCCTCGTGACCGCTGTCGATGCTCAGCGCCAAGCAGCCGAGCGATCCGTTTGATCCGTGCAGTCATCCGTCCAATCCGTGTCCAACAGAGCGAAGAAGCTCACCACGAGGGGCTGGTTCCGGATCCATACAAAGCCTACCCCCATGCATCTGACACCATCACAGATATCGTCCCTACTTTGTAGGCATCTATTGTGTGATGCGCCGGCTGAAGGGTACGAACGGTGCGGCGGCGGCGTTTGGATGCGTTAGGCGATGATTCGATCCGACGAAGCGCGCGCCGAGGGCCCAGGCGGCTCGGCCATCTTCCCCCGACGACCCGGAACGACCAGTATTGCTGCGGCAGCGCCCTTGAGTCCCGACCTTGGAGGTCCTATGCGCGTGTGGGGGCCGGACGTCGTCTGCACCGTCGTCGCATCAGCCTTGATGGCGTGTCTCTCGCCAAGCGCGGCCGCCCAAGGAAACCCTCGGGTCTTCATCAGCAAAGACACAACGTCCGGCGGCATCTCGGCGCTCGGCCGATCGCCCCATCAGATTCGCGGCTACATCACCCAATTCGCTCCCGAGCCGCTCAAGCTGAACATCGCCAACGTCGCGTCGCCCGAGCAGTGCGTTCGCATCAAAGTCACCTTCACCTCCCTCTCGGGCGCTTCGAGCGCCGGGGACGTCAAGTCGGCCGAGATCCAGGCGCACTGGGATACGTCCGCGATGCGCCCCGATTCACCGGGAGATTCGATAGTCCGATGCGTGGCCACCTACTTGTGGCGCTTTGGCGATTCGCCTGGACCACAGCGGCTCGCGGTTCACCTCCACGCCGACAACGATCCCGGAGCGCCGAAGTTCTCGGCGATCGGCTCGTACTTGGAATACAAGGGAGTCGCGCACGCCCTACCAGGGCCGTTCGTCGGCGAAGCGTGGGTGGGACATAATCCAGGAGGGAAGGCGATCGAAGCCATTTACGGCGCCGACTTCACGCCGGTGTTACTCATTCCGGCTCACGGCCTCCCGAGTTGGCTCGATCGTATCCGAGCCGTCGCCGCGGTGACGAGCGACGCCCACGATATCTTCTATGGCCTCCAGCTCAATTCGCTGGTCCTCGGTCCGACCGCCGAAGGTCTGCCCTTTCAAATCGCCTTCGGCGGACGCGCGGGAATCGCGGCGGGAACCCACAATGGACTGTTCCTGTCGGTGTATCTGAGCGGGAGCAGCATCGTGAGCACACTTACGAAGGGTGTTGGCATCGGCAACTAGCCGCGCATTGAACCGAGTTTGAACAAGCGAGACGCCACAACGGGAAGTCGTGGCGCCTCCTTCGCATTACCAGCTCGGCACCTCGGCGCGCAACAGGTTGGCGTAGTCGCGCAAGAGCTCCTTCCATCCCTCGGACTTCATCGCGGCAGGTCCGGCAATGCGGCCCATGGGTGTTCCGGCGACGAATTGGTCCAACGCATCCAGGCAGATGTGCCATCCCGACGCACCCATCGCGACGTAGCGGCGATCGAGGCTCGACCACAGCGTTAGGCGCGTGCCGCCGGCGACGGGTTCGAGCTCCCAGCGCATGTCGGTGAACTCGAGCACCTTGGGAGCGTCGGCGCGCGTCACCGTGAGCTCGATCGGCGTCGGCGATCCCACCCACGTCAGCTTGAAGGTGACGCCGACCGTGGCGAGGTTCCGGTCGACGTCGAACGGCGCCCACTCCTTGAGCTCCGCCGGATCGGTGATCGCCTTCCAGACTTTCTCCGGGGACTGCCGCAGCTGCCTAACGAGAACGAGCGTCCACTTGTCGCCGTCCCGCTTCTGGATCGTGGCGTCTCTGGCGGGTCCCGGTACGTACTGCTCGCGCGTAATCATGGCTTCCTCCGTGGTCTCTTCTTCGTTCGGGGTGATCGATCCATGCGATCGAGGTGGCGTTCGAGTGCATCGATGTGAGCCGACCAGAACTGGCGGAACTGCGCCAGCCATGCATCCACTTCCTCCAACGGTTTCGGCGTGAGGCGGTACAGACGACGCTGTGCATCCACGGTGGCCTCCACGAAGCCTGCCTCGCGCAACACGCGCAGGTGCTTCGACACGGCGGGTTGCGGTAGGCGCAGGTGACGCTCGATCGCTCCCACCGACTGCTCGGACGCAGCCAAGAGACTCAGGATCGCGCGCCGGTTCGGCTCGGCGATGACTTCGAAGACGGATGTCATGGCTCTTATATAACCCAGGCAGTATATGCTTGTCAAGGCATATATAACGCCCATCGAGACCACAGCCCCGGGCCATTCCTTGTGAATGGCAGGCTCGAGAGGCACAATTGTCCACGCACCGGGCGATCCCGCCCACATCGGTGGAGACATCATGAGTCGCATCGGCGCTTCGTCGTTGGTTCTTCTCGCGCTCGCAATTGCCCAACCGCAGACCCCGGGCGCGTACGCGCAGCAAGCGAGCCGAGCGGTTGCGGTCACCGATGGCGCCGCGGATCCGGCCGTCTCGCCCGATGGCGCACAGATCGCGCTCAGCATACTCGGCAAAATCTGGATCGTGCCCGCGGCCGGCGGTGATGCGCGGCAGGTCTCCAGCGGATTCAGTTGGGACACGCATCCCGCGTGGTCGCCCGACGGACAATTCCTCATCTACGCGCACGAGGACGGGTACGGGAGCGATCTCGTCATCACGAACCTCGCGACCGGCACGTCGGCGGCGCTGTATCACACCGACAAGAGCATCGGGCAGAGCGCGTTCACGCCCAAAGGCGACGAGATCTATTTCGTCGCGCAGACGGAGCAGCTGGATGCGCACGTGATGCACGTGCCGGTGGATGGCGGCGAGGCGAAGGCCGTCACCGAGGCGCACGATTGGCACGAGTGGAGCTTCGCGCTCTCCCCCGACGCGCAGCACCTCGTGCTCGCGTCCGGCCGCTACGGCGGCGCCAATCTCTATCGCGTCGATCTCCCGGGCCGCCAGGCCGCCCGCCTAACGGACACGCCGCGCAACCAGTTCGCCGTGTCGTGGAGCGGCGACGGCAAGACCATCTACTACATCGAATCCGTGAACGCGACGGACTCCGTGATGGCCATGCCCGCCGCCGGCGGCGTGCCGCGCCGCATCTTCTCGAGCCCGTACGATGACAAAGAGCTGGCGCTCGCGCCCGACGGCAAGACCGCCGTGCTGTGCGCGGGACGCAAGCTCTATCGGCTCGACCTCGCGAGCGGCGCGACCGCGCCGATCCCGTTCACGGCGCATTTCGAGCTGCCGCCGCAGTCCGCGCCCGACATGGTGATCACGCATGCCCGCGTGTGGGACGGGACGGGCTCGGCGCCCCTCGGCGATCGCACGATCGTGATCCGGGGCGGCACGGTCGCGTCGATCGGCGCCGGCGCGCCTAACGCTGCGGCCGGCGTGCCGGTGATCGACGCGCACGGACGAACCGTGATGCCGGCGCTCATGGACAATCACTATCACTTCTGGGACTACGCGCAGGGGCCGATGCTCCTCAGCCGCGGCATCGTCAACATCCGCGATCCCGGGGCGCCGCTCTCACTCAGCATGTCGTTCAAGGAAGCGATCGCGCTCGGACTCTTCCCCGGGCCCCACATCTATTCGGCGGGTCCGCTCATCGACGGACTCGGCGACTACCATCCGTTAGTCGACGTGATGATCGACGATACCGCGCAGGCGGCGACGCTCGTTCGCTCCCTCAAGGCGCAGGGCGTCGACCTGCTCAAGGTGTACTTCATGCTCGAGCCGGACGTGTTGTGCGCCGTCGTCCGCGAAGCGCACAAGGTCGGCTTGCGCGTGACCGGCCACATCGGCGTGCACACCAGCTGGGGCCGCGCGATGGAATGCGGGATCGACGGACTCAACCACATTCGCGTGTGGGCCGATTTCCTGCCGGCGAGCGAGCAGCCGCAGGGCGAGAACGAGAGTCTCGACGATGACAAGAACCCGATTCCGCGGATGCAAGCCGACTGGCGCGAGATCGATCCCGATTCGCCGCGGGTGGCGGCGCTCATCCAGAAAATGGTGACCACGCACGTCGGCTTCGATCCGACGCTTTCGATCCAGCAGATCACCGACGACATGCGGAAGACGGTCGGCCTCGATCAATTCGTCGCCGCGCAGCAGAGCTACAAGCGCATGGGGCGTTTCGTGGCCCTCGCGCAGCAGAAGGGCGTCTTCCTGCTCGCCGGCACGGACGACGGCAGCCTGTTCGACGAGCTCGACGCCTACGACAGCGTGGGTGTGCCTAACGCAGCGATCCTCCAGGCGGCCACGGTCAACGGCGCGAAATGGCTGGGGAAGGACGCCGAGTTCGGCACGCTGGCGGTGGGGCGCCGCGCGGATCTGATCATCGTCGACGGCGATCCCCTCAAGACCATCGGCGACATCCGCAAGATCGACATTGTGGTGAAGGACGGGCGAATCGTGTTCCGGAAGTAACGATGGCGACGGCGATGCCGTATGCCGTACTAACACTGCTGACATTCCGCACGTGCATCGTGACCAACGGAACGCGAGCGGCGAAGCGATCGACAAACTTCGCGAGTATCTCTCGCGCATGCTCCTCGAACGCGGCGCGCCGCTCGTCGTCGCGATCGATGGCCGCAGCGGCGCGGGCAAGTCGACCATCGCCTCGCAGGTCGCGGCCGCCATGAACGCTGCGCTGATTCCCGGCGACGATTTCTTCGCCGCCGAGCTCACGTCGGCCGATTGGGGTGCGCGAACGCCGCGCGAACGGGCGCGCGACGCAATCGATTGGCGTCGCTTGCGCCGCCTCGCGCTCGAGCCGCTGCGTGCGGGACGCCCTGCAGTCTGGAACGCGTTCGACTTCTTCGCCGGCGTGCGCGCCGACGGATCGTACGGCATGTCCACCGAACCCGTTCGTCGCGATCCTGCACCCGTGATCATTCTGGACGGGGCATACTCGGCGCGCCCCGAATTTGCGGACCTCGTCGACTGCACGATTCTCGTGGAGGCGCCGGGTGCGACACGGCAGGCGCGCCTTGCGCAGCGTGAGGGCGCCGCGTTTCTCGAGGCGTGGCACGAGCGCTGGGATGCCGCGGAAGATTACTATTTTACGCAGATTCGTCCGCCGTCATCATTCGACATCGTCGTCGACAGTGTTGCATCGCGAGTATCGGTGAGGAGCGAGGGTTACCAGAAGTATCGGTCCGATCTTCTCGAATAGGCCAGGTGGAGGAGGGGAGGCAGTGTCCAAGCTTCGGTTCGTGATTTCGATGTCGCTCGACGGGTACGTGGCCGGGCCTAACCAGAGCCTCGACAACCCGCTGGGCGTCGGCGGGATGCGGCTGCACGACTGGGCGTTCGCCCTCGAGGCGTGGCGGTCGCAGCACGGCCTAACGGGCGGCGAGGTGAACGCCAGCACCGGCGTCGTCGCGCGGCGGCTGGCGAACATCGGCGCCACGGTGATGGGCCGCAACATGTTCGGCGGCCACCCCGGTCCGTGGAAAGCGGATCGCATGTGGAACGGCTGGTGGGGACCGGAGCCTCCGTACCATCATCCGGTGTTCGTGCTCACGCATCACGCGCGTCCGCCGCTCGTGTTGAAGGGCACCACGTTCACGTTCGTCACCGACGGCATCGAATCGGCGTTGGCGCAAGCAAAACGGGCGGCCCAGGGGAAGGATGTGACGCTGGCCGGCGGCGCGAGCGCCGCGCAACAGTATCTCGATGCCGGCCTGGTCGACGAAATGGACCTGACCCTCGCGCCGGTTCTGTTGGGCGGGGGCGAGCGCCTGTTCGACAACGTCGGTGATGAGCTGCACGGGTTGTCGCTCGTGGATGTCGTGCCGGCGCCCGGGGTCGCGCATCTCCGATTCGCGCGCTGACGGCTCGGAATTCGCGTGAGCGAAGCGCATGCGCCGACTACGCTACAGCGTCGCCATGAGCCTCGACGGCTACATCGCCGACGCGCACGATGCGTTCGATTGGATCCTGAGCGACGAGACGGTCGATTTCGCGGGGCTCTTCGCTCGCGTGGACACGATCATCCTCGGACGCCGCTCATATGACGTGGTCCGCGCGCATGGGGCACCGTGGAAACCGGGCACGCGAGTGTTCGTGGTGTCGCGCACTCTCGCGCCGGAGTCACGCGATGGCGTGACCATCGTGTCGAGCGACCCGGCAGCCGTCGCATCATCGCTCAGACGCGAGAGCGGAGACGGCGAAATCTGGTTGTTCGGCGGCGGCCAATTGTTCGCGGCGCTGCTGGCCGGCAACCAGGTGGACGTCGTCGAGGTGACGATCGTGCCCGTGCTGTTGGGCGGCGGCGTCCCCATGCTCGCGCATACGCCCGATCGCACGCCGCTCGCGCTGACGCACACGCACGTCTACCCGAGCGGGATGGTCGCGCTGTACTACGCCGTGCCGGGAGCGGCTGCCTAACGAATGACGCTTTGCGCACGCCGCCGCACCACACATCGAACGGAGCACCACCATGAGAGAGCTGATCGTGGCCGAATTCATCACGCTCGATGGCGTGATCCAGGCCCCCGGCGGTGCGAACGAGGACACCGACGGCGGCTTCGCGCAGGGCGGGTGGACATGGCCCTATTGGCACGACGACATCGGCGCCCACTTCTTCCAGGCGATGTCCGAGTCCGACGCCATTCTGTTAGGCAGGAAGACGTGGGAGATCCACGGCGGCGCGTTCGAGCCGATGCCCGCGGGCGACCCGTTCGGCGACCTGATGAACAACGTTCGCAAGTACGTGGTGTCACGCACGCTGACCACGACCTCCGCGTGGCGGAACACCACGCTCCTTCAGGGCGATGCCGTCGACGCGGTGCGGCGCCTCAAACAGGAACCGGGGAAGAACATTCTGCTGGACGGGAGCAGCGTGCTGGTCCAGCTGCTCGCGCAGCACGATCTGGTCGACGAGTACCGCCTGCACGTGTATCCTGTCTCGTTAGGCGGCGGCAAGCGACTGTTCCCGGCGCGGAAGCGGCTGGATCTGACGCTCGTCGAGGCGTCGCCGCTGCCGAGCGGCGTGGTGTACATGCGATATCGGCGGGCGACCACTTAGCGCACACGACGCGCCGCGGCGGATTGTAATGGGAGAGACAGGTGGTCATGAGTAGGTTGGGGCTGACAGACTGTACCGTCCCACCGACCACGAGGAGGTCTCCCCTATGCGCACGATCACGATTGCGGTACTCGCCTCGGCGCTGCTCGCCGGCGCATCAGTCGCCGCTGCCGCGCAGGCGCCGGCGTACACGCGCGACGTGCCGGACTCGCTGCTCAAGACGGCCAAGATCACCGAAACGCGTGCCGCGGCCATCGCGCAGCAACACGTGCCTAACGGCAAGATCCGGGGCCTGGAGCTGGAGCGCGAGCACGGCAAATTGATCTACTCGTTCGAGATCAAAGTCGCCGGCAAGCCCGGCATCACCGAAGTCAACGTCGACGCGATGACCGGCAGCGTCGGGCCGCTCGAACACGAGAAGGACTAACGGTGCGCCGCAGGCGTTAGCGAGCGGCCCGGCCACGCCGATGCCGGACAAGACAGAGCCCTGCTTCGCGTCGATCGCCGACGTCGGCGCATCGATGCGAACGGGCCGCCTGTCGCCGCTGGACGTCACACGGCGATGTCTCGAACGCATCGCCGCGCTCAATCCGACGCTCAACGCGTTCATCACCGTCACCACGGACCTCGCGCAGCAGCACGCGCGCGATGCGGAGCGCGAGATGGCCTCCGGACAGTGGCGCGGCCCGTTGCACGGCGTGCCGGTGGCCGTGAAGGACTTCTACGACACCGCGGGTATCCGGACCACCGCCGCGTTCGAGCACTTTGCCAACCGCGTCCCCGCGCACGACGCCGAGATGGTCGTGCGGCTCCGCGATGCCGGGGCCGTGCTGGTCGGCAAGACCAACATGCACAAGTTAGGCATGGGCACGACTTCGCTCGCCGGCGCGTTCGGTCCCGTCGTCAATCCGTGGAACGCGCACTACGTGGCCGGCGGTTCCTCCGGAGGGTCGGCGGCCGCCGTCGCGGCGGGGTTGTGTTTCGCGACCGTCGATACGGACGCCATCGGGTCGGGTCGTCTGCCGGCCTCGATCTGCGGCGTGACCTGTCTCAAGCCGACGTTCGGCGTGTTGAGCACGGCGGGTATTCTGGCCGGCGAGGAGGCGGACCCGGCGATTCTGCTCCTGAGCCACCCGTGCCTAACGGCGCGGAGCGCCGCCGACGTGTTGTTGGTGCTCGATGCCGTGACGCCGCGGGATGGCGACCACCCGCGAGGATCCGACGCGGCCCGGGAGGGCAAGCCGGTGCGCCGCGTCGGCATCGCGACCAACTTCGCCGCCGACAACGCCGTGCGGTCGGCGTTCGAGGTGTTCGTCGCGCGGATTCGCACGTTGGACATTGAGACTGTGCGCGTGTCGATGCCCTTCGATGCCGCATCGTTCGACGTGAGCGGCATTCGCGCGCACCGCGCCGGTATCGGCGCGCTGTTGTTCGGCGACGTCGATGCGATCGTGCTGCCGACGGTGACGGGCACCACGCCAACGGTGGAAGACGCGCGCGCCCGCGGCGACCAGGCGGTTTCTCCCGACAATACGTTCTTCTGCAACTACTTTGGCTTGCCGGCCATCACGGTGCCGGTCGGCCTCGATCACCACGGCCTGCCCCTCGGCATGCAGATCGTGGGGCCGCACGGCGCCGACCGCGCTCTGTTAGGCGTGGCGCGCGCGTATCAGGACGCGACCCGGTCGCGGTACCGGCCGCCGATCAGTGTGCAATAGTGAGGACGCATGTCGCCTGTGAAACTGGACCCACGATCGCTCGCCGGCCGGCTCCGTGCGGTCGCACTCGCGTTCCCGGAGACCACGGAGGATTTCCCGTGGGGTGAGCGCGCGATCAAGGTGCGCGGCAAGGTGTTCGTGTTTCTGCACGCCGAAGGGCGAGCGGTGAGCTTCTCGGTCAAGCTTCCGCACTCGTCGGCGGAAGCACTCGAGATCTCCGACGTGGAGCCCACCGGATACGGGCTCGGCAAGCACGGATGGGTGACGGCGCGGGTCGATGCGACGCGCGACGCGCCCTTTGAGACGTTCGAAGCGTGGCTCGAGGAGAGTTATCGGGCGGTGGCGCCGAAACGTCTCGTGGCGGCGCTCGACGCGCGCCAGCACGGCAACAAGTAGTGGCGCCCGTTAGGCGCCAGCGGCGCCGCTACAGATCGCGCTTGCGGAACCGGTAGATCGCCGCCAGGAACAGGGCAGTCGCAAACAGCGCCGCGTACACCAGCGCCGCGCCACTCGGAATCGACACGTTGGCGAACGGCGAGAACGACAACGATCCGGCGAGCGGCGTCTGCATCTCGAATGCCGCGCGACGCCACACCGATTCGCTCGGCATGATCAGGCTCGTGATGACGCCGAGCGTCACGATGTGCTGGCTCTGCGAAAAACCGCTCACCTGCTCCAGCCATCCGCCCATGAACGCCACACCCTGGAGCCCGAGCGCGAAAACGCCGGCCGTGATCGTGGAGAAGCGAGTGCCCAGGTAGAACGTGACGGTGAGGGCGACCAGGCACTCGAACGCGATGAGAAGAAACCCGCGCAGCGCGTGCTCGGGTAGCACGCCCGTCACCGCGTGCGCCACGGCGATCGTCCCGCCGAACGTCAATGCGACATACACGATGACCATCGCCGAAAATCCGAGAAACTTCCCGATGAGGATCTGCGCGCGCGTGATGGGTTTGGTCGCAATCGCGAGGATGGTGCCCGAGCCGATCTCGCCGGCGAGTGTGTCGATCGACGTCAGGATCGTCATGACCACGGCGAGGAGATCGCACGTGTACAATCCGATCATCAACATGCCGCTCTCGACCTGATACCGGACGAATGGCGACATGGGGCGGCCCTCGAACTCGAGCACCTGCAGGCGGAGCGCCACGGCGAAGATCGCCAGCAGCAACACGGCCGCGCCTAACGCAACCCACAGGATCCGGCGGCGCGCTGCCTCACGGAGCGTGACGCCGGCGACGATCCGGAGCACCCGGGAGCTCTCGTGCACGCTCATAGTGCGTGGTCCTCGCCGACCAGCCGCATGAACTCATCCTCCAGTGACGTTCGCTCCGGCGACACGCGCACCACCTGTGCCCCGGCTTCGACGAGGGCCCGCACGACGTCCGCGATGGCATCCTCAAACGGCACATCGAACCGGATCTCGTCGCCGCTCAGCGATGGGTTCGTCGCCGGCGGTGCAATGCGGCCGAGCATCGCGGCTGACGCATTGCGTGCGCGAACGGACACGTGTCGCGCACCGGCGGCCGATGCGTCGGCCATGTCGCGGCTGGCGACGATCTCGCCGTCCTTGATGAATGCGACGCGATCGCACGTGATCTCGATCTCGCTCAACAGATGCGAATTGAGAAACACCGTGGCTCCGCGATCGCGCTGGAGCCGGATGACGTCCCGCACCATGCGCCGCCCCATGGGGTCGAGTCCGGACGTCGGTTCGTCGAGAAAGATCAAAGCGGGCTCATGGATGAGCGCCTGCGCGAGGCCGAGGCGCTGCAGCATCCCCTTCGAGAATCCGCGCAAGCGGCGGTGCGCGTGCGGGCTCATGGCCACGAGCTCGAGCACCTCGGGTGCGCGGGCCCGCGCCTTCGCGTCCGTTAGGCCGGCGAGCCGGCCGTGCAACACCAAGAGCTCGGTGGCGGTGAGCCAATCGTAGAAGCGGAAATCCTCGGGCAGGAATCCAATGTCCCGGCGCACGCTCGGCGCGCCTAACGGAGCACCGAGGACGGAGCCCTGGCCGCCGGTCGGGTGGACGAGCCCGAGCAGCATCTTGATCGACGTGCTCTTGCCCGCTCCGTTAGGCCCGAGGAACCCGAAGATCTCGCCGCGTTTCACGGTGAGCGAGAGGTCGCGCACGGCGGTGCGCGGCCCGAACGTCTTGGACAACCCGCGCGCGTCGATCGCGAACCCGCCGTTGGGCGCGCTCATGGGGCCGCCGACGCGGCGAGCGGAACGGCATCGCCGGGGCTGCCGTAGCCGGTGAGCGCGAACACGACGCCGGCGTCGATCCACGCGAGCTCGTACGCCGCGCCGCGCCGTCCGGCGGTGATCATCAACATGGCCGGCGTGCCGCCCACGTGAACGATTTCGTACGAGCGCATGAAGCGCGGCGGCGCCAGCACGAGACTCTCGCGCCACGAGAACAGCCCCCGGAAGTCCCGCGCCTGATCGGGGCTCATGCCGGTCAACTCCAGCGCGAGCTCGAGCACCGCCGCCGTGTCGAGCGCCGGCGGTGCGCGCACGGCGGGCTCGGCCGTCTCCGTTAGGACCACGCACGAGCTGTTCTGCGCCGTCGGCGGCGGCGGCCCGTTGAGCTGTGCCGCCAGGGTGTTCGCCTCGGGCGCCGGACAGTTGCCGTATGCCACGCGCACGCCGGTCGGAACGCTCACCGACACGTCGGCGCCGTCGACGCTCGTGGGAACCGAATCGACCGCTCGCCCGGCTTCGCCGAGCAGCGTGCGCAGTTGCGCCGCGTCCACGCGCGCGCTGGTGCTGCGCGCGCCGATAGTGCTAACGAAAGGCGGGTCGGTGCGCGCGTGCAGCAGGCGCGGCCGGAAGGTCACCAGACGAGCCGCGGAATCGATTGCCACGACGCGATCCGGGTCGTCGCTGGCGACCACGGTGGTCTCGGCGAGGATGCCGAGGACGACGTCGTCCAGATGCCGGCTGTTGGCGGCCGGCGCGAGGGACGGCGCGCCCGCGCTCACCGGCGCCGGTTTGGCGATGCGCAGCGACGCGATGAAGCGCGCACCGAGCGATTCCCCGGACACCGGTATCGACAGCAGGACGATCGCCGCGATGGCGATGATGTAGCCGGTCCATCGCCGCGGGCTGGTCGCGTTGGTCATCGTGACGTGAAGCGCACGACGTGAACGTACACGGCGTACCTGTCAAGAGCGTGACAGAACATGATCGGCTGTCGAAGGGCCGTCGCCGCGGATGGTAGCGATCGCGAGCGTGCTGTTCCATCATCTCACAAGAGACCCCGCCTTCCGTTACACGACACCGGAGATCACGTGCCCATCATTGTGCTCGGCTCGGCCGACAAAGGGAAACAATCCACTCTACGATGGAGCAAGCCGAGCGGATGGGCCGGCCGCCTGAGCGTGTGGTCGATGAATCGCCGGCATTCCAAGCTCACCGACTGGGGGCTCGGGCACGTGACGATCACCGCGGGCGACACGATCCTCGACGTGGGGTGCGGCGGCGGGCGAACGGTGGCCAAGCTCGCGGCGCGTTCGGGCAGCGGTCGCGTTCACGGCATCGACTTCGCGCCGGCGAGTGTCGCCGTGGCCCGCCGAACGAACCGCGCGGCCATTGCGTTAGACAAAGTCGCCATCGAGCAGGC
>JANWIK010000142.1 GCA_025449955.1 Gemmatimonadaceae bacterium
CGGCGCGCGCCGCATCGGGGATCCCGCTCGCCGCTATTTGCCCTGGCGGATGCTACCAGGCGGCAGCGTGTAGAGCAGCTTCATGGTGGCGCGGTCGGCGTTCGACAAGTCGCGCACGCGGACCCGCGCCGTCATGATGTCGGTGGTGTCGTTCGTGTGGTCGAGGCCTAACAAGTGGCCGACCTCGTGCAAGGCGATCGCCTTGACGCTCGAATCGTCCAGCGCCTCACCGGCGTTGTGGTGCAGCGCCAGCGTGATGTTGGCGTTCACGATCCACCAGTTGCGATCGCGCGCCCACAACGTCTTGCCGCTGATCGGCGTGTCGAAGTGATCGATCCACGCGACGTGCACGTCCGCGTCCGCCGAGTCGGTGACGAACTGGAAGCGCACCGGAATTCCGAGGTCGCTCCATTCTTCGAACGCATCGCGAACACGCGCCGGGAACGTGTCGCTCCAACCAGCGATGCCGGCGCCGCTCCCGATCCACACCTTGATCGGTTGTGACGTGCGATCCGGCCAGCGCGCGAGCGACGAGTCGCGCTCCAACAGGATTTCGTCGATGTAGGTGCCGGCGGCGCCCGTCGCCAACCGGTCGCGCACGTCGCCGAGATCGCGCGCCGCTTCGGTGGGCGCGGCAGGCAACGGCGCCGGCGTGGCGATCACCGGTTCGGCGGTATGGCGGGCCACGCCTAACCGACCAGCTTCGGTGTGCGCTTCGACGGGAATCGCGCTCACACGCAACTCGGACGCAGGATGCGATGTCTGCGTGACCTGAGCGGCCACGAAGCCGAGCAACGGGAGCAGAATGACGACTGGAATGAGGTCCGTACGCTTCATCGCGATCGGGTACCGAATCGGGGCCGGGAAGTAGGAGCCGACATCGGCTCCGCTCATCCAGCTTGACGAGCGAGCGGCGCGCTGGGGCACGAGCGAACAACGCGCGCGCTGGGCAGCGTGATGACTCTATTGGGAGTGAATGATGAACGGCGGCGGGAGCAACATTATGTGACAGCAGCTAGATACGACCGAAACATGACGACGAGGCGCGGCGCAGACAACTGGTTGAGGAAAAACGGCATGCGCGTGCGACTGGCACAGCGACCGCGACTCCGGTAAGCTGGAAGGCCATTTCACCGACGGACGCACCAGATGGCCGCCATGGACCGCGAGCGGTGGAAGGAGCTCGAGCCGCTCCTCGATCACGCGCTCGACCTGCCGGACGCAGAGCGCGAGCGGTGGTTGAGCGAGCTCAGCACAAGTTCTCCCGAGATCGCCTTCGAGTTGACGTCGCTCCTGTCGGGTGAGGCGGAAGCTGATCGCCGCGGATTCCTGGCGGAGCCTGTTGCCGTGTCGCTCGCCGGGCTCGAGCTGGGCGCATACACGCTCGTCGAGCCGATCGGCCAAGGCGGGATGGGCTCGGTGTGGCTCGCCCGCCGGACTGATGGCCGATTCGAGGGCCGGGCGGCGGTGAAGCTGCTCAACCTGGCACGTTTGAGCCCGACAGGGCAGGCCCGCTTCCAGCGCGAAGGCTCGGTGCTCGCGCGCCTAACGCACCCCGGCATTGCGCGGCTGCTCGACGCCGGCGTGAGTCCGAGCGGACAGCCCTACCTGGTGCTCGAGCACGTGGACGGGCAGCCCATCGACGCGTACGTCCGCGAGCACCGGTTGGGCATCGATGCCCGCATCCGCCTCGTGCTGAACGTGATCGCGGCCGTCGGACACGCGCACGCGAACCTGATCGTGCACCGCGACCTCAAGCCATCCAACATCCTGGTGACGCGGGACGGCGCCGTCAAACTTCTCGATTTCGGCATCGCGAAGCTGCTCGATCGCGCGGACGCCGGCGCGCAGTCGGCGCTGACGGCGGAGGGCAGCCGGGCCTTCACGCCCGACTACGCGGCGCCGGAGCAGGTGCGCGGCGGCGCCATCACGACGGCCACCGACGTCTATGCGTTAGGCGTGCTGCTCTACGTGCTCGTGTCCGGCAAGCACCCGACGGCCGAGGGGTGCGCGTCGTCGGCCGACGAGCTGCGCGCCCTGTTCGACGTGGAGCCGGCCCGCCTTGGAGCCGGCGATCTCGACAACATTCTCGCCAAGACGCTGCGCAAGGATTCGCACGAGCGTTACCAGACGGTCGCCGCACTCGGCCTGGATCTCGAGCGGCTCTTGCGACACGAGCCCGTGAGCGCGCGCCGCGACTCGCTCGCCTATCGCGGCCGCATGTTCGTTAGGCGGCACCGCGGGACGGCGGCGGCCGCGGCGGCGATTGCCGTGGTGCTCGTCGCCGCCACGGTGTTTTCGGTCGCGAAGATGCAAGACGCCCAACGACAGCGTGACGCCGCGCTCGAGGCGACGCGCCTCGCCAACGCGCAGGCGGAATTCCAATCGGTGCTCATGAGCCAGGTGGGCGACAAGCCGATCACGATGAAAGAGATCCTCGACCGCGGCCGCAGCGCGGTGGAGCGCGAGTACGCGAGTCAGCCGCGATTGCTCGTGCCGATCCTGTTGCAGCTGGCCGATCAATACGGGACGCTGAACGACACGAAGATTCGCGGCGGACTGATCGCGCGCGCGGAGTCGCTCGCCGCGGTCATTCCGGACAGCGCGGCGCTGCTCGAGGCGCGGTGCGACGAGGTGGACAACTTGCGCGAGGACGGAAACTACGACGTCGCGCACGCGAGGCTGCACAACCTCGAGCCACAGTTCGCACACGCCGATCCGCGCGTCGCGTCGTTGTGTCTGTTGAACGCCGCCGAGCTCGACGTGGAAGCCGGTCCCCATGAGCGCAGCGGTCCCGCGGTCCAACGCGCGCTCGCGATCCGAGATAGCCTCGGCCTAACGAACGATTTGGTGTACGTCGGGATGCTGTCCACGTCCGCCGATGTGGCATACGCGGACGGCCGCTATCGCGACGCCCTCGGTGCACTGCGTCGCGCCATCGCGATCATGGACAGCACGGGTCGCGGACAAACGATGTCGCAGGCGACCCTTCAGCACGATCTGGGCGACATGTTGAGAGATTTGGGCCAGACTGCTCGAGCCGAGCTGGTACTGCACGGTGCGCTCGAGCAGGTCGCGCGCAGCGACCCGTCGGGGCGCATTCCAGAACAGGCGCTCATCCACTACGCGCACGTGGCCCTGTTCCAGGGCGACGCTGACTCCGCCACGAAGTATTTCGGCGTCCTCGTGGATCAGGCGGACGCCGCGCACAATACGTACTGGCAGGGGCGGGGATTGTTCGGCCTCGCGCTGGCGCAGTTGCAGTTAGGCAAGCTCGGCGACGCGCGGCGAAGCGCCGCGCGCCTCCAGGCGATCGAAACCCGACTGGCCATTCGGAGCGTCGACGACCAAATCACGGACTCGCGGATCATCGATGCGCGTCTCGCGATGGCGCGCCACGACGCCAACGCGGCGCGCACGGACGTCGAAGCGGTATTGCGCGAGCAGGGCTACTTCGATGGCAAGCGGCGCCGCGTGTACGGCGCGGCGTTGGTACTGGCGTCGGACGCAGCGCTCGGCTCCCGCCAACCGGCGGCCGCGCTTCGGTACGCGCGCGATGCGCGCGATGTGTCGTCGCTGGACTCGGCAACGGTGGCGACCGACGCGTACGTGGGCGAGGCGCGGCTCGCGGAAGCGCGCGCGCTGCTTGCGACGGGCGACACGGCGTCGGCGAAGGCGGCGCTCGATTCCGCGGTGGCCGAGCTCAGGGCCGGCGCGGGTACGCGGCACGCGATCACCGCGGACGCGGCGCGGCTCCGCGCCTCGCTCCGTTAGGCACAGGCCACTTGCCTAACCGGCGGCGGGTTCTCCCTCTCCGTCGCCGAGGATCGAGCGGTGGAGGAGCGCGCGGGCCTTGCGCCAGTCGCGTTGCACCGTGCGGTCGGACACGCCGCGCAGGCCGGCGATTTCGGTGAACGAAAACCCACCAAAGAAGTGGAGATCGACGAGCTCGGCCAGGCGCGGCTCGATCGCCGCCAGCTCGTCGAGCGCGTCGCCTAACTGAGAAAGCTCCTGCTCATCGGCGACGCTGAACGCCGCCACGCCCTCGGCGCCCTCGAGCGTCACCTCGAAGTTGCTCCCGCGCTTTCGCGCCCGCCGCCGCCTCGCGTAATCGATGATGAGCCCGCGCATGGCGCGCGACGCGTACGCGAGAAACCGCAGCCGGTCGGGAAACGATAGCTGCGGCCGCCCCGAAATGTTGAGGTAGGCCTCGTGGAGCAGCGTCGTGGTGCCCAACGTGACGGCTGCGTTCGCGCGCCGGAGCTGGATTTCAGCCAGCCGGTGCAGCTCGTGGTACAGCATCCGGAACAGTTTGTCCGCGGCAACCGGGTCGGCCTGGTCAGCGCGCTGGATCAGGGCATCGAGCTCGGTTTCCACGCGTCCTCGACGACGGAAAGTGCGACGGTCATACGCCGTGAACGTACTGCGCGCAGGACCGTCGCGAAATGTCCGTCGCCGACTTGAGGGAGGCGTGCGCGGCCGTAGTCAGCGCCCTCGCCGAGCCGAGGCTTCGCGCTCAAGGAGAGCTTGCTTGCGTTCGACGCCCCAGCGATACCCCGTGAGGTCGCCATCACGCGCCACGACGCGGTGGCACGGAATGAGGATCGCGATCGGGTTGACGGCACACGCGGCGCCGACCGCGCGCGCTGACCGCGGGCGGCCGAGCTGCGTTGCCAAGTCGCCATACGTGGTGGTGGTGCCCGCCGGAATCGCGCGCAACGCCCGCCACACGTCCTGCTGGAACGGCGTGCCGCGGGTGTCGAGCGCGACGTCGAGCGCGCGGGCGGGCTCGTCGATCAGCGCGACGATTTTCGCCGCGATTCGGTCGAGCGCCTGATCGGCGCCGGCGAACTGGCCTAACGGAAAGCGGCGGCGGAGCTCTTGGCGCAACTCGTCGCGATCATCGCCCAGGAGCACGGCGGCGAGCCCTTGGCCGCTGCACGCGACGAGCACCAGACCGATCGGCGAGCGGACGATGGCGACGTGCATGACGTCGGCGGTTTCGCCGCGGGCGCGCGGCGCGCGATCGCGGGCACTCAAGGTTGCGGTCATCGTTGATCTCCCCATGCAAATGTCGGTTGGTGCAGAACCCGGGCGCAATATGTGCTCGCCCGCGGTACGCAGCTGGCCGTTTTCGGACATGCCAACGAGCACCGCTTCCTGCCGCGCGTTCACCCTGGCAGCATCGCTTCAGGCGAAACGACAAGGGTGTCCGAAACTGGCTAGTATCGGCGAAGCTCTCGGGCTAGGTTGCTGGCCATGACACCCGACAACACTGCGCTTTACACCGCCCTCGCCTCGCACGACCCGCGCTTCGACGGCGTGTTCTATGTGGGCGTGACGTCGACCGGCATCTACTGTCGGCCGGTCTGCACGGCGCGCACGCCGAAGGCTGCGAACTGCCGATTCTTCGACAGCGCCGTGGCCGCCGAGAAGGCGAATTTCCGACCGTGTCTCCGGTGCAGGCCAGAGCTCGCGCCCGGCAATGCTCCCGTGGATGATGCCCAACGCATCGCGAGTCTCATCGCGCACCGCATCGATGAGGGGATGCTCGACGATGGCGCGGGTCTCGAGACGATCGCGGCGCGATTCGGCTGGAGCTCCCGCCAGATTCGCCGCATGCTGCAGCGCGAGTTAGGCGTGTCGCCCATGGACCTGGTGCTCACGCGGCGGTTGCTCTTGGCCAAGCAACTGCTCACCGACACCAGGCTGCCGGTGTCGGAGGTCGCCTTCGCCAGCGGATTCTCGAGCGTGCGGCGATTCAACGACGCATTCAACGGCCGGTATGGCATTCCGCCGACGCAGTTCCGGAAAGCGACGCCGAACACACGCGACGTGGCGACGGATACGTTCACGTTGCAGCTGGCGTATCGGCCGCCGCTCGATTGGGCCGGGCTGCTCGCGTTCCTCGAGGCCCGTGCCATGTGCGGCGTCGAGGCGATCGACGGCGACGCCTATCGGCGCACGGTACAGTTAGGCTCGCACACGGGATGGGTGAGCGTGCGCCACGCGCCGGCACAGCGCGCCCTGCTCGTGGAGCTCCCGCATTCGTTGACGCCGGTGCTGCCGGCGCTCCTGGGACGGCTCCGTCACCTGTTCGATCTGAGCGCGCGGCCGGATGTGATCGCGGCGCACCTGTCGCAGGATCCGGTGCTGGCCGATTCGGTGTCGCGCCATCCGGGCCTCCGCGTCCCCGGGGGATTCGACGGATTCGAATTGGCCGTGCGCGCGATCCTGGGCCAGCAGATCACGGTGAAGGCGGCGACGACGATCGCCGGCCGCTTCGCCATTGCGTTAGGCGAGCACATCGAGACGCCCTACGGCGGACTCGATCGCCTCGCACCGACGGCCGAGCGCGTGGCGCGCACGCGCGTCGAGGAGGTGGCGGCGCTGGGCATCGTGCGCACGCGCGCCGAGAGCATCGTCGCGCTGGCGCGCGAGATGGCGGCGGAACGGCTGGTGCTCGAGCCGGGTGCGCAGCCCGACGAGAGCATCGCGCGGCTCACCGCGTTGCCGGGCGTCGGCCCGTGGACCGCGCAGTACATCGCCATGCGCGCCACGCGCTGGCCGGACGCCTTCCCGAAGGAAGACATCGCGGCCCGCAAGGCGTTAGGCGGCGTGAGCGCGAGGGCGGCGGAGGCCGCGTCGCAAGCGTGGCGTCCATGGCGGAGCTACGCCCTCCTGCACCTGTGGCAGACCGCGGGCCCTTCACGATCCTGATGCGGTCTGCCCAGGCGCGGTCGGTCAACAGCCGGTCCGCGCCTTGGGCGGCGCCGGTGCGTGGACCTCGGACAACGAATGCCGGCCGAGCACGGCGTCGAGCGCCGTCAGGTCGGTGGTCGTTAGGCGCCGGGCCGCGGCGTCGACGGTCGCCAAATCCTTGCACACCGAGTCGGTGCCGGCGAGCGACGACACCGTGGGCGCCATGTCGCCGTTGTCCTGGGCCTCGAGCTGCTGCACGAGCGTTCCGCTCACGCGCACGTAGTCGGGCGCCGGCGCCGCGCCGCGTCCGAAGCGAAAGCGGTTGCCTTCGGGATTCCCGGCCACGCTGTCGACTTTCTCGTCGAAACTCTTGATTGCGTCGACGACGTCGGCGGGTGCGGAGGCGCCGGCCGCCTTGTCCGCGTCGGCGCGCAGGCCGGCGACCGCGTGATAGCCCGACCAGGCCTCCGTTAGGCCGTGATAGAGGCGCATCATGAGCGCGTTCTGCGCCCGGAGCGCCACGGAGGTGGCGGGCGAGCGCGGATCGTTGCGCACGGTGGCCGTCTGCGTGTACGCCGTCCCGTTCACGGTGAGCTTGAGCATGTAGACGCCCGGGAGCGCCAGCGGCCCCTCGGGCGACGCCGGCGTTAGGCCGGGGTTGGCGTTGATCTCGTACGTATGCCCGAAGGCCGGCGGCGCGTCCCACCGCAAATCCCAATTCACGCGGTTGAGGCCGACGGCGGTCGGCATGGGCTCGGGCTTGGCCAGCCAGAAGTTCGGCTCGGGCGGTTCCGCGGCTTCATCCAACGGCTTGGTCGGCGCGCTCGACATGTGGCGCACCACGGTGCCCGACGCGTCGACCACGTCGAGCGTGACGTCGCCGCGCGGCGCGGCGGCGAGCGTGTAATAGATGATGAGGCCGTCGGGCGGATCGAGGGCGTGCGGCACCTCGGGCGGAAACGGCGTGTCGGCGCCGTCGTTGCGGCGGACGCGCACGGCGTCGTCGGGCTTGAACAAATGCACGGGCGCGCCGGCGATGGCCGGCGTGAGATCGCGCAGCACCGTGTAGTCGTCGAGCACCCAGATGCCGCGTCCGTACGTGCCGACGATGAGATCGGATCCGTGGAACGTGATGTCACGGTACGACGTGTTGGGCAGATTGAGCTGCAGCGACTGCCAGTGGTCGCCGTCGTCGAACGACACGTACATGCCGCTCTCGGTGCCGGCGAACAGCAAGCCGGCGCGCTTGGGATCATTCCGGATGACGTGCGCGAAGCTGCCACTCGGCTCCTCGGTGGGAAGGCCGGTGACGATCTTGGTCCACGTCTTTCCGTAGTCGTGCGTGCGGAAGAGATACGGCGTGTCGTCGCCGAGGTTGTGCTCGTCGACGGCCACGTAGGCCGCGGCCGCGTCGGTGTGCGACGCATCGATGGTGACGATGTCGGCGCGGGCAGCGTTAGGCAGGCCGGCGATGGAGACGTCGGACCACGTCTTGCCCAGGTCGCGCGTGACGCGGATGAGGCCGTTGTTGGTGCCCACCCAGATCGTGCCGGCGGCGACCGACGACGGCGCGATGGTTTCGATCACCCCGCCGTTAGGCGGACCCGGGGGGCCGCCGCGCGACGGCGGCGCGGGCGCGGTGGGCTCCTGGCCGTGCGGCACGCCCAAATCTGGGCCTAACTTGGCCCAGTGCGCGCCGCCGTCGGTCGTGGCCATGAGGTACTGGAAACCCGTGAACAACTCGTGCTGGTTCCACGGCGCCCACACCAGCGGCTGCGTGGATGTCGTGCGGAGCTTGAGCGCGGGATCCTGCGCCGGGCTCACGTTGATCCACTGCTCGCTCGGATACGTGATCTTCACGATGCCGTTTCCGCTCGCGTACACCGTGTCCGGGTGCAGCGGATCGGGCACGATGGTGCCCCATTCCCAACTCGGCACCGGACTCCAGTCGAGCGGCGTGATCGCGCCCATGTTGCCGCGATTGCGCGTGCGCACCGCGCCGGCGTCCTGCTGCGTCGCGTAGATCCAGAACGGGAACGACGCGTCGGTCGAGATGTGATAGACCTGTTCCGTGGATTGGTTGTACCACAGGCTCCAGGTCTGTCCGCCGTCGAGCGTCACCGTCGCGCCCTGATCGAGGCCCAACAGCATACGCTTTCCGTTAGTCGGATCGATCCACAGCTGCTGCGGGTCGTCGCCGCCGGGCGCGCCCTTGAAGCCGGTGAACGTGGTGCCGCCGTCGGTCGAGATGTAGCTGGACGTGTTGATCGTGTAGACGATGTCGGGATTTTGCGGATCGACGTAGACGCCGCAGTTGTAGCCGCCCTGGCCGTTGGCGATGCGATGGTCGGTGGAGTCCATCTGACGCCACGAGGAGCCGCCATCGTCGGAGCGATAGAGGCCGGAGTTGTCGATCAGGAAGACGCGTTGGGCGTTCGTGTGCGCGGCGACGGCGACGGACGTGCGGCCGAAGAGCCGCGGGAGCCCGCCGCCCGTGATCTCGTGCCACGTTAGGCCCTCGTCGGCCGACTTGTAGAGCGCGGTGCCGGTGGGTCCGGATTGCGGCGCCGCGCCGCGGCGTTGAATGGCGCCGGGCGCGGAGTAGTGGCGGTCGGTTGTCGCGAAGACCACCTGCGGGTCATCGAACGCGCCGGCGAGCTTCTCGACGCCGGTCGAGTCGTCGGTAACGAGCGTGCGCGTCCACGTCGCGCCGCCATCGGCGGTGCGAAACACGCCGCGCGCGGCGCTCTTCTGGTGCAGGTCGCCTTGCCCGGCCACGAGGACGAGGTTCGGGTCGTGCGGGTCGATGATGAGCGACGGGATCTGTCTCGTGGAGTCGAGCCCGATGTGCCGCCACGTTAGGCCGGCGTCGCTCGATTTGTACACGCCGTCGCCCTGATTGAGCGACCCGCCGGTGGGCATGTCGCC
>JANWIK010000143.1 GCA_025449955.1 Gemmatimonadaceae bacterium
TAGTCATCGTCGATCTCGAGGCCGACACGATCGACACCTCGGCCGCGATCCGCCGGTTGCGCGCGATGCCCGGCGGCGAGTCGCTCCGCATCGTCGGCTACGCCGGGCACACCAACCTCGACGCGATCAAGGCAGGCCGAGAGGCCGGGGCAGGAGTGGTGCTCGCGCGATCGGGCTTCGTAGAGCAACTGCCAACTCTCTTGGCCCGCGCGGCCACCGAAACAGGGACTGCTGAGACCGCCGGCGGCTGATCACCTTCCCACAATTCGAGGACGAGACAACCAGGGGCTTCACCCCGGGCTTGACAATTCCGGCATTGTAAACGATTTCTGTAATCGATTACATGCCGCCTGAGCGGCTTGCCCTACCAACGACACCAGCTGGAGCCATCCCTTGGCCTCCATCAAAGACGTGGCGCGAGAGGCAGGCGTGTCCGTTGCCACCGTCTCCAGGGTGTGCAACGACAGCGGAGTCGTGAGCGACTCCACGCGCAAGCACGTCCTCGATATTGCTGCCAAGCTCGGCTATAGCCCGCACGCCGCCGCGCGAAGTCTCATCACCAGCCGAACGAGCACCCTCGGCGTCCTCCTTCCCGATCTCTACGGGGAGTTCTTCTCCGAAGTCATTCGCGGCATCGACCGCACCGTCCAGGCATCCGGCTACCACCTGCTCGTCTCACGGTCTCATGGCGACGACCGCGAGATCGTCGCCGCGTTTCGCGCCATGCGCGGCCGCGTCGACGGACTGCTGGTCATGTCGCCCGACCTGGATGCCCGGAATGCGGTGACTTCTCTCCGCGACCACTTCCCGGTCGTGCTGCTCAATTGTCCCGCCGAACAGGACCAGCACGACTCGATCGTGATCGCCAACTACGAAGGCGCGAGCGAAGCGATGCGCCACCTCGTCGACCGCGGACACCGGCGCATCGCCATGATCACCGGTCTGGCGCGCAACTACGACTCCGATGAGCGGCTGCGCGCGTTTCGCGACATCACGCGCCAAGCCGGCATCGCGGCACCGGACGCCATCGAAGTGGGCGGTGACTTCACCGAAGCCTCGGGGTTTCGCGCCGGACAAGCGATTCTCGACGCGAGTCCTCGCCCAACGGCCGTCTTTGCCGCCAACGATTCAATGGCGATCGGCGCGCTCAGCGCGCTCGGCGCGGGCGGACTGCGCGTGCCTGAAGACATATCCGTTGTCGGCTTCGACGACATCCCGATGGCTCGCTACATGAATCCGCCGCTCACCACGGTGCACGTCGACATCAGCACCCTCGGCGTGCGAGCGACGGAGCGATTGCTCGAGCACGTGCGGGATGGCAACGGCGTCACCAGACAGCGCGAGCTCGTGCCTGCGCATCTCGTCGTTCGGAGCTCCAGCGGGAACCCCGCTGCATGACCCGAGTCCCTTCGTCCACACCGCGTTCCCGGGGGAGCGCCATTCACGTTCGTCAAGGGAGGTATGCTCCATGAGGTTCCAACGTGCGGCGCGGCGATCCCTCTTCTGCGTGAGCGCGATCGCCCTCGCCATGGTCCTCGTCCACGGCGCCGCCGCGCAGACGACGACCGGTAGTATTCGCGGGTACGTGACCAACAAGGCGGGCGCGCCGCTCAACGGCGCCAGCCTAACGGCGAAAAACGTCTCGACCGGCGTCCAACGGTTCGCCACCACACGCGAGACCGGCTTCTACACGCTCCCGGGCCTAACGCCCGGCGAGTACGAGGTGTCGGCGCGGCGCATCGGCTCGGCGGTGAGCACGCAGCGCGTGCAGGTCGGCGTCGGCGTGGATGTCGCGCTCGATATCCAGCTCGGCGACACCGCGGTCCAGCTGGCCGGCGTGAGCGTGGTCGCGGCCGCACCGGCATCGACGCGATCGACAGAGGTCGCGACCAACGTCAGTCAGCAGCAGATCAATGACCTGCCCACCAGCAGCCGCAACTTCCTCGACCTCGCGACGTTGGCCCCAGGCACGCGTGTGCCGCCCGACCGGCTGGATGGTACGAGTAAGGAATTCGCCGCCGGTGCCCAACCGGCTGAACAGATCAACGTCTTCATCGATGGCGCGAGCTACAAGAACGACATCATTACCGGTGGCGTGGCGGGACAGGACGCGAGCCGCGGCAATCCGTTCCCGCGCAACGCGATCCAGGAATTCCGCATCATCACCAACAACTTCAAGGCCGAATATCAGAAAGCGTCGAGCGCAATCATCACCGCCGTCACCAAGTCCGGGACCAACGAGTGGCACGGTGGCTTCTTCACCGAGTTGCAGAACAAGAGCCTCGTCGCACAAGACTCCTTTGCCCGCGCGGACAGTGTGGCCAAGCCGGACTACAGCCGCTATCTCGTCGGCGCGAACCTGGGCGGCCCCATTGTACCGGACAAGCTCTTTTTCTTTGGCTCCTACGAGGGCGACTATCAGAACCGGACGGGACTGACTCAATTCGGCGGCGACCCGAGCACGTTCCCCGCGGCCATCCAGGCGTTCAACAAGACGTCGCACAACGCCCCGTTCCACGAGAATCTGGGATTCGGCAAGCTCACCTACGTGCCTAACGAGCAGCAGCAGCTCGAGGTGACCGGCAGCATTCGGCACGAGACGGACACGCGCGGCTTCGGGGGTCAGTTCTCCGACGCGACCCGCGTGTTCGAGAGCGGCGAGAATCACCGCGACAACGTCTACACCGGTACGGCCAAGCACACCTACTTCGGGAACGACTGGACGAACGAAGCGCTCCTCACGTACCAGCACTATCTGTGGAACCAGGACCCCATCGATTTCACCACGCCGATCCAGGTCTCATTCGGCAACTACTGGGTTGGTGGCGACGATGCGGCGCAAGCGCTCACGCAAAACCGGTTCTCGCTGCGCGATGACTGGACGTACACCGGCCTGCAGTGGGCCGGAGCGCACGTGATCAAGATCGGCGCCAACTTCGACGCCGCGCACTACGACATGAACAAGCAGCTGAACGACAACCCGAAGTTCGTCTACGATGCCAGCAACAACTATCAGTTCCCGATCCAGGCGCAAGTCGGATTCGGCAACCCCGACATTACGCAGAACAACAACCAGTTCGGCGTCTACGCGCAGGACGATTGGAATCCGACATCCCGCCTAACGTTCAATGTCGGCGTGCGGTGGGACGTCGAAACTGGAATGTTCAATCGAAACTACGTGACGCCGCAGGCGGTGCGCGACTCGATTCTGGCGTATCGCGATTCGCTCCTGCTCAACATCGATCCGAATCGCTATTTCAGCGACGGTCATAATCGCAAACTGTACCTCGGCGCGATTCAGCCACGGCTCGGCGCGTCATATGCGCTGGACCGCAGCGGTCGCACGGTGGCGTTCGCGAGTTTCGGCATTTTCTATGATCGGGATTACTACAATTCGACGTTGGATGAGACATACCGGCGCCAGCATCCGAACTTCACGATCAACTTCGGCGCGCCCGGCTCGCCGTCGACCGGACCGGGCGAGGTGGCCTGGGATACGGCCTTCTTCAGCCGCCAGGGTCTCCAAACACTGATCTCGCAGATCTCGCCGCCACAGGAAGTCTTCCTCGTGCCTAACGACCTCAAACCGCCCAAGTCCAACCAGTGGTCGGTTGGTATGCGCCACAACTTCGGCGAATGGAACGGATCGCTCACGTACAACGGCACGCGCAGCTACAACGGATTCACCTATGAATGGGCGAATCTCGCGATCAACCCGGCCACCCATGACTGCTGTCTCACCAAGAATGTGCCCGCCTACCAGAACGTGCTGGTTGGCAACAACAGCATCCACACGTGGTACAATGCCCTGCTCGTGCAGGTCGACCGTCCGTACGTCAAGGTCGGGAACTACGGCTGGGGTGCGGGTTTGGCCTACACATTGTCGAAGGCGGAAGCCGAAGGGACCGACTTGTTCACCTTCCCGCAGCTTGCCGGCAGCCCGCTGAACGCGCGGCACCCGATCGCCGACGATCGGACGCACCAGTTCGTGCTCAACGCCATCACCGACGTCCCGTGGGCATGGGGACTGCAGCTGAGCGGCCTCGCGCAGTTCATGTCGGGTTCTCCGATCAACAAGAATGTATTCGTGCCCTTGCCGGCCGGTGGCAATCAACTCACGGTGATAGGATTCGGACGGTCTGCCTGGTTCAAGAATGTCGACTTGCGGCTGTCGAAGAACTTCCTGAACGTCAATGGCATGCAGGCCGCGATCACCGGATCGGTGTTCAACGTCCTCAATACGGTCAATTTGGGGTGCTTCGACGAGACGTTCCTCAATGCCGGCGCAAATCCGGGACAGACCGTGCCTAACGCGCACTGGGGGAAAGGCGGATGTACCATTGCCGACCCGCGGCGATTCCAGTTAGGAGTGGAGTACTCGTTCTGACGCCGGCCATGGCGCGCCGCTGTTGAGCCGCGCCATGCTGCCGGAGTTGCGGCACGTCGTCACGGTCCGGCGCTGGGGCGCGTTTCGCCCGGCCCGGACCGCGATGTTCTTGGCGCTCGCCGCGTGCGCGACGAACCAGCCCACCGGCATCCAACCGCCGCCGCTGTCGCCGGCGACGAGCGCGTTTCTCGACACGGTGCAGCACCGCACCTTCAACTATTTCTGGGAGACCGCGAACCCCAACAACGGTCTCGTCCCCGACCGCTATCCCACGCCCTCGTTCTCGAGCATCGCCGCGGTCGGCTTCGCGCTCACCGCGTATCCGATCGGCGTCGAGCACGGCTGGGTGACGCGCGACGCCGCTCGATCGCGCGTGCTCACCACGCTGCGGTTCCTGTGGCAGGCGCCACAGGGCGCCGAGCCTAACGGAATGACCGGCTATCACGGCCTGTTCTACCACTTCCTGGACATGCGGTCGGGCGCCCGGTTCCAGACCATCGAGCTCTCCACCATCGACAGCGGCATTCTGTTAGGCGGTGTGCTCTTCTGCCGCCAGTACTTCGATCAGCCGGATTCGTCCGAAACCGCCATCCGCGCGCTCGCCGACTCGATCTACCGGCGCGTCGACTGGCGGTGGATCCAGCCGCGGGCGCCGCTCGTGTCGATGGGATGGACCCCCGAAGAGGGCTTCCACACCTACGACTGGCGCGGCTACGATGAGGCGATGCTCGTGTACATCCTCGCCTTGGGATCGCCCACGCATCCCATCGACAGCACCGCGTGGCAGGCGTGGACGGCTACGTACAAATGGGGCGCGTACTACGGCCAGCAGCACGTCGGGTTCGCTCCGCTCTTCGGCCATCAGTACACGCACCTGTGGATCGATTTCCGCGGCATCCAGGATGCCTACATGCGCGCACACGGCATCGACTATTTCGAGAACTCGCGCCGAGCGACGCGCGCGCAGCGGGCGTACGCCATGGACAACCCCGGGCGGTTCGCCGGGTACTCGGACAGCGTCTGGGGGCTGAGCGCGTCCGACGGTCCCGGCGATTTCACGCTCGCCGTCGGTGGCCGCTCGCGAACGTTCATGGGATACGCGGCGCGCGGAGCGGATTTCACGGAAGTGCGCGACGACGGGACCATCGCCCCGACGGCTGCGGGCGGATCCGTTCCGTTCGCTCCCGACATCACGATCCCGGCACTCGAGGCGATGCGCCGCGGATTCGGGGGCGCACTGTTCTCGACCTACGGTTTTCTCGACGCGTTCAACCTCACGCTGCCGGCGGGCGCGGCGCCGCCAGCGGGACGCCTCGTGCCTAACGTGGGCTGGGTCGACGTCGACTACCTGGGCATCGATCAAGGCCCGATTGTCGCCATGATCGAGAACTATCGCAGCGATCTGGTGTGGCGGTACATGCGACAGAGCCCGTACATCGTGGCCGGCCTGCGTCGCGCGGGCTTCTCGGGCGGCTGGCTCGACGCCGCGACCCCGTCAGGCGCGCCGTGACGCACACGTGGCGCGTCGCGGCCGCGGCCTCGCTCATCGCGCTCGCGGCGTGTCGCGGCGCATCGGCGGGCGCGGACAATCGCGTCACGCTCCGCTTCTGGGCCATGGGCGCGGAAGCCGACGCCCTGTCGGCCCTCGTGCGCCGGTTCGAGCGCGACCATCCCGAGATCCGCGTCGAGATCCAGCAGATTCCGTGGACCGCCGCCCACGAGAAGCTCATGACCGCGTTCGTCGGCGACGCGACACCCGACCTTACCCAGTTAGGCAACACCTGGATCCCCGAGTTCACGGCGATCGGCGCGTTGCAGCCGCTCGACTCCATGGCGCATCGGCCGCCGGCCGTCGATTCGGCCGACTACTTCCCCGGCATCTGGGACACCAACGTCATCCACGGCGCGCTCTACGGGATTCCCTGGTATGTCGACACGCGCCTCCTGTTCTATCGCACCGACATCCTCGCCGCCGCCGGCTACGACAGCATGCCCGCCTCGTGGAGCGGTTGGCGCGCCGCGATGGAAGCCGTCCAACGACGCGAAGCCGGACAGCCGCGCCGTTGGGCGATCTTCCTGCCGACGAACGAATGGAACCAGCCGGTGATCTTCGGGATGCAGAACGGATCCACGTTGCTCAAGGACGATGACCGCTACGGCGACTTCTCCGATTCCGCATTTCGCTCGGCGTTCGAGTTCTACGTGAGACTGTATCGCGACAAGCTCGCGCCGATCGCCGGCGTGAA
>JANWIK010000144.1 GCA_025449955.1 Gemmatimonadaceae bacterium
GACACCGTGATCGGCGCCGGCACGAAGATCGACAACCTGGTGCACATCGCGCACAACGTGCGTATCGGACGGATGTGCCTCCTCATGGCGCAAGTCGGCGTGGCCGGGTCGGTGCACATGGGCGATGGGTGCATCCTCGCCGGCCAGGTTGGCGTGAGCGGTCATCACACGATCGGCGCCGGCGCGCGCCTCGCGGCGCAGGCGGGCGTATTCGGCGACATTCCGGCCGGCGAGACGTGGTCGGGATATCCCGCGCGTCCGCACGGCGAGATGCTGCGAGCGCACGCGGCGCTGTTCAAGCTGTCGGGTCTCTTGCGGCGCATCGAGAAGCTCCTGGAGAAGGGCGACGCGTGAGCGACCAGCGTCATTCGGTCGCGGAGTCGGTCACACTCGAAGGAATCGGCTTGCACCTGGGCCGCCCGTGCCGCCTCACGTTCCGGCCGGCGGACGCCGGGTCGGGTGTCGTGTTCCGCCGCGTCGATCTCCCGGGCGGTCCGTGCATTCCGGCGCGCGCCGAGCAGGCGGTACTGAGCGACCGTCGCACGCAACTGGGCACCGGACCCGAAGCACTGCACACGGTGGAGCACGTGCTGGCGGCGGTCGCGGCGCACGAGATCGACGATCTGGTGATCGAGATGGACGGTCCGGAGCCGCCGATACTGGACGGAAGCGCGGGCCCCTACTTCGACGCGTTAGGCGTGGCGGGGATTGCCGACCGTCCCGGCGCGGTGCAATATCTCGCCGTCACGCGGCCGATGTCGGTGAAGTGCGGCGACTCGACGTACGAGGTGCTGCCGGCGCCGTCGTTGTCGCTCAAGGTCACGATCGACTTTCCGCATCCGCTCATCGGGCGGCAAACGCTGGATGTCGGCGTGACGCGCGACAGCTTCGGGCGCGAGTTGGCAGGGGCACGGACGTTCGGATTCGTGCGCGAGGTCGAGATGCTGGAGCGGATGGGATTGATCCGCGGCGCGTCGACGGCCAACGCGATCGTGTTGGATGACACGGGGCTGGTCGATTCCTCGCTCCGTTGGGCGGACGAGTTCGTGCGGCACAAGGCGATGGACTGCGTCGGCGATCTGGCGTTGGCCGGCGCGCGGGTTCGGGCGCGGGTGATCGCGGTCAAGCCGAGCCATCGCGGCACGGTCACGCTGGTGCAACAGATGGTCACGCAGGCCACTCGGGAGGACACGTCGCGGATGATCGGGATCGAAGAGATCATGAAGGTGCTGCCCCACCGTTATCCGTTCTTGCTGGTGGATCGGATCCTCGAGATGGAGCCGCGGAAGCGGATCGTGGGGATCAAGAACGTCACGATCAACGAGCCGTTCTTCCAGGGGCATTTCCCGGGGCATCCGGTGATGCCGGGGGTGTTGATCGTGGAGGCGATGGCGCAGGTGGGCGGCATGCTGCTCATGGGCGCGGTGGACGATCCGGAGAACAAGATCGTGTACTTCATGTCGTTGGACAACGTGAAGTGGCGAAAGCCGGTTAGGCCGGGCGACCAGCTGCGGTGCGAGCTGGAGATGGTCCAGATCCGGGGCCGGGTGTGCAAGATGCGGGGCGTGGCGCGGGTGGATGGCGATCTGGTCTGCGAAGCGGACATGGCGGCGATGGTCGTCGATCGATGAGCGCCCGCATCCACCCCACCGCGATCGTGTCGCCCGACGCCCAGTTAGGCGATGGGGTCACGGTGGGCCCGTGGGCGATCATCGGGGAATCGTGCGTCGTGGGCGACGAGTGCGAGATCGCCGCCCGCGCGGTGCTCGAGCGGTCGGTACAGTTAGGCGACGGCGTGCGGATCGGCATCGGCTCGGTGATCGGCGGCGACCCGCAGGATCTGAAGTTCCAGGGCGAGCACACCACGGTGGAGATCGGCGACGGGACGGTGGTGCGCGAGTACGCGACCATCAACCGGGGCACGTCGCAATCCTTCAAGACCACGGTGGGGCGCAACTGCTTCATCATGACGTACGTGCACCTGGCGCACGACTGCCACGTGGGCGACGGCGTGATCATCTCGAACGGCACGCAGCTGGCCGGGCACATCACGGTGGAGGACCGCGCCACCATCTCGGGGCTGTGCGCGATCCATCAGTTCGTGAAGATCGGCACGCACAGCTTCGTGGGCGGGGCATCGCGCGTGCCGCAGGACATTCCACCGTACCTCAAGGCCGTGGGCAATCCCATCAGGTTGTACGGTCTCAACAGCGTCGGGTTGCAGCGCGCGAACTTCGATCCGGCGGTGCTCCGCGAGTTGAAGCGCGCCTACCGGCTCTTCTTTCGATCGGAGCTCAACGTGTCGCAGGCGATGGAGCGCGCAAACACGGAACTCGAGCTGTTCCCGGAAGTCCGCCACTTCCTGTCGTTCGTCGATGGCAGCGGCCGGGGCGTCGCGACGTGAGCGCGCCGCGTGTGGGCGTGATCGGCGCCGGGAGTCTGGGCTATCATCACGTGCGCTTGCTGCGCGAGATGCCCGACGTCGAGTTCGCGGGCTTCTACGACATCGACGCCACGCGCGCGTCGACGGTGCAGCGGGAGCTCGGCGCATCGGCGGCTCCGTCGTTAGGCGCGCTGCTCGACCGCGTGGACGCGGTGACGGTCGTCGTGCCGACGCCGGCGCACCACGCGGTGGCCAAGGAGGCGGTCGCGCGCGGCGTGCACGTGCTGATCGAGAAGCCGATCACGACGACGCTCGACGAAGCCGACGAGCTGCTCGCGACGGCGCGCGCGACCAAGGCGCTGGTGCAGACGGGACACGTCGAACGATTCAATCGCGCCATCCGGGCGGCGCTCCCGCACATCGCCGAGCCGCGGTTCGTGGAGAGCAATCGCCTGGCGCCGTTCAATCCTCGCGGGTCGGACGTGGCCGTGGTGCTCGACCTCATGATCCACGATATCGACCTCGTGCGCACGCTGGTGGGTGGGCACGTGACGGAGCTCGCGGCATCCGGCGTGGGCGTGCTCACGCCGTCGGTGGACATCGCCAACGCCCGGTTAGGCTTCGACACGGGCGCGGTGGCGAACATCACCGCGAGCCGCGTGTCGCGCGACCGGTTTCGCAAGCTGCGCATCTTCCAGCGCAGCGGCTATCTGTCGTTGGACCTGGCGCAAGGCACCGGCGAGTTCTATCGATTGCGCGGCGACCTGGACATGACGGCCCTCGCCGCGGCACCGCGCAAGCTCGAGGACTTCATGGAGCGTGTACCGCTCGACGCGCCGGAGGGCGAGCCGCTGCGCCTCGAGCTCGAGAGCTTCGTGGCCGCGGTGCAGGGAAAGCACCCCGTGCTCGTGAGCGGCGACGACGGGCGCGAGGCGCTCGCCCTGGCGCTCCGCATCATGCACGAGATCGAGCGTTCGCTGCCGGTGTTGGCAGGATCGCCCGGTGCGTGACGTGTTGTTCGTCGCCGGCGAAGCGTCCGGCGACCTGCACGCATCCGGAGTCGCCGAGGAAATGCGCCGCCGCTCGAGCGCCGTGCCGCTCACCGGCATTGGCGGCGCGCGCATGGAGCGGGCCGGCGTCCAACTCATCGAGCACACGGACCGGCTCGCAGTGATGGGATTCGCCGAGGTGGTGAAGCACGTGCCACGACACTACGCGCTGCTCTCGGCCATCAAGCGGCGGTTGCGCTCGGGCTCCGTTGGGCTGGTGGTGCTGATCGATTACCCCGGATTCAACATGAAGGTGGCCGCGGCTGCGAAGGCGGCGGGTGTGCCGGTGTTGTACTACATCACGCCGCAGGTGTGGGCGTGGGGCGCCGGACGGCTCGCGGCACTCGCGCGCACGGTGACGCGCGCGGCGGTGATTCTCCCGTTCGAGGAAGCGCTGCTCAGGCAGCACGGCATCGACGCCACCTTCGTTGGGCATCCGCTGCTCGATCGTGCCCGCGTCGCGATGCCGGCGCGCGACGCCGCCCGCCGCACGCTCGGCCTAACGGAAGCCGACCGGGTGCTGGCGCTCTTCCCGGGGAGCCGCGGCCAGGAAATCGCGCGGCACCTGGACCCGTTTCTCGACACCGCGCGGCTGCTCGAGCGACGCATGCCGGGACTCCGTGTCGTGGTGAGCGTGGCGCCCGGCATCGCGCTCGACGCCGCGCGCGCGCCCTACCCGCTGGTGCACGATGCGTCGTTCACCGTGTGGCGCGCCGCCGACGCCGCGCTCTCGAAGAGCGGCACGTCGACGCTCGAGGCGGCGGTCGCCGGTTGTCCGTTAGTCGTGGCGTATCGCACCGGCGCCGCGAGCTACGCCATCGCGCGGCGCGTGGTGACGATTCCCCGCATCGGGCTCGTGAACGTCGTGGCGGGCGAACCGGTGGCGCCCGAGTTCGTGCAAGGCGCGGTACGCCCGGCGGACATGGCCGACGCGCTCGAGCCGCTCTTGAGCCCCGGCACGACGCCGCGCGCGGCGCAAGTGGCCGGGTTGGCGCGCGTCCGCGCGAAGCTGGGCGAGCCCGGCGCCGCCGCGCGCGTCGCCGAGATGGCCCTCGCCCTCGCGACATGACGGACGCCGGTCAGCGCGACGCGCGGCGGGCGCGCCGGCTCATTTGGCTCAGCCGGTTAGGCGGCGTGCTGCTCCGCGTGCTCGCGCACACGTGGCGGATCCGGTATGTCAACCGCGAGCCGGTCGCGGCACTGATGGGTGCCGGCCAGCCGGTGGTGCTGGTGCTGTGGCACGGCGAGCTGCTTCCGATCCTCTGGACGCAACGGCTGCGCGGGCTCGTGGCGCTGATCAGCGAGCACGGGGACGGGGAAATCCTCGCCCGCGTCGCGTTGTCGTTAGGCTACCACACGGTGCGGGGGTCGACCTCGCGCGGCGGCGGCCGCGCATTGTTAGGCATGAGCCGCGCCATCGAGGACGACGGTCGCAGCCTGGTGTTCACGCCGGACGGGCCGCGCGGACCCGCGCGCACGTTCGCACCCGGCGCGCTCATCGTCGCCCAACGCACCGGCGCGCCGGTCGTGACGTTGGCGGCGGGCGCGTCGCGCGCGTGGCGTCTCACGAGCTGGGACTCGTTTCTCATCCCCAAACCATTTGCCCGCGTCACCGTGGCCTATGGCGACCCGGTCGTCATCGACGCGGCCACGGTCCGTAAGGCCGCCGAGCAGGCGGCCCGATTCGAAACGCTGCTCAACGCGACGAGCGCGGTGGCGAACGGTGATTGATCCGCGCACCACGGACCACATTTGGTACGGCGACGATGCCGGCGCGCGGACGGCGCGTGCACTCCTCTGGCCGTTCGCGCTCGCTTACGCCGGAGTCGTCGCAATTCGCGGCCTCCTCTACGACGCCGGTACCCTCGCATCGGTCGAGCTCGCGCTGCCGTGCGTCAGCATTGGGAACCTCACCGTGGGCGGCACCGGGAAGACCCCCGCGGCGGCCTGGCTCGCTGCCCGTCTCGTGGAGCGCGGCGCGAAGCCGGCCATCGTGATGCGCGGATACGGAAGCGACGAGCCGCTCGTCCACCGGGAAGTGAATCCGCAGATCCCCGTCGTGATCGCGGGCGACCGCGTCGCGGGCGTCGCCAGGGCACGCGCGTTGGGCGCAGACGTCGCCGTCCTGGATGACGCGTTCCAACACCGGCGCGCCCGACGCGACGCCGATGTCGTCCTCATCAACGCCGACCGGTGGCACATGCCCGCGCGACCGCTCCCGGCGGGCCCGTGGCGGGAGCCGTTGAGCGCGCTCGCACGCGCGACCATGGTCGTCGTCACGCGTCGCATCGTGCCCACCGATGCTGTGGCGCCCGTGGTCGCCGAGCTCGGCCGCGTGAGGCCCGACCTGCCGGTGGCAGTCGCGTCATTGGCGCTCGGCGAGCTGCATCGTGTGGGGTCGGATGAAGCGCGGCCGCTCGACGCGCTACGTGGCGAGCGGGTGTACCTTGTCGCCGGCATCGGCGATCCGCTCACGCTCGTGTCACAGATCTCGGCGGCCGGCGCTCAGGTGACACTGCATGCGTTCGCCGACCATCACCGATTCACGGACGATGACGTGTCGGCCGTACTGCGCGGCGCGGCCGGCGCGAGCGTGGTCGTGTGCACGCTCAAGGACGCGGTGAAACTGGGGCCGCTCTGGCCTCGCGCCGCGCTGTCGTTGTGGTATGTTTCCCAGCAGTTCGCGCTCGAATCCGGACAGGGCACGGTGGACTCCCTCCTCGCCTTGCTGCTCGGGGCGCGACGCGACCAACCCAGAGTGCGGCCGCCCGTGTAGGGCCATCCGTCCTTACCCAACTCATGACAACCGATCTCAGACTCTCCACCGACAAGATCGTCAGGCCCGACAAGGACCGCTTCCTCAACGAGGACAATCCCTTCGAGGACATGATGTCCCGGTTCGATCGGGCAGCCGAGCTGCTCGATTTGGAGCCCGGACTCTACAAGATCCTTCGCCACCCGGAAAAGGAAATCACGCTCTCGATCCCCGTGCTCATGGATAACGGGGAGATCGAGGTGTTCACCGGATACCGCGTGCTGCACAACACGTCGCGCGGTCCGGCCAAGGGCGGCATTCGCTTCGATCCGAACGTGAACCGCGACGAGGTGAAGGCGCTGGCCGCGTGGATGACGTGGAAGTGCGCGGTGGTCAACATCCCGTTCGGCGGTGCGAAGGGCGGCGTGATCTGCGATCCGCTCAAGCTGAGCGTGGCCGAGCTCGAGCGCATCACCCGTCGGTACACAGCCGGCCTGATTGGTGTTCTGGGTCCCGACTCGGATGTGCCCGCGCCCGATGTGAATACCAACGAGCGCGTGATGGCCTGGGTGATGGACACGTACTCGATGCACATGCGGCACACGGTCACGTCGGTGGTGACGGGCAAGCCGGTCGAGATGGGCGGATCGTTAGGCAGGCGCGAGGCGACGGGCCGCGGCTGCATGTTGGTCACCTTGGCCGCGCTCGAACATCTGGGTATGCGCTCGGCGGGGGCGACGGTGGCGGTGCAGGGCTTCGGCAACGTGGGTTCCGTGGCCGCGCAGCTGTTGCAGACGCAGGGCTGCAAAGTGATCGCGATCGGCGACCGCTCGGGCGGTATCGTCAATACGAACGGCATCGATGTCAACGACGCGATCGCATACACCAAGGAGCACAGGTCGCTCGAGGGGTACAACAAGGGCGATCGCATCTCGAACGACGATCTGCTGACGCTCGAGGTCGACGTGCTGGTGCCGGCGGCGCTCGAGAACGTGATCACGCGCAAGAACGCGGCGAAGATCAGGGCGCGAGTGATCTGCGAGGGCGCGAACGGCCCGACCACGGCGCCCGCCGATGCGATTCTCGACGAGAAGGGCGTGTTCGTGATCCCGGACATTCTCGCCAACGCCGGCGGCGTGACGGTGTCGTACTTCGAGTGGGTGCAGGATCGCGGCGGATACTTCTGGACGGAAGCGACGGTGATCGACCGCCTGCAGCAGATCATGCAGGACAGCTTCCGGGCGGTGCTCGAATTGTCGCGGCGCCACAAGGTGAACATGCGCACGGCCGCGTACATGTTGTCGATCTCGCGCGTCGCCACGGTGCACCGGTTGCGCGGCATCTACGCCTAACGCAAGCCACGCGGCGGCGCGCGCCGGCGATACGGGCTGATGCGCGTCCTCGTGGCGACGGTTGGGCGTCCGAAGCACGGCGATCTCGCGACGGCGATCGACGAGTACGAGCGGCGGGCGGCGCGGTACTGGCCGCTCGAGTGGCGACACGTGCGCGAGGAGCCGGCGCGGAACCGCTCGCCGGACGACGTGCGCTTGCGTGAGGGCGAGCGCTTGCTCGACGCCGCGGGATCGTCGACCGTCCTCGTGGCCTGCGATGCCGAGGGAACTCTGATGGGATCCACGGAGTTCGCCGACTGGCTGCGCGCGCATCGCGAGGGCGGACGCGACGTGGCGTTCATGATCGGCGGCGCGTACGGTTTGTCGGACGAGGTGCGACGTCGGTCGACGCTCATGCTGGCTTTCGCGCGCTGGACTTTGCCGCACGACGTCGCGCGTCTGGTGCTCGCGGAACAACTCTATCGCGCCGGCACGATCGGGCGCGGCGAACCGTACCACAAGTGATGCTTTCTTCTCACGTCGAAGTGTTCGTGCGTCGTGGTCCGCTCCGTCGATGTTCGATGGGTCGACGTGTGCGCGCGCCCCGGCGGGGAGGCGGCGCGTGAGCGAGCTCAAGGTGGTGTCGCTTCCCACCGCCATGCCGGATATCGTGAAGGCGGCGCGCGCGGGAGGTGTGGCGTCCGCGTGGTACGACGCCGCGCCGCGCGACGCATCCGAATGGCGCGCACGTGCGACCGCAGTGCGGGACCAGGGCGCCGGCGATTGGGCGCGCGCGCTGGCGCCGGCCTTCGACGCGAGCGGACCCGCGGCCGATCGGTTGGCACGCGTCGCGCGCGGCGGCATCGTGGTCACGACCGGACAGCAGGCGGGGTTGTTCGGCGGGCCCATCTACACGTGGAGCAAAGCGCTGAGCGCGATCGCGCTCGCCGATGCGATCGAAGCGGTGTCGGGGATACCGACCGCGCCGGTGTTCTGGGCGGCCACCTACGACGCGGACTACGCCGAATCGAGCGTGACGCACGTGGCGGAGGACGGACGCGTGGTGACGCTCACGTCGCCGCCGCCCGCGGTGGCGGGCCGCGGCATGCAGGACACTCCGTTAGGCGATGTGGGTGACTCGCTTCGGGTGCTGGCCGACGCGGCCGGCGCCGCGGCCGCGCCGCACGTGCTCGATGTGGTGCGCCGCGCCTACGCCCCGGACCGGACGGTGGGCGGCGCGTTCGTGGCGCTCCTCCGCGCGCTGCTCGAACCGTTAGGCATGCCGGTGCTCGACGCCGGGCACGGGGCGGTGGAGGCGGCGGCGCGTCCCGTGTTGACCCGCGCGCTGGCCGACGCCGCCCGCGTCGAGGCGGCGCTCCGCGCGCGGAGCGCCGCGCTGCGCGACGCGGGCTACGAGCCGCAGGTGGCGGACGTGGACAACCTCTCGCTCGTGTTCGAGGCCGGCGCGGGGGCGCGGCGCCGCCTGCCGATCGGCGCGCCGCTCGACGACGCGCACGGCGCGCTCGAGCCCAACGTGCTGCTGCGCCCGGTGGTCGAGCGCGCGATCATGCCCACGGTGGCGTACGTGGCGGGCCCGGCGGAGCAGGCGTACTTCGCGCAGTCCACGGCCGTGGCCGATGCGTTAGGCATGGCGCGTCCCGTGTCGGTGCCGCGGTGGTCGGGCGTGATCGTCGAGCCGCACGTCCAGCGCATTCTCGACCGGTACGACGTGGACATGGACGCGTTGCGCGATCCGCATGCGGTGGTGGGGAGGCTGGTGCGCGAGCGCGTGCCGGCCGCGGTCGCGGCGGCGGTGGTGCAGTATCGCCGGGCGCTCGAGGCAGCCGCGTCCGAGCTCGATGCGGCGCTCGCGCAGTCGGCGCCGCCGTTGATCGATCACGCGGTGGCGGACGGCACACGCCGCAACATCGCGCACCGGCTGGATCGCCTCGAGCGGCGCGTTGCGGCGGCCACCAAGCGCCGCGAGTCGGACCTGGTGCACCAGATCGACATCGCGCGCGCGTCGCTCTTTCCTTTAGACAAACTACAGGAGCGCGTGCTCAACCTCATGCCGATGCTCGCCCGCCACGGCATGCCGCTGCTGGACGCCATGGCGGACCGCGCGCGCGAGCACGCGGCGGCGTTGGGCGCGTCGCCATCGGGACAGGGGCGCCTCGCGCAGCATGCCGGTGGCCGCTGAACCGGCGCGGTCCAAGGTGCCGGAGCGGACGGGCCGCGCGGCGCTGCTCGTCGCGGCCGGCATCTTTCTCAGCCGCATCTTCGGCCTCATCCGCCAGCGGTTCCTCGGCCACTACCTAGGGTTAGGCGACGCCGCCGATGCGTTCAATGCGGCGTTCAAGATCCCCAACTTCCTCCAGAACCTGTTCGGGGAAGGGGTCTTGTCGGCGTCGTTCATCCCGGTGTACGCGCGCCTGCTCGCCGAGGGCGACGAGCGGGAAGCGCGACGCGTGGCGGGTGCGGTGGCCGGTCTGCTCGCCGTCACCACATCGATCATCGTGCTGTGCGGCGTGCTCGCGACGCCCTGGCTCATCGCCGTCATCGCGCCGGGATTCGAGGGCGCCAAGCGCGAGCTCACCATCACGTTGGTGCGCGTCTTTTTCCCCGGCGCCGGCGTGCTCGTGCTCTCGGCGTGGTGCCTCGGCGTCCTCAACAGCCATCGCCGGTTTTTCATTTCGTACACGGCGCCGATCTTCTGGAATCTCGCGATCATCGCCACGCTGATCGCATTCGGCCGCAGCCGCGCGCAATCGCCGTTGGCCATCGCGGCCGCGTGGGGCTCGTTGGCCGGGAGCGTGCTGCAGCTTCTCGTGCAACTGCCCACCGTGCTCAAGCTGGTCGGCCGCGTGCGTCCGTCGTTGGACGTGGCGGCCGCGAACGTGCGGACGGTGATCCACAACTTCGTGCCCGTGTTCGTGGGGCGGGGCGTGGTGCAGATCAGCGGCTACGTGGACGTCGTGCTCGCCAGCTTGCTGCCCGCCGGCGCCGTGGCGGGGCTCACGACGGCGCAGACCTTGTACGTGTTGCCGGTGAGTTTGTTCGGCATGTCGGTGTCGGCCGCCGAGCTGCCGGCCATGTCCAGCGCGTTAGGCGACGAGCAAGAGATCGGGGAGTACCTGCGGTCGCGGCTCGACGCCGGGCTCCGGCGCATCGCGTTCCTCGTCGTGCCGTCGGCGGTGGCGTTTCTTGCGTTAGGCGACGTCCTCGCCGCCGCGCTGTTCCAGACCGGGCGGTTCACGCGTGCCGACTCGGTGTACGTCTGGGGCATCCTCGCCGGCGCGGCCGTCGGACTGCTCGCCTCCACACTCGGCCGGTTGTACTCGTCGGCCTATTACGCGCTGCGCGACACGAAGACGCCGCTCCGCTTCGCGCTGGTCCGCGTCACGCTCACCACCGGGTTAGGCGCGGTGTTCGCGCTCCTCGTCCCGCCGCTGCTGTCGCTCGACCTCAAGTGGGGCGCCGCCGGCCTCACCGCGTCCGCCGGCATCGCCGGGTGGGCCGAATTTCTGCTGCTGCGGCGCAATCTCAATCGGCGCATCGGTCGCACCGGTCTGCCCGCCGTATTCGTCGCCAAGCTCTGGTGCTCGGCGATCGTCGCCGCCGGCGCGGCGTGGGGCGTCAAGATCTTCGTCGGTGTCGCGCATCCGATTCCACTCGCGGTGCTGGCGCTGATTCCGTACGGCCTGGTGTATTTCGGCCTGACCACGGCGTTCTCGATCCCCGAATCGCGCACGGTGTTTGCCGCCGTGCTTCGCCGGCGCTGAAGTTAAGCATGTGGGGTCGCGTGTGGAGAGCTCCTCCGCGCGTGAAACCATTCAGGTGCGTTCGCCGGCGACTTTGGATCTGCACCGACCGATCTTCTCCATCTCTTGCATCACTGTTGTCATCCTTTGACGCTGTTGTCGAAGAAGCTCACGCCTGATGAGCTTCTCTGTAGTTGTTCAATAGGCAGATCAATCCGTGAGAACGGTGGACGAGTTGCTCCCGGCGTCATGAAGTCGAGCAATCACGCGGCTCGCCGGCGGCGTATATTTCGGGGTGCGCCCGTCGCGGCAGGCGATTGCGGCGCCATGTGCCGATGACCGAATCCGACCTCGATCCGCTCGCGCTCAAAGTCGCGAATCTACCCGATTCGCCCGGCGTCTACATGTGGAAAGACGCCGAGGGACGGGTGCTCTACGTGGGCAAGGCCAAGCGCCTGCGCTCGCGCGTGCGGAGCTATCTGTCCGCCGATCGCATGGAGAGCATCAAGACGATGGCGCTCATGCGATCGGCCGTGGAAGTGGACACGATCGTCGTGCCGTCGGAAGCGCACGCGCTGATCCTCGAGAACAATCTCATCAAGGAATACCGGCCGCGCTTCAACATCGCGCTGCGCGACGACAAGTCGTATCCGTACATCAAAGTCACGGTGCACGAGCCGTTTCCGCGCGTGATCGTGACGCGGCGGTTAGTCGATGACGGCGGCCGCTACTTTGGGCCGTACACCGACGTCGGTGCGATGCGGCGCGCGCTCAACGTAGTCAAGCGGCTCTTCACCGTGCGGTCGTGCAACTACGACATGCCGCGCGAGATGCCGGAGCGGCCGTGTCTGGATTATCACATCGGGCGGTGCAAGGCGCCGTGCATTCTCGCGCAAACGCAGGAGGAGTACGGCGCGATGATCGACGAAGTGGTGCTGTATCTCGACGGACGCACCGCCGAAGTGACGCGTCGCGTGCGCGAGCGCATGGATGAAGCAGCACTGCGACTGGACTTCGAGCGCGCGGCCGAGCTGCGCAATGCCTTACGACACCTGGAGCAGCTCGAGGAACCCACGGTCGTGGTGGAAGTCGAAGGGGGGGACCGCGACGTGATCGGCTACGCGCGCGACGGCGATGAAGCATGCGTGGTGGTGTTGCGTATTCGCGGGGGCAAATTGCTGGCGCGTGAACAGCAAGTGCTCGAGAATCTCGAAGGCGAGAGCGACGCGGCGGTGTTGTCGGCGTACTTGGGACGCGGCTACCTGCCCTCGGGCGACCGGGCGGCCGAGCTCCTGGCGCCGTTCGAGTTCGAGGACCGCGAGCTCATCGAAGCGTCGCTGCCCGACACGGCGATCCGCGTCCCGCAACGCGGGCCCAAGCGCGAGCTCATCGACCTCGCCGAGCAGAACGCGCGCCACCTGCTCGAGGAGCAGAAGCTGGCGTCGTTCGAGGCCGACGAGCGCGCGGTCGATCCGGTGTACGAGCTGCAGCGCGAGCTTGGCCTAACGACGGTGCCGCGGGCCATCGTGTGCTTCGACATCTCGACGGCGCAGGGCACCGATACAGTCGCGTCGTGCGTCTGGTTCGAGAACGGACGCCCGAAGCGCGCCGAATACCGCAAGTTCAAGATCAAGACCGTCGAAGGCACCGACGACTTTGCATCGATGCGCGAAGTGGTCACGCGATACTTCCAGCGGCGCGTCGAGGAAGAAAAGCCGCTGCCCGACCTCGTCATGATCGACGGCGGCAAGGGACAGTTGGGCGCCGCTCGCGCCGCGCTCGAATCGCTCGGCCTCGGCACGATGCAAACGGTGAGCCTCGCCAAGCGCGAGGAGGAAGTGTTCGTGCCCGGCCGCGCCGAGTCGCTGCGATTGTCGCGGCGCTCGCCTGGGCTGCGGCTGATGCAGCGCGTGCGCGATGAAGCGCACCGGTTCGCGATCACGTACAACCGGAAGCGGCGGTCGATGCGCACCGTCACATCCGAATTGCTCAAGATCCCCGGAATCGGACCGCAGCGCCGGCGAGCGCTGCTACACGCGTTCGGCAGCGTGCAAGGCGTGCGCGACGCCAGCGAGGCCGACATTGCGCGCGTCCCGGGGTTCAGCGCCGCGAGCGCGCGGCGCGTACTCGAAGCGTTGGGCGGCGCCGCCGCCAATCCGTCTCTTACCAATACCGATTCGTGAACACCTGGACTCTGGAATGTTCCGCGTGTCGACACACCGAATCCGGCGACGCGCGTGCCACCGTCTGTCCGTCGTGCGGACAACCGTATCTCGTTCGTTTCGCCGAGCTTCCGGCATCGCGCGACGTGCTCCGCAACCGCTGGGACATGTGGCGCTACGCCGCGCTGCTCCCGCTCCGTGATGGCGAAGAGCCCGTCTCGCTCGGCGAGGGCGCCACGCCGCTCCTCGAGTCGCGCGAGCTGGCGCAACAGTTAGGCGTAGGCCGCCTGTGGATCAAGGACGAAGGCCTGAACCCCACCGGCTCCTTCAAGGCGCGCGGCATGAGCGCCGCCGTGACGCGCGCCAAAGCGCTCGGCGTGCCGGGACTCGTGGTGCCGACCGCCGGCAATGCGGGAGCGGCGCTCACCGCCTACGGCGCCGCGGCGCGATTGCCGGTGCGCGTCTATGCCCCGGAGACCACGCCGCGCGGCATTCTCGCCACGATCCGTGCGTTAGGCGCGGAGCTGTGCACCGTGCCCGGCCACATCGGCGACGCCGGCGCGAAGGCAAAGGCGTTTGCCGCCGAGTCGGGCTACTTCGATGTGTCGACGCTCCGCGAGCCGTATCGCATCGAGGGCAAAAAGACGATGGGCCTCGAGCTCGCCGAGCAGATGGAATGGCGGCTGCCCAGTGTGATCGTGTATCCCACCGGCGGCGGCACGGGCCTCATCGGCATGTGGAAGGGATTCGCCGAGCTGCGGGAGATGGGGTGGCTCGATCCCAAGGCGCCGCTGCCGCGCATGGTGACCGCTCAGGCCGAGGGCTGCGCTCCCATCGTGCGCGCGTTCGCCGAGCACGCCGATCGCGCCCGTCCGTGGGAGAATCCGACGACGCACGCGAGCGGGCTCCGCGTTCCCGGTCCGTTAGGCGACCGCCTCATCTTGCGCGCGCTCTACGAGAGCAGCGGAGTGGCCGTCGCGGTGTCGGAAGCGGCGATCCGCGCGGGCACGGCGCGCATCGACCGCACCACGGGCATCGACGCCGCACCCGAGGGCGGATGTGCGCTCGCGGTGGTCGAGGCGCTCGCGGCCTCGGGGCAGGTTGGGCCGCAGGACGAAGTTGTGGTTTTCAATACGGGAAGCGGCGTCGCGTATCGCGAGTAGCACGCTTTTTGGATCGCCGGTCAGTGTTCGCTGTCCGGCGGTCCACACCGAGCGCTGGCGTTGCCCCGCGTCCCGCGCATAGCTTTCCCAGTTATGCGCGTTGCCATCCTCGATCCCTTCAGCGGCATAGCGGGCGACATGACGCTCGGTGCGCTGGTCGACGTCGGTCTCGACGCCGACTGGCTGCGCGCGCTGCCGTCGCGCTTGGGACTCGAGGGCGTCACCGTTCGCATCGAGCAGGTGAAGCGTTCATCGGTGGCGTGCACCAAGGTCGATTTCGACATCCCGCCGCAGCCGCATTCGCGCGGGATCCACGAGATTCGTGATCTCGTCGCCAAGGCATCTGTCCCCGACACGGTGCGCGTGCGCGCTGACGCGGCCTTTCTCGCGATCGCCACGGCCGAAGGAGAAATCCACGGCATTGCACCCGATCGCGTACATCTCCACGAGGTCGGCGCCGTGGACGCGATTCTCGATGTCGTCGGATCCGTGTGGGGCTTCGAGCTCCTCGGCGTCGAGCGCGTGTTCTGTGGTCCGATCAGCGTCGGCGACGGCACTGTGAAAACGGCGCACGGCTCGCTTCCGGTGCCCGCGCCAGCCACGCTGAAACTCCTTGAAGGCGTCGAGATTCGTCCCGGCCCCGAGGGATCGGGCGAGCTCGTGACGCCATCCGGAGCAGCGCTCATCAAAGTGCTCTCGAGTGGCCCGGCGCCGGCGTCATTCACGCCGCTCGCGAGCGGCTTCGGCGCAGGCACGAAGGAGTTTCGAGGACGACCGAACGCGCTTCGGATCGTATTGGCCGAGACTGTCGCCGCCAACGGCGTTCGCGTGGAACACCTCGTGCAGCTCGCCACCGACATCGATGACATGGACGGCGAGGCACTAGCCGCACTCGCCGAGCGCTTGCGCAACGACGGCGCGCTCGACGTGGTGCTGCTGGCCACGATGATGAAGAAGGGTCGTCCAGGCACACGCGTCGAAGTGCTCGCCACGCGTGAATTGGCGGACCGTCTCGAGGAGGTGTTGTTCGCACAGAGCTCGTCGATCGGCGTGAGACGCGCGATCGTCGAGCGACACGCATTGCCGCGAGCCGTGCACACGGTGCATGCGCTCGATCACGATATTCGCGTGAAGGTGGTCACCTTGCCCACGGGTGAGCGTCGCGCGAAGCCGGAACACGAAGACGTCGCCCGCGTGGCGACTGAAACGGGGCGTCCGCTGCGAGAAGTCGCGGCGTCGGCCCGTGCCGCTGGAGAACGGCTGCTCGAGGAACGCGTACCATGAATGGCGAGCAGACGGGCTCGCCCAACGCTCTCAGAGAGGAACGGTAGATGAACGCTTGGCGCTCAGTAGTCGGCTGCGTGCTCGTCTGGTCCGCGGTCGCGGTCCCCGGCGCAGCGGCACAAAACAAGAACGACAAGAACGCTGCGGCAAAGTGCAACATCGACTACGGCAGCAACGATCAGATCCAGAAGGCGTACAACGCCGTCACGTTGCTCCAGCTGTCGTCCGGCAAGCCCGACGACGCGCGGAAAAAGATCAAGGCCGCGATCGGTCCGCTCGCGGCGAAGACGGACTTCGGGAAGGATCAAGTCGCGCGCAATGCGGTGCTCGGACAAGCGCTCGTCGCGTGGTTCGACACGCCGGGTTCTCCCGCCGTCGCACCGGCGGCTGACTTGGGCTATCCCGCGTCGAACGCCGGACAGGTGGATGTTCTCGCCGCGGCGGACAGCGCGTTCACGACGGTCGAGTCGGCGCACCCCGAGTGCGTCGAGCAAATCAGCATCTATCGCCAGCAGCCGTGGGCGCACCTGATCAACCAGATTGGCCCGCTCATGAACGGCAAGAAGGATGATTCGGCGCAGATGGTGCTCGAC
>JANWIK010000145.1 GCA_025449955.1 Gemmatimonadaceae bacterium
CCCGGTTGGCCCCCTGCCAACCGCCCCCCAGGGGCTCGGCGGGCAAGCGGAGACGGGCCCCGCGCGCGCCGGCGGCGGCCGCCGCACCGGGCCGCGGCCGCACCGGCCGCGAGCCCGACGGGACGCGTGGCGCGGCGCCGGATGGCGCGGCCCGTGACCGGGCCGCGCCATCCGCGCCCCGCGCCGACAAACGCACCATCGTGTTCCTGGGAACCAGCCTCACCGCCGGATTCGGACTCGACCCCGACTCGAGCTTCACGTCCATCATCCAGCGACGCATCGACTCCCTTGGTCTAAGCTATGACGTGGTCAATGCAGGCGTCAGCGGTGAAACGTCGGCCGGTGCAGTCCGTCGCATCGGGTGGGTCATGCGCCAACCCGCCGCCATCGTCGTGCTCGAAGTTGGTGCAAACGACGGACTCCGCGCGCTCGACGTCGATTCGCTGCGCTCGAACCTGCAGCACATCATCGACACGGTGCGTGCCACGCACCCCCAAGCCCGCATCGTGATCGTCGGCATGGAAGCCCCGCCCAACTTGGGCGCCCGCTACACCTCGGCCTTCCGCGCGGTCTATCCCGAGATCGCCAAGAAGAACGACGCGGTGTTGTTGCCGTTCCTGTTGTCCGGCGTGGGCGGCGTCGATTCGCTCAACCAGGGCGACGGGATCCACCCCAACTCGCACGGCGAGCGGATCGTCGCCGACACCGTCTGGCGAACGCTGGCGCCGCTGTTGGGCGTGAAAGCGGAAGCAAAGAGCGCCGCTTGACCCGACTTTTTCGGTCGGCTAAACTTAAAGGCTAACTACTTTTACGCGATTTTGCGTCGCGACGTCCCGGGTGCGATGGTGCACATCGAACGCGCGCCACGAGACCCGCGTATATCACCACGATCCTCAGGTCACGTCTATGGCATTACCGGCAACGCAGATCCGCCGCGGGATGGTGCTCGTCTTCGAGGGCGATCCGTGTCGAGTGATCGACTTCCGGCATCACACGCCGGGCAATCTCCGCGCGATGGTGCAGACGAAGATGAAGAACCTGCGCACGGGCTCGAACTTCGAGCACCGGTTTCGCGCGGCCGATGCCATCGAGAAAGCCTCGCTCGAGACGCACGATCTGGAGTTCCTGTACCAGGGCGGCACCACGTACCACTTCATGAATACCGAGAACTTCGACCAGCTCGAGATGGATGACGAGATGCTCGGTGACGCGGCGCAGTGGATGCAGCCGGGCATGAAGATCGTGGCCGAGTACTACAACGGGAAACCGATCGGCATCGAGCTGCCCAACTCGATCGAGCTCGACATCGTCGAAACGGCGCCAGTGATGCGGTCGGCCACGAAGACGTCGTCGTTCAAGCAGGCCAAGCTCGAGAACGGCGTGACGGTGAACATTCCCGAGTTCATTCCATCGGGCGTTCGCATTCGCGTGAATCCGAATACGGGCGAGTACATCGATCGCGCGAAGTGACCGTCGTGGGCGTTGATTCACCCCTGGTGCGCCGTTAACATTTGCATCTCGCCGGCGTCGCCCCCGTTGGGGCTGCGTTGGCGTCATGGTGACCGTAGCTCAATTGGTTAGAGCACCGGACTGTGGCTCCGGGGGTTGTGGGTTCAATTCCCATCGGTCACCCTGGGGCGGGGAAGAGGGAAGCAGGGAAAAGGGGAAGGGGCGCGTGGAGAGGTCGGTGTGAAGGGCAAACTGCAACGTTCGAGCGATCCACTGCGCGCAACAACAGAACGTGTAGGTCCGTAGCTCAATTGGTAGAGCACCGGTCTCCAAAACCGGCGGTTGGGGGTTCAAGTCCCTCCGGGCCTGTGGGAGATTGGCGGAAGAGGAGAGCGAGGCCTAAGGCGGTATCGTCTAGGGGACCAGGACGGAGCCCTCTCAAGGCTCAAACACGGGTTCGAATCCCGTTACCGCTATCAGTCCGGCCCCATCGTCTATCGGTTAGGACGGCACTCTTTCAAGGTGCAGAGAGGGGTTCAACTCCCCTTGGGGCTATGAGGGGGAGATAGTGTATCGTCGTTGCGTGAATCGGGGGCTGTAGCTCAGCTGGTTAGAGTGCCGGTCTGTCACACCGGAGGTCGCGGGTTCGAGCCCCGTCAGCCCCGTTAGGCGGTTAGTCACAGCAGGCCCTGGTGGTGAAATTGGTAGACACGCCATCTTGAGGGGGTGGTGCCGCAAGGCGTCGCGGTTCGAGTCCGCGCCAGGGCATGTCGCCAGCGTAGCTCAGTGGTAGAGCACTCGATTCGTAATCGAGCGGTCCTCGGTTCAATCCCGAGCGCTGGCTCTCCGTTCATGTGATTTCTCCGTTAGTCAGATCGTCTTCCTGCCGTATCCGCTCGCGACCGCCCGCGTCGCGAGTCCCGCATTCTCCTCGCTGTCGCGATGCACGTGATGGTGCCCGCCACCTCGTCGCATGTCGCGCGCTACCCCTCTCGACAATGACGATCGCGATTCGTGTCGCCCTTGCGCTCGCGCTCGCGAGTGCTGCAGCACCCGCCGCCCTCGCTGCGCAGCCCGACACGGCACGGGCGAGGAACGATTCCATCGTGCCGGAGCGCGAATCTGTTCAAGCGCCTGAGCCCTCGCCGGCCCGGCTCGCGCTGGCCGATTCGCTGCTGCGCGTAATGCACGTCGACACCATGCTGCACGCGTCAATGAAAGTTGGATACGAGATGATGGTTCGGCAGCAGCCGGCGCTCGGCATGTATCGCGACGTGTTCGACCAATGGGCGACGAAATACCTGACGTGGGCCGAGTTTGGACCACCGTTCAAGCGGCTCTACGCGGAAGAGTTCACCGATGACGAGTTGCGCTCGCTCATCGCGTTTTACGCAACGCCGGCAGGGCAGAAAGCGGCTTCGAAGCAGGCGGAGCTCACGCAGCGAGGAGGCGACATCGGCCGGGCGATCGCCGAGAAGTACGCGTCCCAATTCCAGGATATGATTCGCGTCCGGCTCGCTACGCCTGCGGACACCACGCACTGACGGAGGCCGGACGCCGTGTCCCTCGCATCGCAGACCGTATCGTTAGGCACTCGCCGGCATCTCGTCCTCGCCATGGCGGCCGTGTGCTGCGCGCTGATGCCGGCGGCCGCACCCGCCCAACCGAGTGGGAAGCCCGCCGGCACCATCGTCACCAGCAACATGAACGACAACACGGCCAGCGTCATCGACGCCGCCTCCGGCCGCGTCCTGGCGACGCTCCCCACCGGCACCGGTCCGCACGAAGTCGCCATCTCGCACGACGGCCGTTGGGCGGCCGTGTCCAACTACGGCTCGCGCCAGGCGCCCGGCAACAGCATCACCATCATCGATGTGGCGCGCCACACGGTGGCACGCACGCTCGACCTGGGCGAACACCGGCGACCGCACGGCATGGCGTTCCTGCCGGGCGATTCGCTCCTCGCCGTCACGTCGGAAGTGAGTCAGGCGATCCTCATCGTGAATGCCCGGAACGGCGCCATCGTGCGCGTGCGCCCGACGGGCGGACGCCTAACGCACATGCTCGCTGTCTCGGCCGACGGCCAGCGCATGGTCACCGCGAACATCGGCAGCGGCACCATCTCCGTGCTCCGCCCGCTCGGCGCCGAGAGCGCGACCACCATCGGCGTGGCCGCGGCGCCGGAAGGTATCGCGATCGCGCCCGACGGCCACACCGCGTGGGCGGGGAGCGATCGCGACAGCGTCGTCGTGGTCGTGGACCTCGATCGTGCGCAGCCGATCGACACGCTGCGTGGATTCGGCTTGCCCTATCGACTCGCCGTCACACCCGATGGTCGAAAGACGGTGATCACCGATCCGGTGCGCGCGGAAGTGCGCATCGTCGACGCGGCCACCCGACGCGCGCTCGCGACGCTGCACATCGCCAGCGACAGCCTCGTCAGTACCGCCGAAATCCCGGGCTCGCCGTCGCCCGAAGGCGTGACGATCTCGCGCGACAGTCGCTGGGCGTTCGTCACGCTGCAAGGCGAGAACCGCGTCATCACGATCGACCTCGAAGCAGCCCGCATCGTGAGCTCGGCGCCTACCGGAACGTGGTCCGACGGAGTCGGATTCTCGATCGTCACCAGCGCGACGGGCGAATAACAACGGGATAACGCGCCAGTAACATCGCCCTCCTACCGTGCGCGTCGTAGGCGACACCAAGGACGACGTGTCGCATCCGATTCGCATTTCATAGGAGGGCCGTATGACTCGTTCACTGGTCTATCTCACCCTCGCCGCGATGATCGCCAACGCGCCGGGCAGTTGCGCGAAAGCCGACGCAAATCAATCGGCTGCCGCGACCGGTGGCGGCTCAGGCGCATCGGGAGGCGACTGGACGAGCCTCGGCGCCACAGCCTGCGCGAAGTACCTGACCCCCGATGTCGTCAGCGCCATACTCAGCCAACCGGCAGGGCCGCCCAAAACGCTCAGCCCGCAAGCGTGCAGCGTCACGTCCACCGACGAGGGCGGGTCGATTTCGATCACATTGACCGCCGGCGGCGCCGCCGCGTTCGACGCCTACCTCCAGTACCTGTCTGATCCGCAACCCCTCGCCGGCGTCGGTGACAAAGCCGTGCAGTCGCTCATCGGGATTTCGTCGTTCAAGAGTCCCAACAAGGGCTGCAACATCGACGCGGGCGGCGCGCCGGGATCCCTCAAGATCACCGGGCCGGCGTTAGGCAAGGCGCTCGGCGCCCTCTGCAACAAGTTGTTCGCCGCGACGCCCTGATGTCCGTTAGGGGGAGCCAGCGTCAGTCCTGGCTCCCCGACACCTGCACGGTCACGACGGTGGGGACGACGACCGTGCTGTCGCCGTTGGTCCACGAGCAGGGCAGCGTCAACGCGCCGGTGAGCGCCAGCGTGCCGTTCTGCACGGCGCCGGACATCGCGCCGGACACCGCCTGCGTGAAATCGCAGGAGGGCATCAACGTTTCGAGGAACCCCACCGATTGCAGCGGCGACAGGCTCGCGTCGCCGAAGTGCGAGATGGTCACGGCGCCGCCGCTCGACATGGTGCCGTCGACGGTGCCCGAGCCGCCGTTGCTGTTGATGCTGAAGGAGCCGCTGAACGTGCCGTCGCTCGCCGGCGTGCCTAACGCAACGGTGCCTAACGTTTGGGGCAGCGTGGCCGACCCGCTGATGGTCGGCGCCGACATCGTCGTCGAGAAGAACGTGTCGTACGATCCCGCCGACGCGGCCGTGCCGGTCGAGTCGGTGAGGTTGCTGCAAGCGGCGGCGGCGAGCGCCGCGATTGCTACGCCGATATACCGATAGTGCATCGTGCTCCTCCGGGAGTGGTGAACCGTGCCCTTCGCTCCCTTGGACGGATCGCACGGCGCGGACGTCACCGGCCTCAACCGGCTATCGGTCTAACGGTACGACTCGGCTTGGATACGGTACAGCTCGGCGTATGCGCCGCCGCGCGCGACGAGGTCGTCGTGCGAGCCGACCTCGACCACGCGCGCGCCGTCGAGCACCACGATCAGGTCGGCCATGCGCACGGTGGAGAATCGGTGCGACACGAGAATGGTGACGCGACCGCCGTGCTGTCCGGTGGCGCGCGCCGCCGCCGCGAATCGCTCGAAGAGCGCGTGCTCCGTCTCGGCGTCGAGAGCGGCCGTGGGCTCATCGAGCACGAGGAGCAGCGGATCGTCGCGCATGAAGCCGCGCGCCAGCGCGAGCTTCTGCCATTGCCCGTACGACAAGTCGACGCCGCCGGGCCACGACGGGCCGAGCTGCGTGTCGAGTCCCGACGCGAGCCGCGTGATGACATCGACCGCGCCGGCTCGCTCGACGGCCGCGCCGGCGGCGCGGGCGTCGTCCACGCGCGGCACGTCGCCCACGCCGACGGTCTGTTGGGCGCGGAGCTCGAACCGGTAAAAATCCTGGAACGCGCCGGCGAGCCGCGCGCGCCACGCATCGGCCGGCAAGCGCGCGAGCGGAACCTCGTCCACGTAGATCGCGCCCGACGTGGGCGCGTACAACTTGGCCAGGAGTTTGACCAGCGTCGATTTCCCGGCGCCGTTCTCGCCGACGATCGCGACCACGGTGCCGGCGGGAACCGAGAGCGAGACGTCGTCGAGCACGAGCCGCGACGTGCCGGGATACGCGAACGACACGTGCTCGAGCCTGAGCCCCGTGCGCATTGCGTTAGGCACGGGCAGATCGGTCATCGCGGTGAGCGACGCCGCGTAATCCTCGAGCCACGCCAGGCGGCGCGACCCATCCATCCACACGCCGCGCAGGAACCCGATCTCGCCCACTGTGGCGCCCACGTAGGCCGAGAGCCGCGCGCCGGCCGCGAGCACGAGCAGCACGTCGCCCGGCGTCGCGCGCAACACGAACGCGACGAACACGATGGCGCCGACGTACGCCGACCCGAACACCGCCCAGGCGAGCGTGTGCCATGCCGCCGACGCGTTGCGCGCCGCGGACACGGGCGCGTACCAGCGCTCCCAGGCCGCGCGCCGGTCGGTGGCTAACCGGCGCCCGATGTTCGTGACGCGCACTTCTTTCCCCGATTCCGCCGTCGTCGCGAGCGTGAAAAGATGCCGCGCGAGCCGGCCGGCCTGCGCGCCGCGTTCCTGCGCGCGCCGTTCCACGGCCGGGCGCCACGATGAGGTGATCACCGTGGGGATCGCGAACGCGGCGAGCAGCGCCAGCGCGGGATGGATGGACACGAGCAGCGCGATCGTGACCGCCAGCCGCAGAATCCACGACGCCGTCGCGAACACCGACATGTACATGTGATCCAGCACGAACACCTGATTGCGCAGCACGGAGAGCCGGTCGAGATAGTCCGGCCGCTCGTGGTGGGCGATGGTCGCGATGGTGGCCTGCAACCGCGCGATGTGCGACTCGAGCGCGATCGTGACTTTGTCGCGGAATCGCCGTTGGACGCGCGTGCTCACGGTGCGCAGGAACCACGTCGCGGCCGCCGAGACGCCCAGGCCTAACGCAGCGAGCAGGACGAGGCGCGGCCGGCGTCCCACCACGCCGTCGCCCAGGAACTTGAGCCACAGCGCGATGAGCGAATCGGGGAGCGCCGCGAGCAGCACGAGGCCGAACGACGTCGCCATGAGTCCGGGCTCGTGCTGGTAGCCCAGCTTGCAGAGCCGCCACATGGATGGGATGGCCGGCGGCAGCGCCTCGGCCTTCGGGCGCTCAGGCGAGGACGTCATACGTCATCCCCTCCTCGCCCTCGACCACGGCGAAGCGTTTGGCCTGCAGGTCGAACATGGTGCGGTAGCGCCCGCCTAACGCAATCAGCTCGTCGTGGGACCCGAGCTCCACCACCCGCCCGTGCTCGAGCACACAGATGCGATTGGCGTGGCGCACGGTGGAGAAGCGGTGCGAGATGAGTAGCGTGGTCGAGCGGCGCGTGGCCGTCAGGATGCGATCGAAGATCTCCGCTTCGCCGCGCACGTCGAGCTGCGCGGTGGGCTCGTCGAGCAGCACGAGTCCCGCGCCGCGGGCCACGCCGCACAGCGCGCGGGCGAGTGCCACGCGCTGCCATTGTCCGCCCGAGAGGTCGGTGCCGTCGTCGTAGCCGCGCGCGAGCACGGTGTCGAGGCGGGCGAGGCGCGACGCGCCGGCTGCCTCGAGGGCGGCGTAGATCAAATCATCGGGCGCTCCGTTAGGCGCAACGTTGTCGCGCAGCGGCAGCTCGAAGCGGATGAAATCCTGGAACACCGCCGCCACGCGCTCGCGCCACGCATCGATCGCGATCTCGCGGAGGTCGATGCCGTCCACTTCGATGGCGCCGGCCTGCGGATCGTACAGGCGGCAGAGCAGCTTGGCGAGCGTCGTCTTGCCGGCGCCGTTCTGCCCGACGATGGCCATCGACGAGCCGGCCGGAATCACGAGGTCGAAGTGCTCGAGCACCGGCGCGCCGCCGGGATACGCGAACGTCACGTCGCGAAACCGGATCTCGTGCGCCGGCATGCCTAACGCGAGCCGAATGCCCGGGGCCAGCGTGCCCGAGGGGCGCATCGCGCCTTCGAGGCGCAGCACGGCGGCCACCGGAGCCGCGGCGCCGTTGAGCGCCCAGTTGAGGCCGCCGAACGCGATCATCGACACGCCGACCGCCGCCTGCGCGAACACGACCAGTGCGCCTAACGAAATGCGCCCGCTCGACGCGTCGCGCGCCAGCATCCAGAACACGAGCACGTTGGCCGCCACCACGAGCACCGTGCTCCACACCAACGGCTGCTCGCGGAGCCGCGTCGCGTCGTACTGCAGCCGATGCAGCAGCGTGCGGCGTGCGACGAACCGCTCGAGCACCCAGTCGGCGAGCCCGAAGAGCCGCACCTCTTTCGCCGGCCCCGGGTCGACGGCCAATCGATAGGCATACTCGGCGTCCCGTTGGGCGGCGCGCACCGGCGGCGTGTTCCGGTCGTACCATACGCCGCTCTCGCGGAGCAGCCAGTGCGTGGCCAGCCACGAGCCGGCGAGCGCGAGCGGCGCCCACCACCGGTAGCCGAACAGCACCAGCGCGCAGGCGAGACCGCCGATCAATTCGACCAGGCCGCCCGCGATGAAGTCCATCGAGATGAAGAGCGGCGGGCCGGTCATGCCGAGATCGAAGTCGCGCGCAACCACGAGATCGTTCGCCAGCGCCGGATTCTCGAGGTGCCCCATGCCCGGCGGCGCGATGCACGCTTCCGTTAGGCGGTCGTAGAGCCAGGCCGCGGTGCGGTCGCCCAGATTCGCGCTCAAGGCCTGGTGGACGGGCGCCAGCACCTGCAACACGATGAACACCGCGCCGGCGAACGCGAGTGGAACGATGAGGGGCCGCCCACCTTGGACGGCCCCCACCAATACTCCCATGGCAATGGCAAATGCCGCCGGCAGTGCGCCGCGCAACACCAACACCGCCCACCACGCTACGGTGAGCGGGCTATCCGCCTTCGGAAGGACTCCGAAGAATTTCCATTCGTCGCGCGCGCGTAGCCGGTCGATCAGAACACGTATCGCAAGCTGATGTTGCTGTACAACTGCGCCTTGTAGGGCGCGGGGATGATGTACCCGTCTCCGCGGCCGCCGTCTTCCGCCTGGGCCAGCGCGTTGATGTTGGCGCCCACGAAGAGGAAGCTATAGTACGTGCTTCCGGTCAGGTTGTCACCACCGACCGCCAGGTCGAGCAGCCAGTGCTTGTTCACGTCCTTCTTGTATCCGACCTTGAGGCCGAGCAGGTCGTACGAGCGCACCCACGTCGAGTTGTCGAACGTCACCGGCACTTTGGACACGTACTGATACGAGCCGTTGAGGTAGAGGCCCACGTTGCTCGCCAGGTCCAACCCGACGTTGACAACGTTGCGCGGCACGCGCGGCACGTCGTTGCCCGAGAAGTCGACCGTTTGCGCGTTGTTGTTGTTGTCGCTCTTGAAGTCGGTGAACGTGGCGTCGGTGAACGAGTACGATGCCCACGGACGCACCGTCGAAATCGGACGCGTGGTGTCACTCACCGCGAGGTAGCTGAGCGAGACTTCGACGCCGCGATTGCGCTGCTTGCCGGCGTTGGTCGTGAACGTCACGGCGTCGGCCGTCTCGGTGACGAGCTTGTCGCTGTTCTCGATGTCGAACAGCGAGAGCTGTCCCGTTAGGCGCCGGTCGAAGAAGTTGCCCTGCGTGCCCACCTCGTACTGCACGGCGCGCTCGGGCTTGAGGTTCAGGTCCACCGTGCCATCGCTCGCCACCACGTTGCTCAAGAGGGGAGGGGCATAGCCGGCGCTCACGCTCGCGTACACCAGCGCGCTGCCGTGGATTTCCTTGCTCACGGCGATGCGCGGGTCGAACTCCCAACCGAACGTCTCCGACGACACCTGTGTCGTGTCGAACAGGGTGCCGGCGTTGAGCAGGTTGCGGATGTTGAACTGATTCTTGTTGAGGCTCGCGCCGGCCGTGATCGTGAAGGCCTGCGGCAGCGCGAAGCTCCATTCCGTGAACAGCGACGACGCGGTGGCGGCGTTCTCCTGGTCGGTGGGCCGCTCCGGGAAGGGCGGCGCCGGAATGATGAACACGCCGTTCGATGTCAGATTCGACTGCTGCACCGACGCGCCGAGCGTGCCGCCGACGCCGGTGCCCGCGCCTAACTGGCCGGAGAACCCGAACTGGGTGCGGGCCCCGAAGTCGTACTGGTTGACGTCGGTGAACCCGTGCGCGAACGGCTGGCCCGACTGGCGGCCCACGCCGAACACGGTCGTCTGGTTGGTGAAGCTCTCGCCCAACCGGATCTGGTCCGTGAGGCCGGAGAGGAAGCTGTTGACGCGGATGTGCGAGTTGTTGGCCAGGTAGGCAGGGTTGCTCTGCGCGATACGCGCGTAGAACGGCGTGCTGTCGATCTCGCCGGCCAGCTCCTCGAACGACTTGTTGTACGAGAAATACGCCGACAGCGTCTGGTTGGTGTTCACCACCATGTCGCCCGTCGCGCGGAAATAGTCCTTGGTGGAACCGCTGTGCGGACGGAACGAGTCGTAGTCCTGGTGGCCGTAGTTGAGCGCGACGTCGCCGCTCTCGCCGGCCGTCTCGAACGACGTGTTGGTGCGCACGAGTCCGTTGGTGCCGCTCACCACCTGCTGGCCGACGCTCGTCTCGTTAGGCGTGGGCCGCGCCGTGTTGAGCAGCACGGTGCCGCCCACGTAGCTGCCGTAGAGACTCGACGCCGGTCCCTTGATCACTTCGACGCTGCCCAGCGTCGAATAGTCGATGTCGTCGAGCACCGTCGAGCCGGTGGCATCGGTGATCGGAATGTTGTTGAAGAAGACCTGGTAGCCGAGGCCGTTCGAGTTGGGGCTGTTGCCGCTGGTGCTCGGGTAGTAGCCGCGGATCGTGATGCGCGCGCCGCCCCACGGGGTTCGCGTCTGCATGAACACGCCCGGCACGGCATTGATCGAGCTCTGGAGACTGAGTCCGCTCGACCGGTCCAGGTCGTGCGACGTGAGCACGGCCGTCGATGGATTGGGGCTGTTCGCCACCACCTGCACGCCCGCGAGCTGCACCGGCGCCACCGTCAACCGGATACGAAGTGCGGTCGCGGGATTCGACACCGGCACGTCCTTGGTCACGTATCCAGCGGCCGATACAGTGACGTGATCGATGGCGCCGGTCGCGTTGAGCGTGAACGCGCCCGTCGCGTCGGTCATCGTGCGCACGGTGGTATCGGGCGCGGTGATGGTGGCGCCGGCGATCGGCGATCCGGACTGTTGGTCGACCACGGTTCCGTGGACGGAGCTTTGCGCGTGCAACACGACCGGCGTCGCGAGCACGAGTAGAGCGGCGACGAGCTTATGCATGCAGCGAGATCCTCGTTGAGAGAGGTGAAGCGAGTGACTACCGGGGCCTCGACAGGATCGGCACTAGGTCAGTACGTACGAGGCAGCTACGCGCGATGAACGCGCGCCGTTGTAATCTTCCTGCAAGGCTCGCGGGATTTGTACTGAGTCGCGCGATAAGACTGATGACGCGCGGGAAGAGCGAAATCGGACTTGAGGGGGGATCAGGCGGAGGCTACGTTGCTCCGGAGCAGGGTCACTACGCGGGCGTAATTCAGTTGGTAGAATGCCAGCTTCCCAAGCTGGACGTCGCCGGTTCGAGTCCGGTCGCCCGCTCTATACGATCGATTGAAGTGGTTGGACCGGCGGCATACGTACCGGATGAATGTTCGCTGTCCTGCTACGCTCTTGCTCAGCTTGGCCACGTACGTATGTTCACGTAGCGTCGGCCGCTTGCGCGGTGCGCACCATTCATCATCCGACTCCGGGCATCGTCTGCCCTCTGCCGCTTGCTGGGTGAAGTCCCCAAGGGCGTAGCAGCCGGAGTGATCGATGACGGCACCCTCGCGTTCGGACTCACAGTCCGAACCCGGCACGTCCACCGAGCCCATGCAAGGTCTTGCGGAGAGACTTTCGCCAGATCTCGAGGCGGCACGCAATCGAATCTCGGGGCGCTTCGGCCTGGTCCCGTCATTCTTCATGATGGCGCGCGACGAGCCGCCCATTGTGGACGCCATGTTCGGCATGGTGGAGTTCACGTACTTCGATTCTCCACTGCCGACGCTCTTCAAAGAACGGCTCTTCACGTACGTCTCGCGCTTTTGTGCCGTGCCCTACTGCATGGCGCGGCATTGCGCATTCCTGGTCGGTTGCGGCAACGTCGCGGGACACCCTGACGTCGAAGGGATCTCTGTTGACGAAGCCGTCGCGCTGCTCGAAAGACCATTTCCCAATGCCGAGCGCCGCGACGAGATCTTGGCGCAGCTTCGAGCCGTAGAAGGCGAATTGGATCAGTGGCCAAACCCGACCTCTGCTCTCGCCGATACGATTCTCTGTGCGGCCGCCGTCGTGTTCGTCCTGCCGCAAGAGCACGAGCCGTTACTCGCGGAGCTCGAACGCGTACTCGGCTCGCGGCGCCACAACTATCTCATGCTGTTCCTCGGCTTCATTCGCTTCGCGCACTTCTGGACCGAATCGCACCCGCAACTGCGCATCGAGGATGACGTTGAGCATTTGCTCGGTGAGCAGCGCGCCTTGGCGAAGTGGGTCGCAACGTATGCCAATCGCACCGAGATGGAAGTCACGCAGGCGAAGGCCGAGATCCTCGAGTTGGAACGGTTGCGCGCGCGAACGGAAAAGAGTGAGCGGGACGTCGCGGACCTTCGAGAGGAGGTCGCCACCCAGATGCGGGCGGCACAAGCGGCCGAGGCTGAGCGTCGCGCCACGGCGTCGTTCATGGCAACCGTGAGCCACGAGTTGCGCACGCCGCTCAATGCGGTCATCGGTTATACCGAGCTGCTGCAGTCGGGCCTCGGCGGGAGCCTCGGAGACACGGCGCTCAGCTACATCGCGCGCATCAAGGCAACGGCGCATCACCAGCAGCAGATCATCGAGGAGATTCTGTCCTTCTCACGTCTCGATGCTGGGCGCGAGTCGGTTCGCGTCGAGGCAGTATCACTGGCTGAGCTTCATGACGAGGTATGCGCGGTAATCGTGCCCCTCGCCGAATCGCGCGGGCTGACGTTCACCGCGAACTTCATTGACGCACCTGCGGCCCTCACCACCGACCCAGGCAAACTGCGCCAGGTGCTTCTGAATCTGCTCGGAAATGCCGTGAAGTTCACACGCGCCGGTTCCGTCACGTTGACAGTCGCCGGCGCGAGCGATTCAATCGCGTTCACGGTGACCGACACTGGACCCGGGATTCTCGCAGCGGATCGCGAGCGGATATTCGAACCATTTGTCCAGCTTGATGCCGGGTCCACTCGCGAGGTCGGCGGCACGGGGCTCGGGCTCGCGATCACGAAGCGACTGGTCGGTCTGCTCGACGGCGATATCAGCGTGGACGCGAAGGAGGGAGGCGGCTCGACCTTTGTCGTCAGCCTCCCGCGCGAAAAGAGATCACCAGCCCACGCCTAACGCACTTCAGGTGCCGCGCCGGGCTTTGTCCCCTTGGCGTAGATCCAGCCTTTCGACTGTTCCGTATCGACGACGACATCGACGTATCCAGCGTTGGCGAACAACTCGCGATGCTGCGCGATCGTCAGGTAGCGCGCGCGGAGCATCGCCATCGCCGGCCGATACAACCAATCGAGCCGTCGTCCGCGATACGCCTCGGCGATGATGAGGAAGGTGCCGCCTGGTTTCAGCACGCGTTGGACTTCACTCACATCGCGCGCAAGATCAGGCCAGTAGTAGTGCGTTTCGACGGCGGTCACGATGTCGAACGTGACGGCGCCGAAGGGCAGATGAGAGACTGCGCCTGCTTGAATGTCGACGCGACCGGCGGCGATCCGCGCCGCGTTCGTTGCCCGCGCGGTGGCGACGCTTCCCGCCGCGTAGTCGATACCGAAAACGCGTCCATCAGGCGCGAGGGACGCCAGCGTGTCGATCGTTTTGCCGCCGCCGCATCCGACGTCGAGGATCGTGAAGTTCTTCTCCACCGCGATGTGGCTCAACCCCCACGCGGTCATCGCCGCGTGACTGCGGTTCATGGCGCGCGCCATGACCCGGCCTAACCAGCGGCCCGGCTTGCGGACCTGCGACGCCATTACCCACGCCGCGATGAGCACGACGAGGACCTTGAGCGTGACGAAGACGTCGTGCCGGCTCATGTGTCGCGCTCCGCGTGCGCGATGCCGACGAGCTGCGCCGACAAGCGATGCCACGCGGCCTCGCCGACGCGATCCAGAAACGCATCTTGCGCGCGTTGCCAGTGGGGCAGGGCGCGCGCCACTTTCCGGCGCCCGCGCGCCGTGAGCTCCACCTTCTTCGCCCGGCGTCCCGTTAGGCCGATCACCCGCACGAGGCCTGCTCGAGCCAACGGATGCAAGGCGCGATAGAGGGACGTTCGTTCGAGCACTTGCTCTTTGGCCAGCGCCATCAGCGCGACGGGCGCGCCCTGCCGGGCCAACGCGCTGAGCAGGGAGAATTGCGTCGTGGTGAGACCCGTCGAAGCGAGATGGCCATCATACATGCGGGACACGGCGCGGCTGGCGCGGCGCAACGTTCCGGCGGCGCACGTCCGGCTCGCTGCCGCGGTGGATGCAGGTCGTGACGGCATGGGCATGGGTGATTGGTGTGCATACACCATAAAGGCGTCTCCGGTCGCACGCAACTTGGGCCGGCGCGTGGACGCGAAGGCGTCGACCGGGCCGCTGCGGTTCCGTTGGCGCCTCTCGGCTGCAACCGGGATTCCGCGGAGGGCCTGGGAGCTCGAGAGCGACTCGACGGGCGAGGGAGACGCGGAGAAGCATTCACCGGACTAGCAATTCGCAGTTGACGAAGCTCGGAGCAGTCGCGAACGTGCGAGTAATGCGTATTCGCGCCGAGCCGATCTCCAGAACCGACCGCGCTGCGAGCACAGCGGCGGCGTTCGGCGTGACCATCGCCACCGCGCTGCTGGTTCTCACCAGCTCGCCGCGTTTTACCGCGGTGCCGGAGGATGGACCGGCGAGTGCCCCGACACCGGCGGCAGACCGCGTCACGTACGTCAGTCCCGCGGTGGCGCCGGTGGTGGCGCGCGTGCGGACTCCGGTGCGCGTGAAACCGCGCGTGCCGGCGCGTCCGCGGCTCGCCTTGCCGAGCGATGCGGAGGTGGCGGCCCCTCCGCCACACGTCGCGGCCGACTCGAGTGCGGGCGCTCCGGCTTCGACGAGCCAGCCGCGCTCGGCGATGTCGGATTTCGAGCAGCGCTGGACCGCGCACGGTGTGTCGCCGCTTCTCTTACCGGGCGCCTCTGCCGAGCCCGCGTACGCAGGTGGCGCGACGTCATCACGAGCGACGGTGCGCATGCCGACCACGACTGTCGATCGCGATGCGCAGTTGCGCGCGCAGGAAGGAGAGGACATGGCGGCGCACGCGGCCGGAGATCCCATGCCGACCACGCCACGCGGCGGAATCAGCATTGATGCGCCACTTCCATTCGGCGGCCCGTCGCGCGCCGAGCGGAAGCGCGACAGCACCATCAACGCGCAGACCAAGGCCGTGCTGGTGCGCGTACGGCAGCGGCTGGACTCGATCGCAGCCGCACGCCGCCGGCAGCACGCCGACTCGGCCGGCGCAGTCGACAAGCCCCGTTAGGCACATGCGCCGCGCCGGTGCGACCGACCGCGTGCGGCCGGCGCCGTACGCGCACCGCGAGGCGGTGTGAGCGATTCGCGTGCGTCGCCGGTCGCCGACATCTACGATGCGTTGCGCGCCCAGGGCGGCGGATGGGGAGCGGAGGTTGGACGGCCGCAGGGTCCCGGTTGGATTGCGGGCGATGACTTTCGCGACGCGACCGCCGGACGGTTCAATGTGCTTCTCGAGCGCATTGGCGCGCGGTCGCAGACCGATGACCGGCGGACCATCGCCGGGTCGTTCGCGCTCCACTTCGGATGGACCTCGGCAATGGCGATCGCGCCGTTCCTCCGCTTCCGCTGCGTGCCTAACGTGTCGCTCGGCAACATCGCGCTTCGGTTCAACCGGTCGGCGTACGTCGACGGCACGGCGGTGTTCGAGGACCACGGGACGGTCGTCGCCGGCGATGCGCGAGCGCGGCATCCGTCGATGTCGACCGTGGCCGACGACCACGCCTTGCTGCGCGCGCTTCGCGCCGCGCTCGTCGAGCAGTCGGCGCCGGTCGTGAAGGCGGTGCATGGCTGGTCGGGGTTCGCCGAGCGCGCGACGTGGGGAGTGCTCACCTCGTTGTGGGCGTCGCATTTCATCTCGCTATGGCAGCCCTACGATGACCAACGGGAGTTGTCTCGCGTGCTCCGCGAATTTTTCGCCGGCAGCGACCTCGCCGCGGAGATGCGGCCCGACGTGACGGTAGTCGCGTCCGGCGGCACGGTGCATCTGCATCACCGTCGTTCCAGCTGCTGCCGGTTCTATCTCGTTCCCGGCGGCGGCCTCTGTGCAAGCTGTCCGCTCGCGGCCGACGCCATACCCCGATCGGATCGTGTCCGTTAGCGTTCGGTCGCGTCCGGCATCATGTTTGAGCACGACGAGG
>JANWIK010000146.1 GCA_025449955.1 Gemmatimonadaceae bacterium
CCACGAATCCGGATGTAGGCCGACGATCCCGGATCACCCGATGCCGATACGACTTCGACGTTAGGCGCCTTTCCGGCAAGTGCTGCCACGACGTTGGTCTCGTTGGACTTCGCGATCAATGTCGTGTCCACCGAGTTCACTACGGAGCCGAGCCGCTCACGCACTGTGCTCGTTCCCTCTCCGGTCACCACGACCTCACCCAGCCGCAAGGGATTCGAGCCGAGCGTGAAATTCTGGCTAATGTTGCCGGCGTTGAGCGTGATCTGCACCGACTGCGCTTTGAAGCCGATCAACCGGGCGGTAAGCGTTACCTGCTGGCCTTTGACGCGAGCCGCAGGAACCGTAAACGTGTACTTACCATCCTGGTCGCTAAGGCTGCCGATATTCATCCCTTCGATAAGCACGCTGGCGGAGTTGAGCGGAGCTCCTGCCTCGCTCGTCACCCGCCCGCTAACCGTCGTGCTTTGTTGCGCCACCGCCAATGCAGGCAGTAGCGCCGTCGCGCACGCGATCGCGAGGGCACTCCTAACGAAACGTCCCATTCTTCCTCCTTGCCACCTCTTCCAAAAGGTGTGTCGACGAGAACATGGGAACCTGCCGTCGCTGTGAAGATCACACCAACGGCGCTGACATTTTTCAGCCGCGAATTAGGTCACCTCCGCGATGATGTGATGACAGCCTGCTGCGTGGACACGGGCCAACTGAACCAAGGGAAGTGCGAGCGCGAGTACATACATCGCGAGGCGAAAACTCTGAGGACGAGTAGGCAAGAAAGTGAGGAGACTGCTGCCGAAATCCGGGCGAAGGATTTGATAGCCGAATCGGAAGCGTGGAGAGTATACAGATACCTTCCGGATTGCGTCAAGGAGTCGTCAAGACCCGAACTGGAGAGCCCGCCTTAACGCGCATCGGCCAGAATTGCAATCCGTTCCCGAAGACGACAAGTTCTCCCAGCGTCGGGACGCGCTCGGTCAACCTGTCCCGCCCTTCCAAACCCGAGATCCATGTCCGGCTTGCGACACCGTAGCGTCAGAGTGCGGCCCCTATCCCGTCCGGCAGACCGCGGCCGGACTTCCCGACCCCGACTCATCCGGACCGTCGCGCACGCCGCACTCACGTGCGTGTTGATCGTGAGCACTATCGAGCCGATTAGCACGAGACTCATTGCGCAAACAGATGCCGCTCCCGCGCGAACGTCGCGCACCAAAATCTTCACCGTCGCAGGTGCCGTCCTCGGCAGCCTTGCCGGACTCGTCGTGAGGAGCGGAAGTGCCTCGAAGGGTGGTCACGGATGTCTTGGGATACCGTGTGTGGTAATTGGGTCCACCGCCATCGGCGCCGGGATCGGATTCGCCGTTGGGCATGAGTCCGACCGCACCTATTACTCCCGCTTTCGCGGGGTAATGCCATTGCGGTTGTCGAGCGTGAACGCCGACCTCGAGGGAGACCCGATCGCCGTGACGGCGGGCAACGAGCTCGTTGCCGTGGGAGGAAGTGCCGGCGTCGAACTATTTCAGGCGTCTGGCCCGATGCCGACCGCATCTCTTCGCGCTCGCGGACTCAACGGTATCTCGGTCGTCGCGTTGGCTCGGCCGAGCGGCTGGTTGGCCGTCGGATCCCCATCTGGCCTGTACATGTTCCCACCGCAGACCGGCCCGGGCGCGCTCGTTCGACCCGGCGATGTCGCGGCGATCGTCGGGGGTATGGGACACGTCTACGTAGCCGTCGATGATCGGATCGAGATCGCGCCCCTCGCGGACGATACGTCGCGGACGTGGCCCGGCATCACGGTCACGTCCCCGGTCCACGCGCTGAGCATCGATTCCGCGCGGGCACTGCTCTGGGCAACGACGGACCGCGACCTGATCGCGTATCGCATGGACGGCGACTCGTTGCTGCGCGTCGGGGCGGCGCCGCTCGAATCGGTGGGCTTGCGCCTCGCCCAAAGCGGCGACACGATCGCCGTTGCGTTAGGCGAACACGGCGTCCGGTTGTTCGACGTGGCCGACCCGACGGCGCCCCGCACCATTGCCTCGTGGACAATCGCCCATTTCGCATACGACGTCGCCATCGACAAGCAACGGCTGTTCGTCGCCGCCGGACCGGAGGGGGTGTACGTGGTCGACCTGCGCACTTCGCCGATCCACACGATCGGACTCGCGCGCGGGATGGGATTCGCGACGGCGCTCGCGTCGCACCGCGGCTATACGTACATTCTCGATCGGCGCGACGTCGTGTTGCGTCGCGTCCTTTCCGATTTCTGAGGATCCATGGTGTTGGTTCGACATGCAGTGCTCGCGGTCGCGGTCGGCGTATGCGTGGTAGCCGGCTGCGGGTCGACCGGTAGCGGGCACTCGTCTTCCGAAGCCGCCTCGGCCGCGGTCACCACGAAGCCGGCGCAGCAGACCCCGGCATCCAAAGGCGATACGACACTCAACCGCATCGCGGACCACGCGCGCGTACAAGGCAGCGCGACGGCGGCGTTGTGGGTGGTCGAAGTGAGCGACTTCCAGTGTCCGTTCTGCCGGCAGTGGCACGAGCAGAGCTACCAGGCGATCAAGGCGCAGTACGTCGACTCGGGCAAGATCCGCTTCGCGTACATCAACATGCCGTTGTCGATTCACAAGAACGCGTGGCCGGCAGCGGAGGCGGCGATGTGCGCGGCCGCGCAAGACAAGTTCTGGCCGATGCACGACTCGCTCTTCGCCACGCAAACGCATTGGGAGAACGACGCCGATGCGCGTCCCTATCTCGATTCGTTGGCGACCGAGGTCGGCGTGACGCACGACGCGTACGCCGCGTGCGTGACGCAGCATCTCATGCGCCCGTTGATCCAGGCGGACATGGATCGCGCCACGGAATCGGGCGTGATCTCCACGCCGACGTTCCTCATTGGCACGGCGAAGGTGCTCGGCGCCCAACCGTTAGACCAACTCCGCTCGGTGATCGACGCGCAGTTGGCCAAGGCCGGCGCGCGGTAGCGGCAGGTCGCGCTCGCGCCCGCGCGCTCCCTCATGCTCGGACCGGTTTACGCGGTTGCCGTTGGTGCAGCGCGCTTGGCGGCCGCTGTCGCGCCGGCACGCGACGGGAAAGTCTGGCGTTCACTCGGCGCGCGAAAGGGGATCCAGGAACGCTATACGGCCTGGGGCGCGGCGCACCGCGCGGCGGACCGGCCGCTCCTCTGGATGCACGCGCCCTCTGTGGGCGAGGGACTGCAAGCGCGCCCGGTGCTCGACAAACTGCGGGCCGAGCACGCCGGTCTCCAGATCGCGTACACGCATTTTTCGCCGAGCGCCGAACGCTTCGCCCATTCGTTAGGCGCGGACTTCGTCGACTACTTGCCGTTCGACTCGGTGAGCGACGCGCGCGCGACGCTCGACGCGCTCAAGCCCGATGCGCTCGTCTACAGCAAGCTCGACGTGTGGCCCGTGCTGACGCGCGAAGCGTCGCGGCGCGGCGTCCGGGTGGGGCTCATCAGCGCGACGCTCGCCGCGCGATCCGGCCGCCGGTCGCGCCTGGCGGCGCTGCTGCTCGGCGACGCCTATGCGCGGCTGGACGCGGTGGGGGCCATCGACCAGGACGATGCGACCCGGCTCATTGCGTTAGGCGTGCGCGAGCCGGTGGTCGAGGTGACGGGTGACACGCGCTACGATCAGGTCTGGGAGCGCGCCCAACGCGTCGATCGCGCGGGAACCGTGCTCGCGCCGTTGGCGAGTCCGCGCCTGACGGTGGTTGCCGGCTCGACGTGGCCGGCGGACGAGGCCGTGCTCTTCCCCGCCTGGCGTGCCGTCCATCGCCAGTTCCCCACGGCCCGACTCATCATCGCGCCGCACGAGCCGTCGCCCGCGCCTCTCGCGTCCGTCGAGCGATGGGCGGCGGCCGACCGGTTGTCGCTGGCGCGTCTGGCCGACGCCGGCGCGGCGACGGCCGATGTGGTTCTCGTGGACCGGGTCGGTGTGTTAGGCGACCTCTACGCGCTGGCGGCGGCGGCGTTCGTGGGCGGCGGCTTCCACGACGCGGGGCTCCACTCGGTGCTGGAGCCGGCGGCGTTCGGGGCGCCGGTGGCGTTCGGCCCGCGCTGCGAGCGGAGCCGGGACGCCGGTCTCTTGGCACGGGCGGGCGGCGGCGTGTCTGTGCCTAACGCAACGGCGCTCGCCGGCGCGCTCATCGGCTGGCTGGGGGCCGAGGCGCCGCGGCGCGCGGCCGGCGCGCGGGCGCTGGCGGTGGTGCGCGGCGGGTTGGGCGCGGCGGACCGGTCGGCCCGGCTCGTCGAGCGCCTGCTCGACCGGCGGCCCGCCCAAGCCTAACGACCGAGCGGCGTCGAGCCGGGCGAGGCGCCGACGTCGGCGCCCTGGCCCAGGTTCCGCCGCACGCACTCGGCGAGCTCGGGCAGCTCGATGGGCTTCGTGATCACGTCGTCGGCGCCGGTAAGCACCATGCCCTCACGGGCGCGGTTCGCGCCTAACCCGGTGAGCATCACGATGCGCGCGTGCGCCCCGTGCGGGTGCTGGCGCATGGCGCGGCACACGTCCCATCCATCCCGGCCCGGCATGAGCACGTCCAACAGCACGAGCGCCGGACGCACACTGTCGAACAACGCCAGCGCGTCTGCGCCGTTGTACGCGATGCGAATCGCGTAGCCTCGCAGCTCGAGGTACCGGCGAAAAATGTCTGCGTTCTCGCGACTGTCGTCGACGATCAGAATCGTCGGCACACTCATGGGTGGCCACCCGTGGCTGGCTTGACGAACCCGTGAGGGCGCAAAATATGAGCCATATCCAATCCTCCACCTACCGAATGACAAAGGGCCGCCCGAGTCGCCGGGCGGCCCTCCGTCTAACTTCACGACCTGTCGAGGCCGTCCCGTCTAGTGCCTGACGGTCGCCGGACGGAACACGAGGCCGAAGCCGAAACCCGTCTGGCTCGGTCCACTGCCGACGGCGCCGACGGTGAGCGCGCCACGAAGCGCGAGCATCGAGTTCACGTCCCAATTGAGCCCGAGATCGAAGTTCACGTTCGCATTCGTTCCCTCGCCATGGCACGAGCTGACGCATGCGTCGATCGAGAGGCGCGGCGCGGCATAGGGTGTGAGCGCCATGTCGTGCTGCAGCGGAAATCTGTGACCCGCCACGACGCCGATCGGAATACGCAGGAATCCGACGTCGCTCGAGAAGGCGCCATACAAACCACCGGTGAGCATCAGATCGATCGGCATGGTCTGCGTCGAGCGAACCAGTTGCTGGCCGATGCCGGCGCCGATCAGAAGACCCGTGGACCCACCCGAGGGCGACACGAAACCGAGATCGAATCCGATGTGCGTGTCGGGGCCGATCCCTTCGCGCCACTGGACCAAACCCGTGGTGCCGTAATCGCCACCGCCTGCCACCGCGAAGTTGAACTCGCGCGTCGAAACCTCCGGCGTCTGGAATGCGGGATAATGCCACGCCTGGGCGTTGGCGCGCGCCGTGAGCGTGGTCGATGCCGCGGCTGCCACGAGCACGGCAATAAACGTCGACGTTCTTCGATTCATGAGGGTCCTCCCCCTGAGCTTGGAACTAGGGGCGCGCCGACTCGGCGCGCGCATCACCGACTGATGCTCGCCTGCTCCGTCACAACCCGTACCTGATTGTCCACGACCTGCAGGAATCCGCCGGCTACCGAGAAGCGCTGCGTGGACCCACCGTCCTCGATCCGGAGCGTGCCGGTGCCTAACGCGGTAATCATTGGCGCGTGGTTGGTCAGAATGCCGACCTCACCGTCGAACGCCGGTGCGATCACCGCCGTCGCTTGCCCCTCGAACAGCGTCGCTTCCGCCGAGATCACCGAGACCGAGAGCATGGCGCGACTCAGTCCTTGAGCGTCTTGGCTTTCGCGATCGCTTCGTCGATGCCGCCCACCATGTAGAACGCCTGCTCGGGCAACTCGTCGAACTCGCCGGCCACCACGCGCTCGAACGACGCGATCGTGTCCTCGAGCTTCACATACTTGCCTTCGATCCCCGTGAACTGCTGGGCCACGGCGAACGGCTGCGAAAGGAATCGCTGCACGCGCCGCGCACGGGCGACCACGCGCTTGTCGTCCTCGGACAGCTCGTCCATGCCGAGGATCGCAATGATGTCCTGCAGTTCCTTGTACCGCTGGAGAATACGCAGCACCTCGGACGC
>JANWIK010000147.1 GCA_025449955.1 Gemmatimonadaceae bacterium
GGCACGACGACGTCGTCGAGCATCGGGCTGACGGCGACCTGTGTCTCGGGAACCACGACGGTCCGCGATGTACCCGGCCACCATCGCGGGAACCTCCGCATCATTTCAGTTGTGTACGACGCGGCAAACGCCTGCGCGCGCGCCATCGATACGCCGGGCGCGAGACGGACTTTCACGAAGAGGCTGCGGTACTCGCGGTCCGCGAGTTGGTCGGATGCGCCCGATTGCAGCTGGTTGATCATCCGAATCGGAAGGAACAAAGCCGGCGCGACGCCGGGCATGGAGCCCGCGTAGCTCGCGGGTGCGACGCCGACGATGGTGTACGCTCGGCCCGCGAGCCGGATCTGACGGCCGACGACGCCGGGGTCGGCGGCGAACGCGCGATGCCAGTAGTCGTTGGACAAGACCACGACCGCGTGCGCGCCGTTTGCGACGTCGTCCTCAGGGCCCAACAGGCGTCCTGCCTGCGGCGTTAGGCCGAGGAGCGGGAAGTAGTCGCCGTTGACGAGCTCGTCGAACAGCGTCTCCTCGCGGTCGCCCAAGTCCCGCGGCACCACGGAATACTCGGAGACGGAGACCTGGGAGAAGAGGCCCTGCGCGGCGTCCCGGAGCGAGACGTAGTCGGGATAGGAGAACGGCGTGTAGGGAATCGACGGCTGGCTCGCGAAGATCTCGGCGATCTGCTCGCGGTGCGGCACCGGCGGGCGCCGCAGGAGCACGGCATCGATGAGGCTAAAGATCGCGGTGTTGGCGCCAATGCCTAACGCAAGGGAGAGCACCGCGACGAACGTGAACCCGGTGCGATGGCGCGACCGCCGGATCGCGTAGCGCACGTCCCAGGCGAGGCGCTGCCAGAGCGCGGCGACGGAAAATCCGCGTTCGACCGGCCGCTCGGGTCGGGCCGCGCGGCGCGCGCGTACAACGTCGCGCAGCGTGCCGGGCGCGAGGCGTTCCAGCAATTGACGCTCCGCCTCGCCCGGTCCCACGCGCGCCGCGAGATCGGCGAATTCCTCGTCGAGGTGCTGCGCCAATTCCTCGACCAGATCGGCTTCGTCGCCGGGGGCAAGAGCAAGCGGCTCGAGCCGCGTATGGAGCTCGCTGCGCCAGTCAGGCATGTCGGGTCTCGGCGATGGAGGCCACGGCCGCGACGAACTCGCGCCAGCTCTTGCGTTGGGCATCGAGGGCGTGAACGCCGGCGGGCGTGATGCGGTAATAGCGGCGCCGGCGTTCGCCGGCCTTTTCGACCCACCGGCCGCGGATCCAGCCGCGAGCTTCCATCCGATAGAGCAGGGGATAGAGCGACGCGACGTGGAAGGTGAGGACGCCCCGCGAGCGGGAGGCGATGAGCTTGCTCAAGTCGTAGCCGTGCCGCGGCTGGTGTTCGAGCAGCGACAGCACGAGGAACTCGGCGCTTCCTTTCTTGAGCTCGGGCGTAAGCATGGCAGTACAATATGTGGTGTTGCCACATATTGGGGTGCGCCACACGGCGCGTCAAGGGCGCGCGCCGGGTCGGCGCGCGCGCGATCCCGCACCTGTCCTTCGATGACCAGCTAGCGCGCGCGAGCGGCCGCGTCCGCGATCGGGCTCAAGTCCGGTGTCGTGTTCCCGCTGCCATAGATGCGGTTGCAGAGCGTACCCAGCGCCGCGGCCTCCGCCGCGTAGGCGCTCTCGGCGATGTGTGTCGTGCCCCCCGCGGCCTGTTCGAGCTTGCCGATGCCGGGCACGTCGCCGGCGGAGCCGAGCGAAACCGCGCAGTAGAGATCGCCCTTGATCGAGTCGATCTCGCCGTCGCCGGTGTCTCGACTCGCCTTGTCGCCCACGCCCGGCACGGCGACGGCACCGTGCGACTCGGCCTTGACCGCACGGGCGTACGCCGGTTGCGCGTCCACTCCGCCTAACACCAACACGTCGACCGCGCCGGTGCCGTCCGGGGCGGAAAAGATGCACTGCTGTCCTTCGGCGTCGGTGCCCGCCGCCGTCACCTTGACGTCGGTGATCGTGGCCACCAGCAGCGGCTGGACTTGCTCCTTCGTGAGCTGCTTGCAGCTCGCCTTGGTGCCGCCGATCGAGTTGGCGGTGTCGCCAGTCGTTGCGGCCGCGCTGGCCGCCTCGGCCCGCGGTACGCCGGAGCAGCCGGCGAGCCATGCGCCTAACGTTAGAACCAGTGCGATGGGCACGATGGAAGGGCGGAAGAACGTCATGTCGGATGCACCTCGAGGACGTTGGCGGTGGCAGACGCTGGATCCAGCGCTCACTTGACGCCGGCGGGCGGCCGGACGTTGGTATAGTCGTAGCGAGCGCTACTGTGGCTCTTTTCCCCGGTGCCGGCGTCCATGACAGTATTCGCCTTGAGCACCACGCCGCGGCTCTTCGAAATCCACATGTCCGTATCGACCGTCGACATCTCGGTCACGACGTGTGAGTGCCACACCGATGCGGCCTCGCCGTTCACGCTCTCGTCGCGCACGTGCGAGCACACGTCTTTGGTCCAATCGTGTTTATCCCGATCTGCGTTCATTTCGGCCAGACTCAATGGACTCTTGACCCACTTTCCATGGCTCAGCAGGTACATCGCTCCTCCGGCCGCGATCGCCTCGCCAGCCTTAGGCTTGCCGCCGTTTTCGGCAGCCACGGCCTTCGCGCTGTCGACAAAGTACATGTGATAGGGAACGGCTTCCATCTTGACCGATGCCGCATGCACCGTGGCACAACTGGAACCTTGGGCGCGTGTCGGGGGTGTTGCGAGCAGCACGGCGCCCATCGCGATTCCGAGGAGGCGGAGACTGCGTTGCTTGGATTGAGGGGTGGGCTTCATGACGGCGTGCTCCAGCGAGAAGTGAGTCGGCCCCTGACGTCGGGGGTTGGTTATCTGCACTCAATTCTGGCCGGCATCCGTTGTCCGGCCGTTATCCCGCCGTTAGCCATGCCGCGCGGATCAACAATTGTTCTCGACCGGGGTCTGTTGAGCGAAGAGGCACGCCAGGAGCTTGCGCGTCGGCCGGCCCACAGCGATTCTCGATCTCGTATCCCCGACGACTGGCAGTCGGACCAGCCATTCCGCCATATACTCGAATTCCGTGTCACGCCGCTCTACGGGCGCTTCTTGCGCTTCGACCTGGATACACCGGACACACCGGAAATCCGAATCGTCCGTTAGTACCGGCATGCCAATCACGACGCGCTCTTCCACCCCGTCTCGACGATCTGCTTGTTGGCTTTCTTGTATTGATCTTCCAGCTGCTGCTTGCTCCCCGGTGCTTGCGCAGACGCGCTCGACCGACCAACACAGTTAGCAGAGCTCTTGAAGGCATACTTCTGCTGAAGGAATGCGAGAAAGTTGTTTCCGATGCCTCGGAAACTGACGCCGTGTTGTAGAGTTGGATCCGCTTTGCCTACGAAAACCTCGCTGAAATAGATCGTCGGCGCGGTCGGGTCGGAGAGGCAGAACACGTAAAATTCGTGAAGGGCAGCCGACGGTGAGGGTGATGTTGTGTCGGCCGCTTGCACCGCCGCTGCGTTTCCTCCCGCGGCCTGGGCGGACGCATACGTGAAATCCACCGCGCCTGCGTGCCCATTGTCCGCACTCGATATCATGGCGCGCTGATGCTGCATCTCCTGCATAGCCGGGCTCTGCGCGCTGCATCTGGGGGTGTTCGACAGTTGGAGATCGTGAACGTAGTGGTCCCGGATGTACTGCTCGTACGCTCTGTCGACCAAGGCTGAGTTCCAATCCGCCTGGAATACCTGGCTCACATAGGCGGCCTTGTTGGCGAGAGCCGGATCCGTCTGTGCGACGGTCGTGCCTCCATCCGCAGTCAGCGAGCAGAAATACGTCGTTAGGCGATGTTGCGAGAGATCCAGGCCGCTTGCTCCCTGCGCCAGTGGGTCAAAGCCGCTCTGTCCCGGCGCGAGCGGCGGCTGTCCATATCTCCATCCGGTGTCCACCATCTTCAACTTGGCGCGATCGCGATCGTCGGCGATCTTCTTTTGCACGGTTCGCGCGTCGGCGATACTCCAGATCGGTTGACACGTGACCTGTAGCCTCGCCTGATAGGTCGCCTTGAGATACTCGGCGAACGCGGGCTCGAGGACCGGCACCGCGCGCAGCGCGTCGACCGGAACCTCGAACGCAGCGGTCAGATACTCGGTCTTGTGGTTTGGCTCGGATGGAAACGCAGTCGGGTTGGAGAAGCAGATCTCCATCGCGGTAACGAGCGCGCTCGCGGAGACGAGGGTGCCCGCAGCCAGAGCGGGTTTCGTTTGCGCGTGCAGTGCCGGCGAAGCGGCCATCGAGGCCGCAATGAACGTTGAGAGCAAGCGTCGCCCGAAGTACGCTGGAGCGCTCATTTCGCGCATGGCTCTCCTCAATCAGAGGTTCGACACCGTTCGCCGGTCTTGCTTCGTGTGGAGAAGATCTCGAAAACGAGGTCCGGGTCAAGGGACCTCGGTCCGCTGTGGGATGTGTCATGCGCACCTCCGGCTCTCGCGGCAGCGGACCGCCTAAGTCTCCTAACTCTTGGGCGGTTCGAATCTCCCCGCGCCTCGTCGCGTGCGACCGCCTTCTACGTCTGGGCATGAAACTGCGCTTGCGCTCACGGCCTGGGGCTAATTAAAATTAAGCGTTAACTTTAATTAGGCGATATGGTCTATTCAAATTCTCTTTCGTAGCGAGCGAAAAGCTAATGCGCCGAGGAACAACCGGGCGATACGAGACGACCGTCGCCGGTGGTGAAAGGGTCCGCGCCTTCGTGCCTAACCCGCTGCCGCCCAAGCCGGCGCTCAGCTTCGACGCGTCGCTGCAACGCCAGCTCGCACTCGCCCACCTCGCGGTCGGGCGCCTGGACAGCATTTCGACCCTGCTGCCCGACACCCAGCTCTTTCTCTATGCATACATCCGCAAGGAAGCCGTCCTTTCGTCGCGCATCGAAGGAACGCAGTCGTCGCTGTCCGACCTCCTGCTCTTCGAGATCAACGAGGCACCTGGCGTGCCGATGGATGATGTGGTCGAAGTGTCGAACTATGTTGCCGCCCTCGAGCACGGCCTGAAGCGCCTGCGCGGCGGGTTCCCGCTTTCGAATCGGCTCATCCGCGAGATTCATGGCGTGCTGCTCTCTCGCGGCCGCGGGAGCGGCAAGCATCCAGGCCAGTTTCGGCGCAGCCAGAACTGGATCGGCGGCAGCCGCCCGGGCAACGCGAGCTTCGTTCCGCCGCCGGCTCACGCCGTTCAGGATAGCATGTCGAGGCTCGAGCGCTTCCTCCATGACGACAATGGACCGCCCGAGCTCGTCCGGGCCGGCCTCGCGCACGTACAGTTCGAGACGATCCACCCATTTCTCGATGGCAATGGGCGCATCGGACGACTGCTGATCACGCTGCTGCTGTGCGGTGCCGGCGTGCTGAGCGAACCGCTCCTCTATTTGAGTCTCTACCTCAAACAGAACCGGTCGCGGTACTACGACCTGCTCGATGCCGTGCGCCGCACCGGCGACTGGGAGACGTGGATGGCGTTCTTCCTCGAGGGCGTGCGCGAGACGTCGGAGGGAGCCGTCGCCGCCGCTCGGCGCCTAACGGAACTGTTTCGCGCGGACCACGAGCGCATTGCCGCCGCGGGGCGGCGCGCCGGTTCGATGCTCCGCGTGCACGACGCGCTCAAAGCGAGGCCGGTCACCTCTCTGCCTAACGTCGCGCGCCGGACGCGCCTCACTCCGCCAACGGTGGGTACGGCGATGGACGAGCTGGTCGCGCTCGGCATCGCGCGCGAGCTGACCGGACGGCGCCGCGATCGCGTATTTTCTTATGCGGCATATCTGAAGATCCTCAACGAGGGAAGCGACTCCCCCTGAACCACCACCGGTTGCGTGCCGGACCGATACTCCAGATCGGATGGCACGTGACCTGTCATCGTCGTCGTCGGTCGTGCCGTGCCTCTTCGACCCGTTGCGTCACCGATTCCGCAACGCGTCGGCAGGACTGATTGACGCCGCGTGTCGCGCCGGTATCCAGCTCGAGAAGAAGGTCGCCGCGAGAATGACTAACGACGCCGCACACAACGTGGGCGCGTCAGTGGGGCTGACGTCATATAACAGCGTGCGAACCAGACGAGTGACCACGACCGCGCAAAGCAGCCCGGTCGCCACGCCGGCAATCCCAAGCGTTACCCCGTTGCGCGAGATCATCCGCCTAACGTCGGCCGGACGAGCGCCGAGCGCTACGCGAACGCCGATTTCTTGCCGGCGAAGACTCACGCGGTACGCCATGGCGCCGTAGGTGCCGACTGTCCCCAGAATGATGGCCAGCGCACTCGCCGCAGCGAGGAGAACGAGCATCACGCGCGCCCGCGCCGACGCCGCGGAAACCACACTCGCCATGGATCGGTCGTCATATGTCGGCATGGACGAATCGACTGCATGCACCGCCGCCCGAATCGCCGAGATATCGTCCAGCGCCGATGTGTGCCGCACCACGAGCGCGACGTAACACGGCACCGTGACTCTGTCGGTATCCTGCGTCGCCAGAGGAAAATACAGCGCGTCGTTCACCGGCTCGGTCAACGCATCAAAGTGCACATTGCCCACTTCGCCGATGATCGTGAACCACCGTCCGGCAATGCCCTGCCTAACGCGCTTCCCAAGGGGACTGCTGTTAGGCCAATACCGCTCGGCGAAGGCTTTGCTCACCACGACCTCTGTGGCCGGTCGCCGAGGGTCGAGCGCAGAAAATGTGCGTCCCGCGAGGAACGGGATTCCCATCGTTCCGAAGTAGCGGCCTTCGACGTTGGCCAACACGTGCACGCGTGGCACAGCGCCCGGCTGCACCGGATGGTCCTCGATACCGATAATGTTGTCCTGATGATCGTCAGTCAGCGGCACCCAATTGGTAATGCTGGCATCCGATACGCCAGGCAATGCACGCACGTGCTCCAACAGCCGGCTGTACAGTTGAATAGCCGACGCGGCAGTGGGATAGCTCGCGTTAGGAATCACCAGGCGCGAGACGTCGATGCCGTTTACGTCGAATCCGGGCTCGACCTGTCGCATTCGCGCGAAGCTGCGCCCCAGCAGTCCGGATGCGGATACGAGCACCAGAGCGAGGGCAATCTGAGCCACCACGAGCGTGCTGCGCGCGAAGTGTTTGATCCCCTCGCCGGATGAAGAGCCTCGCCCTGCCCGCCGAAGGACCTCGGCGATGGGAACAAGTCGTACCCGCAGCACAGGCACAACGCTGATGAGCACAGCGCACAAGACGGTGATCGCCAGCGCAAATAGCATCACCCGTCCGTCGACGTCCACTTGATCGAGACGGGGCACGCTCAGGCTCGAGCCAAATCTCCGCGCAAGCGATACGGTGGGGATCGTCATGGTGACCCCGACGAATCCGCTCGCCGCGGCAAGAATGAATGCCTCGCTCAGGCATTGCGCAACGATTTCGGCGTTGCCCGAGCCGAGTGCACTCCGCACCGCGAACTCGTCTTGCCGGCTGTCACCGCGAACGAGGAACAAGCCCGCCACGTTCGCGCACGCGATCACAAGCACGAGACACATGCTGCCAAGAAGAATCCACAGCACCCGCGACACGCCGCCTGTAATCGAGTCGCGAAGCGACATCACCGTTGCATGGACGTTCGCATGCGCCCACATCGCCGGCGGGATGCCGCTCGGAAACTCGACGAGCGTTTGCGGAATCAGACGCTCCAAATCCTCTCGAGCGCGTTCGATCGTAACGCCATCACCGAGTCGTGCGACACCGAGGTAGCCGAACGATGCCGCGTTCGCGTGTGCGGCATCAAACGCGATTGGAATCCAGAGCACGGATGAGGAGTGCGGGTAGGCGAAGCCCGGGGGCATCACCCCGATGACCTCTCTCGACTCCCCGTCGACGACTATCCTCTTGCCGATGGCCGACACCCGGCCACGAAATCGGCTGCGCCACAACTGATCGGAGATGACGGCGACCGGCGCGGCGCCGACGCGATCCTCACCTGGCTCGAATGTGCGCCCGAGCGACGGTTGAACCTGTAGCACATCGAACAGGTTCGCCGTGACGCTCGCGATGGATACGCGTACCGCGGGCGTGGGATCGCCTTGAACGGCGCCGAGGTTCGCATCGCGATCCCGATACGCTCCCACCCCGCTGAATGCGCGCGCATGCTCCTGATACAACAGGATACTCGCATCGGATTCGTCGACGCGCGTCTTACCGGACACGTCGACTGTGTGTCCGAGCGCGACAAGGCGGTCCGCGTGCGCATACGCCAGCGGCCGCAACAACACCCCGTTGACGACGCTGAACACGCCCGTCGTTGCGCCGATGCCGAGCGCGAGAACGACTACCGTCGTCACGGTAAAATTGGGACTGCGCATCAAGCGCCGAATCGCGAGACGCAGTGCCGTTAGGCGCAGGGCAAGCAGCACGCCCGACACCAACGAACGATCCGGATCGAAGGGCGCGGCAAGCCAGGTTGCCCGCCACGTGGCCGTTGCGCGTTCCGACAGTGCTTGGGTCAGGAGATCCTGGAGAATGACAGGCCAGAACGCTGTCCCGCGCACGCCGTCGCGACGCGCGGCCCGACGCTGATCTCGAAACGCCTCCACGAGCTCGCGTTGGAACGCGCGCCGAAAATCCGCCGGATACAGATGCAAGAGCAGGCGATACAGGCGCTCGGCGTTGCTCGGCGACGGTGTCTGGAAATCCACCATCAGGCGAGCGCTGGGCCTTGGCGCAAGACGGCGCGTGCCGCCGCGGCAAGCGAAGCCATCCGGTCGGCCTCGGCGGCAAGCGTGCGTCGTCCGAGTGGCGTCACCCGATAGTATCGCCGTCGCTCGTCGTCGACATCCGCCGCCGGCCGCCGTTGAGATTCGACCACCAGGCCCTCGTCCAGCATTCTGCGGAGAAGCCGATACAACGCGCCGGCCTGGAGTCGCACAGCGCCGTCCGAGCGGTCTGCCGCGTCACGCATGATCGCGTATCCGTGCCGCTCACCTTGGATGAGGACGAGCAACACGTAAAACGCGTCGGTCTTGAGCGGGAGAAAGTTTTGCGGCGACGGACGTTCCGGCATTGCGGTTCGATCGTTATATAGTCAATGTGTTTATAGCCACTCCGTATATAGCGGCGACGATGCGCGCCGTCAACACAGCGTGGAGGCGTGTCGCGGTACCGTCCTCGTCGGTGCGCCAGGTTGGCCTTGGCTCGGGCGCCGCTATCGGGAGATCGGACATGACTGGAGAACATGCGCTGATCGGTGTGCCCCGCGGCGGCCGGCTGTTATTCATCGACAACATTCGCTGGGTGATGATCCTGCTCGTCGTCAGCATGCATGCCGCTGACACGTACAGCCCGCTCGGCAATTGGTACTTCACGGACCGCGTCCCGCTCACCAAACCGGTGCTGCTGACGTTTGCCGCGTGGCAGATGTACCTGCAAGCGTTCTTCATGGGGCTGCTGTTTTTCATCGCGGGCTATTTCGTGCCCGCGTCGCTGCGACGAAAGGGGATCGCGAAATTCATCCGGGAGCGCGGATTCCGACTTGGATTGCCCGTCCTGTTCTACATGTTCGTGCTCGGCCCCGTCACCGAGTACTTCGTCGCCCACTCGTGGAACTCCACCGAACCGACGTCCTTCGCCAACGAGTGGGTCAAGCACATCAGGAACGGACAATTTCTCCAGGAGAACGGTCCTCTCTGGTTCTGTCTCGCACTGCTGATTTTCTCGGCATGCTACGCGACGATCCGCCAGGCGCGAGGGGGCGCAGAGAACGACGCGACGGCTGACCCACCGCCAAGTAGCTCACGCTTGATCGGATTCGCGCTCATCATGGCGGCGGCGACATTTGTGGTCCGGCTCGTGTTCCCTCAAGGCGCATCGGTGTTGAACATGCAGCTCGCAGATTTTCCTCAATACGTTCTTCTTTTCATCGGAGGCACATTCGCCGCACGAGGAGGGTGGCTGCGAAAGTTCGACTATGCATCGGGCGTACGGTGGCTGGCGATCACTCTTCCTGTGGGATTTGCCGCATGGCTGGCCATCGTGATCGGCGGTGGAATGGTCGCAGGAAGCGGATCTGCGTACTCGGGAGGGTGGCACTGGCAAGCCGCCGCGATCGACAGCTGGGAATCGCTCACCTGCATCGGAATCAGTTTCGGGCTTCTGGCTGTCTTCCGCAGAGCCTTCGACTCTCAGGGACGCGCCGCAAAGTTCATGTCGGACAATGCATTCAGCGTCTATGTATTCCATCCTCCGTTAGTCATACTCGGCGCGCGTCTGCTGCAGGGTGTCGCGTGGCATCCGTTATCCAAGTTCGCGGTGCTGACCATCATCGCTTCGGCAGCGTCGTTCGTGCTCAGCGCCGCTGTTTTCAGAAGGATCCCGGGCCTTCGCGCGATCGTATGACGCGCTCGACACGCAGCATCGCACTACGAACGACTGTGGCGTTGTCGTTGGGCGCGATTGCGGCGCGTACTGGATCGGCACAGTCGGCGCCAGCCCTGGTCACAGCTCCTTTCCCGACACATTCCGTTAGGCATCGACTCGTTCCAATCGGTCGCACCACGTCCGACACCACCACGTGGACCGTGGAATTCCGTGCCGCATCAACCGGTCAGATGCTTCAGGTGATGGTCGCAACATTCCACGGCCGCGCAACCGTCGACTCACTGATGTTCGACAGGCGTACGTTAGTTCCGATCTGGGAGCACACCGTCGGCTCGACCTCGCGATCGATTGCGTTCGAACGCGGTCACGTTCGCGGCGAGGAACGCGGACTAACCGGGAAGCCTCACGCCGTCGACGTGCGGTCGAGTGAGGTCGTGTACAGCACGACGATGGACGACATCGTGACTGGCCGGTTGCCGTTCGCGCGCGGGTACCGAACGGCGCTTCACTTCTGGACCGGCGATCGCATCGAAACCGATACGGCGCGTGTCATCTCCTACGTCGCCGCTGGTGCCTCGTCCGCCGCGCACTGGGTGGTCGAGCTGCACGAACCGGAGGCGGTCGAAACGTTGTGGATTGAAGACGCTTCGCGCCGGGTGATCCGTCACACGTACACCCGGCGTAGCGATGGCGGTCGATCGGAGGTTGTCGATTCCCTTGCCGTCTGAGTGGGACGCGGCGATCACGCGGTCGGCACGACACGTGTCGGCCGTACCTCGACCGCTCCAACGTGCTCGAACGGGGCTCGCTTCGCCCACGCGAGCGCCGCATCGAGGTCGGGAACTTCAATGACGCACAATCCGCCGAGCTGCTCCTTCGCGTCGGCGTACGGCCCGTTGTGCACGTGCGGCTCGCCGTCGGCGTGGCGGACTGTGGCGGCCGTCTGCGGCGGCTCGATGCCAAGTGTCGTGATGAGGACGCCGGCCTCCTGCAGCGACCCAACGTAGCGCATGAATGCCCCGGTGTTCGCGTCGCGGCGTGCGGGATCGGTGCGGGCGGCGAACTGGGCGTTGGTCTGGTAGATCATCAGCGAATATTGCACGGGCTGTCTCCTGAATTGGCGTTGGTGAGGGTGGCGCGCCGACGCGCGACGAGCGGCTGGTGAACGAGCGATAGACTACGATGCGGATAGTCGAAGGCGTGAGTAACAAGTGTGACGCGATCCCGATGGACTCGATGATCTTCACTGCGATTGTTGATGAATCAGGGGCCCGGACTCCTGCTCACGCTACTCGGTGCCCTCGTACGTGGAGAGATCCTCATCGATGCCGACCAGCCGCCACACTTGTCCTCCGGGAGCCTGGAAGTAGAGGTGAGGGTCCGGTACATCGAGCACACTGACGCCGAAAGCGACAATCTGCCGCCTCATCTCTTCGACGCTGTCGGTCTTCAGTTCCAGAAAGATCGCCTTCAGGAAGTCATGGTCGCTCAGTGCGTCGTCGGCGGCGTAGGTCACGCCCTTGTCGGGCGCCCGGCCGTCACCGCTTCCGTAGAGAAACGCGATGTAGAAGTCGTCACCCAGTCGAAAATCGTCTTTGTCGTCGAACTCCCGCATGAGTGTGCAGCCCAAGAGATCACGGTAGAACGAGCGAATGCTGTCGCGCTCCGTCCGCCGTACTCGAACGGCCGAATGGTTGCTGAAGAGTACTGTTGCCATGATCGATCCTATTCTGGATACGTGGACTGTCGGTAATCTAAATATATATAGACGACATGTCTATATATGATTTTGTCTATATGCGTTGTGTGAAGAGTCAGCAGGATCACGAGTAGGGTAAGCGATGCGACAGCGCCCGAGGCGGCCATCCACCCTTAACGAGTCGCGGCTCTCATGACCTACGGAGCGAACTTCGACCTTGGCGCTCTACGCGCGCGAACCGGCTATCTCGCCAGCGGCGCTACACGCCTAACTTCATGCGCTCATCCCGAGTCGTCGCTTTGGGCAATCCCGGAGAGCGCCAAACTAAAGAGTGCAAACACCGCGACGTCGACTCCGCGTTGAACCACACGCCGAGACGCGCCGAGAACGCTGCTTCGATCGCTAGCCACACGCCGAGGCCAATGCGCAGCGCGCGCGCCAAGCTCGGGTCCCGTCGCGTCCATGCGATCCGACCCACGAGAAGCAACGTCGCGCCCCAGCCGATCATGATGGCTCCGTACA
>JANWIK010000148.1 GCA_025449955.1 Gemmatimonadaceae bacterium
AAAAGATGGGGAGGATCGCTGCTGCGCACAGGTGGGCGCATCGCACGCGCGCGTGACATCATCCAGGTGGGTGCGCCGGTGATTTTGGTTGGCACCGAGTCGATCTTCTCCATCTCTTGCATCACTTTTGCTATCCTTTGCACCCTTTGTCGAAGAAGCCCGTGTCCCCCCCCCGGCATTGACGTTTTTTTTAGGTCGTTAGCCCGGCGATTTTGACGCGGCGTTGACGCCCGGTGCCCTAGTGTTCTCTCGCGCGGCAACGTCCGTCGCCGCGTGACGTGAACACGACGGACCAGACCGGGGTGCGACGCGCATGCTGGACCTGTTGTACGTGGCGGGCACGATCGCCTTCTTCGCCCTCATGATCGCCTACGTGCACGCGTGCGAGTCGTTAGGCGCGCGGCACGACGCGGATGAGCGGTCGCCGTGACGGCCGACATGATGGTCGCCGGGCTGGTCGCGGTGGGCGTGCTGGTCTATCTCGTGTACACCCTCCTGCGCCCCGAGCGGTTCTGACATGACCGCCAATGGATGGCTGCAGATCGGGATCTTCTCGCTCCTGATTCTCGCCCTCACCAAGCCGCTCGGCGTCTACATGGTGCGCGTGTTCGATGGCTCGCTCAGGTGGCTCGCGCCTGTGGAGCGGATCATCTATCGCGTGTCGGGCGTCGATCCGCGCGAAGACCAGCATTGGACGCGCTACACCGTGTCCATGCTCGTGTTCAGCGCCGCGTCCATGCTGCTCACGTACGCCGTGCTCCGGCTGCAACACGTGCTCCCGCTCAACCCGCAAGGGTTGGGCGCGGTGCCCAGCCGCCAGGCGTTCGAGACCGCGGCGTCGTTCACGACCAATACGAACTGGCAATCGTATGCGGGCGAGACGACGATGTCGTATCTGTCGCAGATGACGCAGTTGACGTTCCACAACTTCGCCTCCGCGGCCACGGGCATCGCCCTCGCCATGGCTCTCGTCCGCGGTATCGTGCGGCGCTCGGCCGGCACGTTAGGCAACTTCTGGGTCGACCTGGTGCGCGGCACGCTCTACCTGCTGCTGCCCTTGTCCATGGTGCTGGCGCTGCTGCTCGCCCAACAGGGCGTCATCCAGAACGTGTCGCATTACGTGACCGCGACCACCGTGGAAGGCGTGAAGCAGGTGCTCGCCATGGGGCCGGTCGCCAGCCAGGAGGCGATCAAGAATCTCGGGACCAACGGCGGCGGATTCTTCAACGCCAACGCCGCGCATCCGTTCGAGAACCCGACGCCGTTCACGAACCTGCTCGAGATGGTTGCGATCCTCGCCATTCCATCGGCGCTCACCTACACGTACGGGCGCATGGCGCGCAACCAGCGCCATGGTTGGGCCATCTGGGCCGCGATGTACGTGCTGCTGTTCGCCGGACTCAGCACCACGTACCGCGCCGAGGCACGGGGCAACCCGATCCATGCCGCGGAAGGCGTCGACGTCGCCGCGTCGAACACGAATCCCGGCGGCAACATGGAAGGCAAGGAAGTGCGCTTCGGCATCCCCAACTCGGCGCTCTTCGCCACCGTGACCACGGCCACGTCGTGCGGCGCCGTGAACAGCATGCACGACTCGTTCACGCCGTTAGGCGGTATGGTGCCGATGGTGAACATACAGTTGGGCGAAGTGGTGTTCGGCGGCACCGGCGCGGGTCTCTACGGGATGATCGTGATGGTCATTCTCACCGTGTTCATTGCCGGCCTCATGGTGGGTCGCACACCCGAGTACCTGGGCAAGAAGATCGAAGCCCGCGAAGTGCAGATGGCCATGCTGTACGTGCTCGTCTTCGCGGGAGCCATTCTCATCTTGTCGGCTGTCGCCGCCGTCACGCCCGCCGGTCTCAAGGGGTTGAACAACGCCGGGCCGCACGGGCTGTCGGAGATCCTGTACGCCTTCAGCTCGACGGCGGCCAACAACGGCAGCGCCTTCGGCGGCCTAACCGGGTCCACCTACTTCTACAACACGCTGCTCGGCGTCAACACGCTCATCGGACGGTTCGCGATGCACGTCCCGATGCTCGCGTTGGCCGGATTCCTCGCCGAGAAGCGCATCGTGCCGGAGTCGGCGGGGACGTTTCCCGTGACGACGCCGCTGTTCGTGGCACTTCTCATTGGCGTGATCCTCATCGTCGGAGCGCTCACCTTTTTCCCGGCGCTGTCGTTGGGCCCGGTGGTCGAGCACTTCCTGATGCATGCGGGACGGGTGTTCTGACATGACAGTCGCCAAGCGTCCGCTCTTCGACCCGCCGATCGTCAGGCGCGCGATCGGCGAGGCATTCGCGAAAACCGCGAGCCCGCGCCACATGGTACGGAACCCGGTCATGTTCGTCGTTCTGTTAGGCAGCGTGCTCACCACGGTGATCCTGGCCCGCGATGTCCTGCGCCATGCGAGCGGACTCGGCTTCACGCTCCAGATCGCGTTGTGGCTGTGGTTCACCGTCATCTTCGCCAACTTCGCGGAAGCGATGGCCGAAGGACGGGGCAAAGCACAGGCGGACAGCCTGCGCGCGATGCGCATCACCACCACGGCCAAACGCCTCGAGGACAAGAGCAACAGACTTTCCGCCGAACCCGTACCGGCCACGCGGTTGCGTCGCGGCGACTACGTGCTGTGCACGCCCGGCGACGTCATCCCGGGCGACGGCGAAGTGGTCGAAGGCGTCGCCTCGGTGGACGAGTCGGCGATCACTGGCGAGTCCGCGCCCGTCATCCGCGAATCGGGCGGCGATCGTTCCGCAGTGACGGGCGGAACGCGCGTGCTCTCGGACTACCTCATCGTCCGGATCACGGCCAACCCGGGCGAGACGTTCCTCGACCGGATGATCGCACTGGTGGAAGGCGCCCAGCGGCAGAAAACGCCCAACGAGATCGCGCTCACCATTCTGCTGTCCGGTCTCACGATCATCTTCGTGTTCGCGGTAGCGACCCTCGAGCCGTTCGCGATTTACAGCGGCGGGTCGGTCGCCGTGCCGGTGCTCATTGCGCTGCTGGTGTGTCTGATTCCGACTACGATCGGCGGCCTGCTGTCGGCCATCGGCATCGCAGGCATGGACCGGCTCATTCAGCAGAACGTGATCGCGATGAGCGGCCGGTCGGTGGAAGCAGCGGGCGACGTGAACACGCTGCTGCTCGACAAGACCGGCACGATCACGTTAGGCAATCGCCAGGCGGTCGAGTTCATTCCGATGGACGGCGTGACGCTCGATCACCTGGCCGACCGCGCGCAGCTGGCCTCGCTGCCCGACGAGACACCCGAAGGTCGCAGCATCGTGGTGTTGGCCAAAGAACGGTTCGGGCTGCGCGGCCGCGCGCTGGCCGACGGGCGACGGATGCTCGTCGCGGCGGGCGGCTCGGGCAACGGGCACGGCGACGCGACCACCGAAGCGGAATTCGTTCCATTTTCGGCCTCCACGCGGATGAGCGGCGTGAACATGGGCGAGCTGCACGTGCGCAAGGGTGCGGGCGACGCGGTCGCGCGATGGGTGCAGGAGAACCACGGGTCCATCCCGGCGGATCTCAAGGCGGCGGTCGAGCGCATCGCGCGCGACGGCGGCACTCCGTTAGTCGTCGCCGAGCGTACTAACGGAACGGCGCACGTACTGGGGGTGATCTATCTCAAGGATGTGGTGAAGGGCGGGATCAAGGAGCGCTTCGACCGCATCCGTGCGATGGGGATCCGCACGATCATGATCACGGGCGACAATCCGCTCACTGCCGCCGCGATCGCGTCGGAGGCCGGCGTGGACGACTTCCTCGCCGAAGCGACGCCCGAAGACAAGATGGCGCTCATCAAGCGCGAGCAGGCCGGCGGTCGTCTCGTGGCGATGACCGGCGACGGGACCAACGACGCGCCCGCGTTAGCGCAGGCCGACGTGGGCGTGGCGATGAACTCCGGTACGCAGGCGGCCAAGGAAGCCGGCAACATGATCGACCTCGACTCGAACCCGACCAAGCTGATCGAAGTGGTCGAGATCGGGAAGCAATTGCTCATGACACGCGGCTCGCTCACCACGTTCTCGATCGCCAACGACGTGGCGAAATACTTCGCGATCATCCCGGCGATGTTCGTGGCCACGTACCCCGCGCTACGCGGGCTCAACATCATGGGGCTGCATTCGCCGCAGTCGGCCATTCTGGCGAGCGTGATCTTCAACGCGCTCATCATCATCGCGCTCATCCCGCTCGCGCTGCGCGGCGTGCGGTACCGTCCGGCGCCCGCGGCGGCCATCCTGCGCCGCAATCTGTGGGTGTACGGCGTGGGCGGGCTGGTGGCGCCGTTCGTCGGCATCAAGCTGATCGACCTGGCGCTCGTCCTCACGCACCTGGCCTAACCATGCTTCGCAACCAACTCCGGCCCGCGATCGTGCTCACGCTTCTGCTGTGCGTCATCACGGGGCTCATCTATCCGGGTATCGTCACCGGGCTCGTGCAGCTGCTGTTTCCGCATCAAGCGCAGGGGTCGTTGGTCACGACTAACGGACGCGTGATCGGCAGCACGCTCATCGGGCAGCGGTTCGACGCCGCCAAGTACTTCCATCCGCGGCCCTCCGCCGCGGGCGCGGGCTACGACGACACGCTCTCGGGGGGCACGAATCTGGGGCCGACGAGCGCCAAGCTGGCCGACACCTTGATCGCCGGTGCGATCGACACCGTGGTGCGCGATGACGGCGGCCGGCGCGGCGCGATCCCGTCGGACATGGTGACCTCGTCGGGCTCGGGTCTCGATCCGGACATCTCGCCCGACAACGCCCATCTGCAGGTGGCGCGCGTCGCGCGCGCCCGCGGCATGGGCGCCGGCGCGGTGCAGGCGATCGTCGACCGGCATACGGAGCGCCGGCAGTTCGGCCTGTTAGGCGAGCGCCGAGTGAATGTGCTGGAGCTGAATCTCGCCCTGGATTCCGCGCAGGCGTCCGCCGGCGCCACCGCTCAGCGTTAGACATTGATATCGAGGTATGACGTGACGCATAGATCGTGGGTGATCATGGCCATGCTCGCCGTGGTGGCGAGCGGACGTGCGCCGGCGCAGCAGCCGGACACGACGCAGGCGACGGATTCGTCGGCCAAGAAGAAGGCGAAGGCGCAGCCGTTCGCGTTCGCGGATTTCACGTGGCTCAACGGCAACAGCCGTCAAACGGAATCGGTGCTCGACACCAAAGCGTTCACCGGCGAGTTCCGCGCCGACGTCAGTTACATCGGCGACTTCAACCATCCGAGCGACCACACGCTGGTGGGCAGCAGCGAAAGCGGGCGCACGAGCGAGATCCAGGTCCAACAGTTGGGCATCGGCGGCGATTTTCACTACGGCAACGCCCGCGGCCGTCTCATGACGCAGTTCGGCATGTACTCCACGATGACGCCGCGCAACGATGCGAGCCCGGGTCGCGGCCAGTGGGATCTCTCGGATGCGTATCGCTATCTGTCCGAGGCGTCGGGCGGCTATCACTGGGATGCCATGCACGGAATCAACCTCGATGCCGGCATCTTCATGTCGTACATCGGGCTCTTCAGCTACTACAACTACGACAACTGGGCGTACCAGCCGTCGTACGTGTCGTCCAACACGCCCTGGTTCTTCAACGGTATTCGGGTACAGACCTTCCCCACGGACCGGCTCAAGATCGAGTACTGGTTGATCAACGGCTGGCAATCGTACGGCATGTTCAACGAGGCGCCGGGCGTGGGCGTGCAGCTGTTGTGGCGTCCTAACGGAGCCTGGTCGCTCGTGTCCAACGACTACGTCGGCAAGGATGCGCTGGCCATTCCGGACCGGACGCGGATCCACAGCGACAACAGCATCCAGCTCAAGTACTTCGATGACCCGCAGTCGACGCTGGACAAGGCGGCGTTCTCGTTCACGTTAGATGTCGGGTGCGAGACGGGCGGCGGGGTGAGCTGTGCGCATGACGCGTCCCTCGCGCCGGCGCAATATTTCCTCGGCGCGATGTTGTACAATCGCGTGTGGTTCGCGCACGACAAATTGGCGGTGACGATCGGCGGCGGCGGCATGAACAATCCCGGCCGGTACCTGGTGCTGCTGCCGCCGATCAATGGCGCCACGGCGTTCACCGGCACGCCATACTTCACGGAGAATCCGGGCAGCACGTTCAAGGCGTGGGATGGGTCGGCGACGCTCGACTACATGCCGGATCAGTTCGTGACGTTTCGGGCGGAGCTCGATCATCGCGCGGCGAATGTGCCGTACTTTGCGGGGCCCGACGGCGTGACGCCGCCCAACGGAAACGTCGGCGCGCCCGGTTCGACCGTGCCCGGGTGGACGCCCGACCTGGTGAAGCAGGAAACGAGGCTCAACTTTGCGTTGCTCGTCAAGATGTAGCGCGCGGCCGCGCGGGTACCGGGCGTGACGGCGGACTCGACGCCTAACGCTGGAACGGTGCTACGCACCGACCCCACCGGCGCGGCCGAGTTTCTCACGCTCGTGCGGCAGCGCAAGCGCGGGCGGCTCAAGGTGTACATCGGATCGGCGGCCGGCGTCGGCAAATCGTATCGCATGCTGCAGGAGGCGCACGATTTGCGGCGCCGCGGCGTGGATGTCGTCGTCGGGTTTGTCGAGACGCACGGCCGCGCCGACACGGCGGCGCTGATCGGCGATCTCGAGGTCGTGCCCCGTCGACAGAACGACTATCGCGGCGTGGTGCTCGAGGAAATGGACGTCGACGCCGTGGTCGCGCGCCATCCCGACGTCGCGATCGTCGACGAGCTCGCGCACACGAACGTCCCCGGCTCCAAGCATCGCAAGCGCTGGGAAGACGTGCTCGAGCTGCTCGACCAAGGTGTCAACGTGATCACGGCGGTCAACGTTCAGCACCTCGAATCGCTCAACGACGTCGTGCAACGGACGTTGGGCGTGCTGGTGCGCGAGACGGTTCCCGATTGGGTCGTGGCGCGTGCCGATCAGGTGGTGAACATCGATCTCTCCGCGGAAGATCTGCGGCAGCGATTGGTGGAGGGCAAGATATACGGTCGCGAACGGATTCCCGCGGCCCTCGAGAACTTCTTCACGGAAGAGAATCTGACCACGCTGCGCGAGCTCGCCTTACGCGAGGTGGCGAGCTCGGTGGACCGCGTGCGCGAAGATATCGTGCGCCGCGAGGAGGGCGGGGGCGCGGGCCCGGCGAAGACGGCGGACCGGATCATGGTGGCGATGTCGAGCAACCCGCCGCGCACGGCGGCGCTGTTGCGTAAGGCGAGCCGTATCGCGGGCCGGCTCAACTCGGACTGGTATTGCGTGTACGTGCAAACGCCGGACGAGCGCGCGGACCGCATCGACGCGACCGTGCAGCGCCGGTTGGTCGACAACATCCAGATGGCGCAGGCCATGGGCGCGGAAGTCGTGAAGCTCGAGGGAGGCGATGTGGTCGAGGCGATCTCGCGCTTCGCGCGCGAACGCCGGGTGTCGCTCCTCATCGTCGGCAAGAGCACGCGGTCGTGGTGGCACCGGGTGCGGCACGGGTCGTTGGTCGACAAGATGGTGCAGGCGGCCGATGGCCTCGACGTGCTGGTGGTGTCGTTCGATGAAGCAGTGCCTAACGGAGCGCGGCGGGAGGGCGAGGTGGATGAGTAGCCGGCTCGTGTCGTCTCGCGGCGTAGTGCTCGCATGAGAGTGGGCCAGCGGTTGGTTCTGGCGATCGCGCCGGCGGTCCTCGGCTTGCTCGTCATCGCCGGCCTCGCGTCGGCCGGCCGCGCGCGCGCGGCGCCCGACGTCATTCTCTGGATCGCCGTCGGGTCGGCGCTGGCGACGGTGGTCGTCGCGTGGGCGAGCACGCGCTATGTAGCGTCGCGCATCGAGCGGCTGGCTGCCGTGTTGGCGTCGCAGCGCCGTGGACCGAGCACGCCCAACGACGGCGACGGCGCCCTGCGTGCCGACGAGCTCGACGTGATCGAAGCGCGCATGCAGGGCCTCGCGACCGCCGTGGCCGCGGCCCGGGACGATGGCACGCGCCGCGAACGCATGGCGGGCGAACGCGCGAAGGAATATGCGACGCTCATCGATGACATCACGGGCCTCATGGGCACGCGCATCGAGGACGCGCAACTGCCGCTCCACATTCTGTTGTCGAGCCCGTTCGGCGCACTCAACGAGAACCAGGAAGAAATGCTGAGCGCCGCGCAGTCCGCGGTCGACTCCGCCGACGTCGAATTGCGCCGGCTGCGCAAGTTGGTCGAGCTCGACCGCGGCGCCCTCATGCCGGTGATCCAGCCGATCGGACTCGGCGAGCTCCTTCGTCCAGCGTTAGCCATCGCGCAGTCGCGTGCGGTCTCGGCGAGCGTGCAACTGCACCTCGACATCTCCGATCGCGCACCGCGCGTGCTCGCCGATGCGATGCTGGCCCAGGAGGCGCTCACTACGGTGTTGGGCACCGCGATCGCGTCCACGCCGGCAGCCGGCGACGTGACCGTGTCGGCGGGCGAACGCGACGATGGTCGCGTGGCCATCGAGATCACGCACGCCAAGGCGAGCGACCCCGAGTCGCTCGAGGTTCGTCTCGCGCGCCGGCTGCTCGGCGCGCAGAGCGCGGTCCTAACGGAAGAGGCGGAGCGGACGGTGGTCGAGTTTCCAGCCGAGCGTCCGCTGCGGGCGGCCACGCGGTGAGGTCCGTCGCTTGGTGTTGGGCGAGTCTCCTTGCAAGAGGGTTGGAAGGATAACAACCAGGAAAGGCCGGGATGGAGAAGATCGCACGGCTGCGGTGCATCGTGCATCGCTTACCCACTTGGAACGGTCGCAGCGCGTTAGACGTCGACCTCGCCGTCGCCGCCGCGCGATCGTCCCATCCTTGTTGGTCTCCTCGTTGTTATCCTCGTTGTTATCCTCGTTGTTATCCTCGTTGTTATCCTTCAATAAGAGCGATGAGACCCTGCCCAACGCACAACCGTGATCGACCACGGCGGCAGGCCCACGCGCGTCGAGGCCAATAGGTTGCTCCTGATGATCGGACCATCAGGATCCGGATATCCGCGCGGCCCGCGAGGGTGCCAGACGTAGCTCGACGCGCCGAACTGTACGAGCGACATCGACCCCGCACCGAGAGAGTCGTCATCGAACCGGACGGCGACATTCCACGTGCGGCGCGGATCCATGTTGATGAGCAGCAGTGACCAACTGCCGTCGCGTAGCCGGGCTGCGTACGCGGTAACGAGCGCGGCGCCGCGCACACCGTGACGGCTCGCCACGGCGCGAAAGAGCTGCACGGTATCCGTCGAATCCAACCACTCGCTCGTCAACATACGCGCGGCGAAGTACGTCGCCGTCTTGTACAAAATGCGGCGCGCCGTGTCGGACACGAACATCGTGTTGTTGCCCCAGCTGTCGCACTGCGCGTTGCGGTCGAGCGGCGACGGTTCCCACCCGTACAGA
>JANWIK010000149.1 GCA_025449955.1 Gemmatimonadaceae bacterium
CGCTTCCGACGCCTAACGGCGAGCGGCGCCGACGCCGTGGTCGCGCCGTTCGGCGCGTACCGCGACCGCGCCGCCCAGTTGAGCGCGCACTACACCGGACTCTATCGCGGCGCGTTCCTCGTCAACTACACGCTCGCCGCGGTCGCCGTCGCGTTGGCCGTGGCGACGCTGGTCTACCTGCTCGTGCTCGAGCGACACCGCGCACCGGACGCGGCCGGCGCGCGCACGCTGCTCGTCATCGCCATCCTCGAGCTGTCGGTGCTCGTCGCGATCTTCGTCAACACGCATCACGGCAACAACCATCACTGGAACAGCAAGGCGGTCGACTATCGGTATCTCGCCGAACGATTGCGAACGATGTATTACCTGGCGCCAATGGCCTCGCAGCGGTTGGCGGCGCCGCGTGTCGCAAGGTATGCGGCCACGGCGCTCCGGCAGAGCGTCATCGAGTGGTTGTTGCAGGCGGTGATTCGTGAGGCGCCGCCGGGGACGGGCATGGTGCAGGCGACACGTCCCCACCATGCGCATGGGCCGCACGCACCGCACGCGGCGATGAACGGTTCGATGGTGGCACGGTCCGACGTCGAGCGCGCGCTGGGCGCGGTGAGCGAGAACTGGCTGGGTGCCCAGATCGCGTATCACCGGGCGACGAGCCACACCCAGTTGCACATGCACCGGTGGATTCAGCGCTGGGTGTGGCGCTTGAACCTCGCCGTGATCATCATCGTCTCGATCGACGTGGCTCTGATTCTGGGTCGGGTCCTGGGGCTGCGTGGCGGATGGGTGGACATGGGGCACTCGTACACACCGGCGTTGATATTTCTCGCCGCCGTGTTGCCGGCGGCGGTCGCGAGTCTCAACAGCATCCGATTCCAGTCCGAGTGCTTGCGGATCGCCGAGCGATCGGCGGTGATGGTGGAGATGCTCGATGGGTGGCGGGCGGAGTGCGAGGTGCTGCGCACACGCATGCGGACGTCGCGCGGGGAGCCGGGCGGCCGCAACGACGATCCGGGCGCGTGGACGCTCGAGGCGGTCGAGTTAGGCGAGTCGTGCGCGCAGATGACGAGCGATGAAGTCGCGGAGTGGTCGGTGTTGTACTCGAGGGATCTGCTGGAGGCGTGAGCATGAAGCGCATCCTCTCGTTGGATGGTGGCGGCGTCCGCGGCATCTTCACGCTGCAGATTCTGGCGCGCATCGAAGCGCTGCTGCGTGAGGAGCGCAAGGCGCCAGACCTGGTGCTGGCGGATGTCTTCGATCTGATCGCCGGCACGAGCACGGGCGCCATCATCGCCGCCTTCCTCGCCTTACGGAAGCCGATCGCCGAGATCGAGCGGCTGTACCTGGAGTTCGGGCCGTTCATGTTCAAGCGCGAGCCGTGGTTCCGGCAATGGAAGCGGAAATATCGCGCCGACGCCGTGGCCGGATTCTTCCGCGAGCATTTCAGCGAGGACGCGGACCAGGAGTCGCCGATGCTCATGGGCTCGGATCGGCTCTCGACCAAGCTGTTGGTCCTCATGCGGAACGCGACGACGGGCTCGCCGTGGCCGGTGACCAACCATCCCGACGCGCACTACAACGACCGGTCGCGTCCCGATTGCAACCTGGACGTGCCGCTCTGGAAGCTGCTGCGCGCGAGCACGGCCGCGCCGACGTTCTTCGCGCCCGAACGCGTCGACTTCGGGCATCGCAAGTTCCTGTTCGTGGACGGCGGGGTGACGCCGTTCAACAACCCGTCGTTGATCGCCGTGCTCATGGCGACGCTGCCGCCATACGGCTTCTCGTGGCCATCGGGTCGCGAGGCGCTGCACGTCGTGTCGGTAGGGACGGGCAGCGAGCGCATCCATTTGCCCAACAAGATCGCCGAGGCGATCACGGTGATGGACCAGATCAAGTTCGCCGTGCCGGCGTTGATCGACGCGGCGTCGACGCAGCAGGACATGATGTGTCGCGTGTTAGGCGACTGCATGTTCGGCGCACCGTTGGACAAGGAGTTGGGCGACCTCTCGGGGGCGCATCCGTCCCTGCTCACCGGCGACGCGAAGCGATTCACCTACGCCCGCTACAACCAGATCTTCAACGTGGCCCCGCTGGAAGGCACGCCGATGCAGGAGTTGGACATGCGGCTGGACCGGATCGCGAACATGCCGGCCTACCAGCAGGCCGGGCGCGAGTACGCCGAGGCGAACGTGCGGCTCGAGCACCTCTATCCGAGGCAGGCTCCGGCGCGCGCCTAACCGTGTGGCGGAGCTTCTACGCTCATGGTGTAAGGATCAAGGCGGAAACAATGGATAACTGCGGATAGAGCAATACTTTTTTTGCAAGAAGCAGTTTTGCTCTATCCGCAGTTATCCATTGTTTCCGCTTGATCCTTTACAACATGAGCGTAGCAGCCGGCCCGATCGGCCCCGCCATTCCGAACTCGGCCTGCCAATAGCGCTTGGCCGGGGCGGGACCACCTGATTGCGCTGTCTTGGGGGGCGTCCTACTTTTGTAGCCCCGCGCTGTACCGCCGCACCCGACCCAGCGAAGACTCCCCGTGACCCAGCCGGACCGTTTGGAGCCTCCGTCCGTCCTTGCCCATCCGCCCACCGACATGTGGGAGGACGACGCCTGGGACGACTTGTTGTCGGCCATCGGCGAGCAATCGGTCGTGCCGATCATCGGACCGGAGCTGGTGGTGGTCGAGGTGGACGGCGAGCGCGAGCCGCTGACACGATTCGTTGCGCGAACACTCCACGCGCGCCTCCCGTGGCCGGGCGGCGCGCCGGCGTCCGTCGATGCGACCAGTCTCAACGACGTGGCGTCGACCTTCATCCGGATGTCGCCCGACCCGGAGCGGCAGCGCAAGACGATCACCAAGGAAATCGGGCGCGTGCTGACGGAAACCGATTTTCCGACGCCCGAGCCGTTGCGCAAGCTGGCCGAAATCACGCCGCTCAGGCTGTTCGTCAACCTGACGTTCGACGACCTGCTCGAGCGCGCGCTGATGGAGGTCCGGTACAGCGGCGCGCCTAACGAGCTGCAGTTCCGGTCGCACATCTATTCGACCAACCAGGCCAACGACATCGACCTGACGCCTGCGGCGATGAACATGACGCGGGTGTACAACCTGTTGGGCCGCGTGGCGCCGGGGAAACCCTACGTGCTCACCGAGGAGGATCTGCTCGAGCACATCCGGAATTTCCAGGGCGAGTCCACGCGGCCGACGAACCTGTTCGAGACGCTCAATCGGAACAATCTGCTCTTCTTGGGCGAAGGGTACACCGATTGGCTGGCGCGGTTTTTCCTTCGGGCCACCAAGAACGCGCCGCTGTCGTGGCAGCGGACGGTGCGGGAATTCGTGGCCGACGATCGCGCGCGCGTGGACGCGAATTTCGTCGCGTTCCTGCGGCAGTTCAGCCGCGCCACGCAGCTCTTTCCGGGCAGCGCGGTCGATTTCGTGGACGAGCTGCACCAGCGCTGGAAGGCGTTGGACCGGCCCAACCGCCCGACGCGCCAGTGGCACGAGCCGCCGCCTAACGCAATATTCCTGAGCTACACGCGCGCCGACGTCGCGCAGGTGCGCACGTTCAAGCAGGCGCTCGAGGCGCACGGCGTCACCACGTGGTTCGACGAGGACCAACTCGAGAGCGGCGACCCGTGGCTCGAGCGCATCGAGCAGTACATCAAGTCGCAGGCGCTGCTATTCGTGCCGATTCTATCCGAGGCCACCGAGGCGCGCGCGCAGGGCAAGTTCCGCCGCGAGTGGGCGTGCGCCGTGGACCGCAACAAGGATCACACCGGCAGCGGCATCCCGTTCATCGTGCCGATCGGTCTCAAGGGGACGTCGTTCCGCCGCGTGCCGCCGGTGTTCCGTGAGGCGGACATCAAGGAGCACGACGGCGGCGTGGGGACCGAGCGCGCGGTGGCGCGCATCGCCGAGATCGTCACGATGCTCAAGAACGAGGGCGTGTGAGTCCGCGCCGCACGAGCATGGCGGTCGACATGTCGCCCGTGGTCGACGAGGAGAACCCCTGGTTAGGCCTGCTCGCGTTCCGCGAGTCCAACCGGCGGTTCTTCTTCGGGCGCGACGAGGAGCTGGACGACCTGTTTCGTCGCGTGCGGCGCGAGACGCTCACCGTGCTCTACGCGCAGTCGGGATTGGGCAAGACGTCGTTGTTGCAGGCGGGACTGTTCCCGCGGCTGCGCGAAGAGGGATTCCTGCCGGTGCCCATCCGGCTCGACTACGGCGAGTTCGAGGACGGGGTGCGCGCCGACGCCGATCCGCCGGGCCGCCAGATCGCGCAAGCGATCGCCGCCGCCATCCGGTCGCGCGACCTCGCGGGCGCCACCGACCCGTTGGGCGCGCCCGGGCCGTGGGAGTATCTGCACGACGTCGACTTCGACCTGCCTAACGACACGGGCGGCCTGCTCACCCCCGTGCTTGTCTTCGACCAGCTCGAGGAATTGTTCACGCTGGGTGCCTCGCGCCGCGACGGCGGACGGATGGCGGCGCGCACCACCGAGCTCTTGGGCGACCTGATCGAGAACCGCGTGCCGCGCGCGCTCGAGCGCGCCATGCGCGCCGATCCGGCGCTGGTGGACCGGTTCACGTTCGAGCAGGCGCGCTACCGCGTGCTGCTGAGCCTGCGCGAAGACTATCTGCCGCACCTGCACGCGCTGCGCACCGACGTGCCGTCGATCATCCTCAACAACGTCCGCCTAACGCGGTTCGACCGGCGGCACGCGCTGGACGTCGTCGAGCGTCCGGCGGCCGCGAAGCATCTGGTGACGCGCGACGTGGCCGATGCCATCGTGCGGACCGTGGCCGGCCAGGATGCGACCGCCGGCGGCGCCGCAGCGCCGCGTCCGGCGGACGAGCCCGGCACGGAGCGGTTGGAGGTGGACCCGTCGCTCCTGAGCTTGTTCTGCCGGCAGTTGAACGGGCTCCGGCTCAAGCGCGAGGAGCCGGCGATCTCGCTCGATCTGGTGGCGACGAACAAGGAGTCGGTGCTGCGCGACTTCTACCTCGACGCGTTCCGCGACCTGGCGGCGCCGCGCGAGGGCGGCGTGAAAGCCTTCGTCGAGGACTTCCTGCTCACGCAGAAGGGCTATCGCGACCGCCTAACGGTAGAGCGGGCCAACGAGATCCTGGTGGACCGGTATCGCGGCTCGCCGCGCGACCTGGACACGCTCGTCGATCGCCGGCTCTTGCACGTGGAGGAGCGGGGCAAGACGCCGCAGATCGAGCTGACGCACGACGTGCTGGCGCCGATCGCGCTGCGCGAGCGCACCGAGCGCGTGCACACCGAGGAGCTGCGCCGGGCGGAGGAGCGTCGCGTGGCCGAGACGCGTCGCGCCGAAGAGGACGAACGCAAGGCGCGCGACGCGGCGGCGCTGGCGGCCGCGGAATTGGCCAAAGCGCGGCGCCAGCAGCGGGTGACCGTGCTCCTGTTAGGCGTGGCGCTCGCGGCCGCCGGCCTGGCGATGTGGTTCGGGTACAGCGCGCGTCAGAACAATCAGCGCCTGCTCATGTCGCAGCACCGGGCGGACTCGGCGCGCACGGCGGCCGATGCGGCGCGGAACGCGGCCGACTCGGCGACGACGATGGCCGTGCGCGCGGAGTCGACGGCGGTGAGCGAAGGTGTCCTCAAAGAAGCGGCGCTGCAGCAAGCGAACCAGGCCAACGGCCGCTCGAACGGGATGTTAGGCGACTTCTGCTCGTACACCCTGGCGGTGGTGAATCGGTTCGGCGATTCGACGGTGAACAACAACAACGCGGTGCTGCAGGCGGCGTTCAACACGTTGCTGGAGCTCTCGGACACGTCGGCCGACCACATGGTCCGCGGGAGCCCGGGCTCCGTGTGTCCGCTGCAGATCGATGCGCGGGTGAGCAGCGTTTCGGCGGACCTGTTGTATGCGTTAGGCGACAAGAAGCGGTCGATGGAGCGGGGACAACACGCCCTCGGCGCCGTGATGAAGCTGCTGCCGCATCACGATTCGGTGTCGGCGTGGGTGGCGATGTACAGCCTGGCCGACTTGACGCACGCGCTGTACTTCGACGGCGACTACCAAAACTCGGCGGTGGCGGCGCGCCTCGCGATCCCGCTCGCCCAGGCGGTCAATCCCGCCAAGGACTCGGTGGCCATCGACCGGCTCGCGCGCATCTATCACTACGGCGAGAATTCCTTGTACCAGCTGCATCGCGTGGATGACGCCGTGGACTTGACGAAGCGCGGCTTGGATGTGGTGAAGGCAGGCGAGCAGCGACACGACCAGGCGGTGGGCAGCCTGATGTTCAGCGAGTCGCAGTTGTGGGAGGACCTCGCGGAGCTCGACTCGGCGCGGCACGACACCGCGCAGGGCCTAACGGACTGGGGCCGGGGCGCGGATGCCGCGCGGCGGCGGTACCGAGCAAATCAGACCGGCAACAACATGACGTGGCTGGCGCGCATGCACGGGTGGAGCGGGCAATACGCGCTGGCGCTCGGGCGAAATACGGACGCGCTCGTGACGTTCGACAGCTCCATCGACAATTGGAACAGACTGAGCACCGCCGGGCACGAGCGGGCGGACACGAGCTGGATGTCGCAGGGGATGTCCGCGATCGGCAATCTGCTCATCTTGAAGGCACACGCGTATCTCGGGCTCGAGCGTCCGGTCGACGCCGTCGCCGCGGCGCTCGCCGGACGCGACACGCTTGTCGCGTTGGTCAAGCTGCAAGGCTCGGTGCAGAACATGTACGCGTTAGGCAGCCTCCAGGATTCGGTGGCGATGATCTATCATCAGGCGGGCAATCGGGCCGCCGAGGACACGGCGTACGCCTACGAATACGCCATCGACTCGACGATCGGATACCGGACTCCGCCGACGGTGAGCCAGATCCATGGATATCACCGTGCGCTGGACGATCTCACCTTCCACGCGTTGCAATGGATCACCAGCGACACGACGAACCACGACTCGGCCGCGAAGGCCGAGACGCTCTTGCACGCGGCGAACATCGTGCTTCGCTACCGCGAGCAGCAGGTGGTGGTGTCGCGGTACTTCTTGCGACAAGCGCTCCAAGCAGCTACGACCGCACAGGATTCGGCGCATGCGAACAGCTCCGAGGGCGATGACCTCGCGGTGGACTTGGGCAATCTGTCGTGGCAGCAGCTGTTGGTGGGGAACGCGCAGAGCGCGCTCGGCAACGCGAAGGAGGGATACGGTCTCTCGAGCAAGCAGACGTACATCCTGGTGAACCAGTTCAACGCGATGGTGTTGAGTGGTCTGCCCGACGCGGCGCGCGCATTCTACGGACAGCACGCGCGCGACATGGTGGAGACGAATCCGTCGATTCCGTTCCCGTGCGCGGTCGAGCGGGACATGGCGGAGCTCCAGCGTCGTGGTGTCGCGAGCATGGCCCAGCACCAGCTGGTGAGCGACATGTCGGCCCAGGACCGGACGAGCTGTCCGCACTGACGCGCGGAGCGGTCAGCGCGAGGGTGTGCGATGCTCCACGCGCAGGCGATACCAGGCGATGCCTAACATCGCGAGGCC
>JANWIK010000150.1 GCA_025449955.1 Gemmatimonadaceae bacterium
AGAACGGATCCACGTTGCTCAAGGACGATGACCGCTACGGCGACTTCTCCGATTCCGCATTTCGCTCGGCGTTCGAGTTCTACGTGAGACTGTATCGCGACAAGCTCGCGCCGATCGCCGGCGTGAACGACATGGCCAATCCATATCAAGAGTTCGCGCGCGGCACGTTCGCCATGTGGATCACCGGTCCGTGGAACCTGGGCGAGTTCAAGCGGCGACTTCCCGACTCGCTGCAGAAGTCGTGGGCCACGGCGCCCATCCCCGGACCCCAAGGCGATTCGTCGGGCATCTCGCTGGCCGGCGGCGCGAGCTTCGCGATCTTCCGCGCCTCACCGCACAAGGCCGAGGCGTGGCAGCTCATTCAGTATCTCTCGCAGCCTGCCCAACAACTCGCGCTCTACCACGCGAGCGGCGACCTGCCGGCCCGCCTCGATGTGTGGCGCACATCGGGCCTCGAGACTGATCGCTACGCGCACGCGTTCTGGGTGCAGCTGCATCGCGTGCGCGCCACGCCCAAAGTCCCGGAGTGGGAATCGATCACCAGCAAGATCATCGATCAAGCCGAGCAGTCCATCCGGGGCGGCGTGCCGCCGTCGCGCGCGTTGTCGACGCTCGACCAGGACGTCAACACGATTCTCGACAAGCGCCGCTGGATCATCGCGCGCGACTCGGCGCACACGGCGGCCGCGGGCCATGCGCCGTGAGCTGACGGTCGAGCAACAGCGCGCGCGCGCGGCGTGGGTGTTCATCGCCCCGTCACTCGTGCTCGTCGGGCTGTTCTTTATCTTGCCCGTGGTGGCGTCGTTCCTCTTGAGCGTCACCGACTTCGATCTCTATTCGCTGGCGCATCTGAGCAACGTGCGCGTCGTGGGCGCGCACAACTACGTCGCGCTGGCGAACAATCCGGAGTTCTGGTCGGCGATGGTCAACACGTTCTATTTCGCGCTGGTGGGCGGGCCGCTCACGGTGGGTGTGTCGTTAGGCGCGGCGCTGCTGGTGAACGCCAAGGCCGCGCGCTGCAAGGGCCTCTTCCGCACCGCGTACTTCGTCCCGTTCGTCACCACACTCGTCGCCGTGGCGATCGTCTGGAAGTACCTCTACCACCCGACGTACGGCCCCCTCAACTACGCCCTCGGCGCGTTAGGCATTAGGCCGATCGACTGGTTGGGCGATCCGCGTTGGGCCATGCCCGCGATCATCGGCCTCGCCGTGTGGAAGAACTTCGGCTACAACATGCTCATCTTCATCGCCGGCCTGCAGAGCGTGCCCGAGGAGCTCTACGAGGCCGCGCGCATCGACGGCGCCGGCGCCGTGCGCCAATTTCGCAGTGTGACGCTCCCCAGCCTCGCGCCCACGTTCCTCTTCGTCGGCGTCGTCACGATGATCGGCTACTTCCAGCTGTTCGCCGAGCCGTACGTGATGACGCAGGGCGGCCCGCTCAAGAGCACCACCAGCCTCGTCCTGTTCATGTACACCGAAGGCTTCCGCTGGTGGCGGTTAGGCAACGCCGCGGCGATCGCGTTCGTGCTGTTCATCATCATCCTCGCGTGGACCATCCTCCAGCTGCGCCTCGAGCGGCGCCGCGCATGACCGCGGCCACGGCTCCCCAACCCATGCGCCGCCGCGTGCGCATCGGGCCGCTGGCGCTCCATGCCGCGCTCATCGTGGGTGCGCTCCTCGCGTTGTTCCCGCTCCTCTGGATGATTTCGGCGTCGTTCATGCCCACGGGCATGGCGAACCAGTATCCGCCGCACTTCGTGCCGCGCCACCCGACGTTCGCCCACTATCGCGAGATCTTCACGCGGCTCTCGATGGGCCGCTTCGTGCTCAACAGCGCCATCATCGCGCTCGCAATCACCGGGCTGTCGCTGTTCATCAATTCGGCGGCCGGATACGCGTTTGCGAAGTTGCGCTTCCGGGGACGCGATACCTTGTTCCGCGGCCTCATGCTCGGCCTCGTGGTGCCGGTGCAGGTTGCGATGCTCCCGCTTTTTCTGCTGTTCAAGGAGATGCACCTGATCAACACGTACTGGGGCGTGATCATCCCGTCGTTAGCCAGCATCTTCGGCATCTTTCTCATCCGTCAATACACGCTCGACATTCCCGACGATCTGCTCGACGCCGCGCGCATCGACGGCGCGAGCGAGTTCCGCATCTACCGGTCCGTCGTGCTGCCCGTGATCGTGCCCATCCTCGCCACGCTCGCCATCTGGACGTTCCTCACCACGTGGAACGATTTCATGTGGCCGCTCATCGTGCTCAGCGACCAGGCGAAGATGACGCTGCCCGTCGCGCTCGCGAGCCTCGCCGGCGAGCACGTGCAGGACACCGAGCTCATGATGGCCGGATCGGTCGTGACGGTGCTCCCCGTGCTGCTCGTGTTCCTGTTCCTGCAGCGATACTACGTGCAAGGAATCATGTCGGGCAGCATCAAAGGATGAGGTGCGTGCGCGCCGCATGGCTCGCGTGCGTCGTGGTTGCGTTAGGCGCGCCGCCCGCCGCGGCGCAAGCGACGCCGCTGGACACCTTCGACTCGGTCTCGGCGTGGAGTGCGCGGCCGTCGGATGGCGTGTCGCTCCGCATTACCGCCGATTCGGGCCGTCACGGCTCGGCGATGCGGCTCGACTTCGACTTCCACGGCCATGCCGGGTACGCCATCGCGCACCGAACTATCGATCTGCCGCTCCCGCCTACCTACGAACTGTCGTTCGCCGTGCGCGGGGACGCGCCGCGGGAGAACCTGGAGCTCAAGCTCATCGATTCATCGGGCGACAATGTGTGGTGGCACGACGCCGTCGGCTTCACCTTTCCCGCGCACTGGACCGCCGTGCGCTATCGCGCGAGCGACATCGCGTTCGCGTGGGGACCGGCGGGCGGCGGCGTACTGCATCGCGCGGCGGCCATCGAAATTGTCGTCACCGCCGGACTAGGAGGGCGGGGGACCGTCTGGATCGACGACCTGTCGCTCCGCCCGCTCGAGCCGGAACGGCCCTACGGCCTGACGCCCGCGGTCACCGCGTCGTCGGCCGCACCGGGACACGATGCGCGTCTGGCTCTGGATGGCGACACCACGACATCGTGGCGCTCGGCCGCCGGCGGCACGCAATCGCTCACTCTCGACTTCTTGCGCGACCGCGACTATGGCGGCCTAACGATTCGGTGGGCGCCCGGCTCGCATGCCATCGACTACGACATCGACACCTCGTCCGACGGCGCGCAGTGGACCCTCGCCCACGCGGTCCGCGGCAGCGACGGCGGCCGCGACGACATCCCGATGCGCCGTGGTGAATCGCGATGGATGCGGCTCACAATGCACTGGGGTGCCGACTCGACGGGCTACGAAATACGCGACCTTCGCGTCCAGCCCGACGGTTGGGCCGATAGCGCCAACGCGTTCTTTCGTCACGTGGCCGCCGAGGATCCGCGCGGAACGTATCCGCGCTACTGGTCCAACGAGCAATCGTACTGGACGGTGGTCGGCCTGAGCGGCGGCCACCACACCGCCCTGCTCAACGAAGACGGGATGCTCGAGAGCGACAAGGGCCAGTTCTCCGTCGAGCCGTTCCTGTTCGTGGACGGCCATCTGGAGAGTTGGGCCAACGCGTCGCCCACGCAGTCGCTCGCACGCGGATATCTGCCCATTCCCACGGTCACCTGGTCGGCCGGCGACGTGTCCCTCGCGATCACGGCCTTCGCCGACGGCTCGCCCGATTCGTCCGCGACCCTCGCGCGATACCGCGTGCGCAATACATCCGCACGGGCGCGTCGCGTTAGGCTGTTGCTCGCCATTCGCCCGTTCCAGGTGAATCCGCCGTGGCAGTTTCTCAACGTGCTCGGCGGCGTCGCGCCGATCGACTCGTTGTCGCGCGTCGATGATCGCGTCCGCGTGAACGGCAGCCGCTGGGTCATCCCGCTCGCTCGCCCCTCGGCGTTCGGCGCGGCGACGTTCGACGAAGGCGGAATCGAATCCGCGCTCGCGCAGGGTCAGGTCCCGCCGCGCGCGTCGGCAATCGACTCGTCGGGTTGGGCATCTGGCGCGCTCGCATTCGACCTCGACGTGCCGTCCCGCGGCACGCGCGACATCGCCATCGCGATCCCGTTCCCGCGCGACAGCGCCGCCGCGCCCGCAACGACCGCCGGTTTGCCCAACGTACGCGACGCCGCCGACGTGAATCGCCGCCTCGCCGCCGTCGAGGCCCGTTGGACGAAGACACTCGCCGCGCTGTCGCTCGAGCTCCCGCCGGCAGCCATGGACGTCGTGCGCACGCTGCGCACGACGATCGCGAACATCCTCATCGAGCGCGACGGCGTCCGCCTCCAACCCGGCACGCGCGACTATTCCCGATCCTGGATCCGCGACGGCGCGCTCATGTCCGTCGCGCTGCTGCGCACCGGCTATCCCGATCCCGTGCGCGAGTTCGCCCGGTGGTACGCGCAGTACCAGCGGCCTAACGGAAGCGTGCCGTGTTGCGTCGACTGGCGCGGCGCCGACCCCGTGCCCGAGCACGACAGCCACGGCGAGCTGATCTTCCTCATCATGTCGTACTACCGGTACACGCACGACCGCGCGTTTCTGTCCGCACTCTGGCCGCATATCGCGAGCGCGGCGGCATACATCGACAGCCTCCGCGCCCAACGCATGACCGGACGCTACACGGCGCCCGAGATGCGCGCCTACTACGGCCTCGTGCCGCAGTCCATCAGCCACGAAGGCTACTCGGCCAAGCCGATGCACTCGTACTGGGACGACTTCTTCGCCTTGCGCGGTCTCGTCGATGCCGCGGACGCGGCGGCCGCACTAGGCCTAACGGACGAAGCCGGGCGGCTCGCCGCCCAACGCGACGATTTCCGGCGCGACATCATGGCGTCCATCGGGCTGGCGATGGCCGCGCACCATATCGACTACATTCCCGGCAGCGTCGAGCTCGGCGACTTCGATGCCACATCGACGGCGATTGCCGTGTCACCCGCGGGCGAGCTCGCCCACCTCCCCGATTCGGCCCTCCTGCGCACGTTCGAGCGCTACTGGGCCGGCGCCAGCCGTCGCCCCGACAGCACCGGGTGGAGCGCTTACACGCCGTACGAAACGCGCATGATCGGCGCGTTCGTGCGCCTCGGATGGCGCGACCGCGCGCAACAGCTGCTCGCCCAGTTCTTGGGAGATCGCCGTCCGGCCGCGTGGAACGAATGGGCGGAAGTGGTCTGGCGCGACCCGCGTTCGCCTGACTTCATCGGCGACATGCCCCACGCGTGGGTCGGCGCCGAATACGTCCGCTCGATCATGGATTGCTTCGCCTACGAAAGGGGATCCGACAGCGCCCTCGTCGTCGGAGCCGGCGTGCCCGCGGCGTGGGTGGATAGCGCACCCGGCGTCGTCGCCCGCGGGCTGCCCACCGTGCACGGGCCGCTCGACCTCGCCATGCGCGGCAACGGCCGCTCGGTGCGCGTGCGGTTAGGCGGCGCGCTCGCCGTGCCGCCGGGCGGCGTCGTGATCGTCTCGCCGTACGACCGGCCCATGCGCCGGGCAACGCTGAACGGCGCGGCCATGCGCCTAACGCAACCCGGCCGCGTCGTCGTGCGCCGGCTCCCCGCCACGGTCACTCTATGGTATTGAGGCGCGCGGAACCGCCGTCAGATCGAGAGCGCGTCGAGCGGCGCCGCCAGCACGTCGCCGTGCGTGCGGATGATCTCCGAGTAGTAGCGCGCGCTCGCTTTGGGCGTCCGCTCGAGCGTCGCGTAGTCCACGTGTACGATGCCGAACCGCTTGGCGAAGCCGAGGCTCCACTCGTAGTTGTCGAACAACGACCAGGCGAAGTAGCCGTTGAGATTCACGCCCAGGCGGATCGCATCGCGCGCCGCGAGCAGATGCTCGCGCAGATACCACGTGCGCAGCGGATCATCCACGCGTCCATCGATCGCCGTGGGCGGGTCGTACATGGCCGCGCCGTTCTCTGTGATGTACAACGGCAGATCGCCGTACCGCTCCTTCACCCACAGCAGGACGCGCGTGAGCGCGGGCGCATACACTTCCCATCCCGTTTCGGTGTAGATGTGCTGCGGCTGATGCACGCCGCGGGCCCGCACCGGATAGGCGGTGGGATCGTCGCGCGTCACGTTGCGCGTGTAGTAGTTGACGCCGAGGAAGTCGATCGGTTGGGCGATGAGCTCCATGTCGCGCGGCGATGGCTCGCGCCAGGCGTCGCCGAAAATCTCGCGCAGCTCATCGGGGTATCGGCCGAGGAACACCGGATCGAGATACTGCCGATTCATGTACGCGTCGGCGCGTCGCGTCGCGGCAACGTCGGCGGGATCATCGCTCGCCGGATACTTTGGCTCGAGATTCACGACGATGCCGATACGATGTTTGCCCGTCGCGCGATACGCCTCCACCGCACGCCCGTGCGCGCGCAGCAGGTTGTGCGATGCGATCGGCGCCTCGTACAGATTCCGGTGCCCGGGCGCGAGCGGACCGTGCAGGTAGCCGCCGTCGCTCACCACCCACGGTTCGTTGAGCGTGTTCCAGAAGTTCACGCGATCATCCAATACCCGTGTTACAACAGTCACATAGTCGGCGAACCACTTGTCGATGTCGCTGTTCAACCATCCGCCGCGATCGTCGAGCGCCGCCGGGAGGTCCCAATGGTAGAGCGTGACCATCGGTTGAATCCCGGCCGCGAGCAGTGTGTCCACCAAGCGATCATAGAAGGCGAGCCCCGCATGATTCACGGCTCCCGTTCCCTGCGGCAGCACACGGCTCCACGAGATGCTGAACCGGTACGCGCTCAGCCCGAGGTCGCGCATCAGCTGGATGTCGTCCGCCCAACGGTGATAGTGGTCGACGGCGATGTCGCCCGTTTCGCCGTTAGCCGTGCGCCCCGGCGTGTGCGCGAAGCGGTGCCAGATGCTCGGCCCCGCACCGTCGGCGAGCGGCGAGCCTTCGATCTGATAGGCGGACGTGGCGGCTCCCCACAGGAAGCCTTCCGGAAAACGCTCAGCGTCGGGCATGCGACTTGGCGAGGGCTCCATGGCTAGCGTGCAACTCGAAGGGGTACAGAAAATATACGACGCGGGCTCTCGCGCTCACATCGCCGTGCACAACATCGATCTCCAGATCGACGACGGCGAGTTGGTCGTGTTGGTCGGCCCATCGGGTTGCGGCAAAACGACGACGCTCCGCATGATCGCCGGTCTCGAGTCGGTCACGCGCGGGACACTGCGCATCGGCGGCCGGGTCGTGAACGACGTCCCGCCCAAGGACCGCGACATCGCGATGGTGTTCCAGAATTACGCGCTGTACCCGCACATGACTGTCCGTGAGAACATGGGCTTTGCGCTCACGTTGCGCCACGTTGGGCGCACAGAAGTCGACGCGCGCGTGAGGGACGCCGCCACGATTCTTGGCATCGAGGATCTCCTCGACCGCCGGCCGCGCCAACTGTCGGGCGGACAGCGCCAGCGCGTCGCACTGGGCCGCGCGATCGTGCGGCACCCGCAGGTGTTTCTGTTCGACGAGCCGCTCTCCAACTTGGACGCCAAGCTGCGCGTCCAGATGCGCCGCGAGATCGCCCGGCTCCACCGCCAACTCTCGGCGACGATGGTGTACGTGACGCACGACCAGGTGGAGGCGATGACGTTGGGCAACCGGATCGTCGTCATGAACACGGGACGCGTGCAGCAGGTGGGTGCGCCGTTGGAGCTCTACGAGCGGCCCGACAACGCGTTCGTGGCCACCTTCATCGGCAGCCCGCCCATGAACCTCGTGCCCGCCCGCCTAACGCGAGACGGCGGATTGCGCGTGGTGGCCGACGACGGTGCGTTCGCCGTTCCCGCCCCCCAAGCATGGGCCGGTCTTCTGATCGGCGGCGCCGAACGACGGATTTTGTTTGGCATCCGGCCCGAACACCTTCGCATCGATGGGCCGGGCGCGAGCGCCGGCGTTGCGGCGCGGCTCGACCTCGTCGAGCCGATGGGCGCCGAGCTCTATCTGTCGCTGCGCGCGGGCAACCACGATCTCATGGCGCGTGTTCCACCGCAGCCGCTGCCTCCGGTTGGCACAGAGATCGTGCTCGGCATGGACGTGGCGCACGCCCACTGCTTCGATGCCGACACGTCCGTGCGGCTGAGCTGACCCCACGGTCCTCAGCTATGGCAAGTTGTCAATACATAGGTATTGACAAATGGCGCGTCTCCGCCAAGATTTCAGCCCATGCCAGCACGCTCGGAGCAGTTGCAGATCCGGGTCACGGCCGCCGATAAGGTCGCTATCAAGCGACGCGCCCGCGACGCCGGGCTCGACGTGTCGGCGTACGTGTTGTCACGCGCACTTCCCGACGCAGACACGCGGCTTGCCGGCATTCTCGGCGCTCTGCGCGACGACCGGAATCGCTCGTTCGCGCTGGCCGAGCTCCACGATCTGCTCGTTGGACTCGCGCCGATGGAGTTCGCCGCGGCGTTGGCACGCGTCGATGTGCGCGGTCTCGTGCCGTACGTGCAGAACTACGTCGGCGCGATGGTCGAGCAGGCGGCGAACGCCGCGGGCGTCGAGCCTCCGGCGTGGACCCGCGACATTCCGCCACTCGACGAGCCGCACTTCTCGACGCCGCTGCGCAGCGTCCGGCTGTATCTCCTGCGCGCCGCGCCCGTCGCGTTTCGCCGCCGGAACATCTTCGCCGACACTCCGTTAGGCGCGCGGGTGTGAGCGGCGCGGCGTCGCCGGTTCGGTTCACCAGTGCCGACATCCGCCGCCTCTTCGGTCTCCTGAACGAGGAGCTGGCGGCACGCGACACGTTAGGCGAGGTGTATGTGGTGGGCGGCGCCGTCATGTGCCTCGCGCTCAATGCCCGCGACGCGACGCGCGACGTCCACGCGTTCTTCAAGCCCGCTCGAACGGTCCGCGAAGCCGCGGCCCGCGTCGCGGCCCGCGCCGATGTCCCGGACACCTGGCTCAATGACGCGGCGAAGGGCTTCCTCGGCGCCCGCGGCGAGTATACGACGTTCCTGGAGCTCTCGCACCTGCATATTTTCGTCGCCAGTCTGCCATACCTGCTGGCCATGAAGTGCATGGCGATGCGACTGGGCGAGGAGTTCCACGACGTGGACGATGTGCGATACCTGCTGCGCGCGCTGAACATCACCACCACCGATGCGGCTATCACCATCGTCACCCAATACTTCGATGCGTCGCAGCTACCGGCAAGAACACGCTTCGCGCTCGAGGAGATCCTCGCTGGGTAATCGGAGCCGTGCCTGCCAGTGCACGACACTGCACGCTAGATTCGAGTAGTGACGCACGCCTTGGCTATCGAGACTAGACAGGAATCGGCACCATGATCCAGGAAGTCACCACCGCGTTGGCCCCCGACGCCGTCCTCGCCGAGGCCAAGCGGTTCTTTGCCCAACGGAACCCGCTCTACGCGGCGTTCATCGAGAAGGAAGGGCCCGGCTACGCCACCTTCCGCGGCCAGGGCGGGGAAGAGCTCGTCATCGGCGTCGTCGCCATCGATGGCGGCACCCGCGTGCGCGGCTCCA
>JANWIK010000151.1 GCA_025449955.1 Gemmatimonadaceae bacterium
GCCGCGGCTGCGCGCGCGTCGGTTGGTGACATGCCGCGCACGAGGTAGTCCCGCTCGCGCATCTCGATGTGGAATCGCAACTCGTCGTCCACATCCGAGGCGGCGTGCGGCCCCCAGAATCGGAGGTGCCGGCGCCACGTGAGCGCGCGGCGCGCGTATGGTGCCGGTGTTTGCAGCGGATCGATGGTCACGCGCTCACCGTTAGGCAGAAGCGGGCGACGTCTCGAGCACCTTGGAGACGGCGCCGGCGAATCGCGACCAATAGGCGTGCGACGCGGCCAGCTTGCGCTTCCCCGCCGGCGTCAACCGATAGAACTTCGCGCGCCGGTTGTGCTCGGTGATGCCCCACTCGGCCGTGATCAGGCCTTCGTCCTCCAGCTTGTGCAGCGCCGGATAGAGCGAGCCCTCTGCGACCTCGAGCACATCGTCCGTGCACTGCTCGATCCAGCGCGCGATGCCGTAGCCGTGCGCCGGCGCCCACGACAGCGTCTTGAGGACCATGAGATCCAGCGTGCCCTTGAGAAACTCGGTCGGTGCGTCGGCCATGATGCCGTCCGTGTAGAGGAGAGCGTGCGGCGCCGCTGCGCCCACGAAGCACGTTACCTAGGACACCGTGGTATATACCTCTGACTCCTAGGTAACACAAGTGTCACCCTGGCGGTCCCTTGCTCTGCGAGCGAACATCCATGTAGTCACCCGCCTGGAGGACCCTTGACCAACACCCCGGACTCCCCTACCCGCGACATCGTTCTGATCCACGGTCTTTGGGTCACCGCGCTGAGTTGGGAACACTGGATCGAGCGATATACGGCACGCGGTTATCACGTCATCGCGCGTGGCTGGCCGGGCATGGACGTCGATCCCGAGCAATTGAGACGCGACCCGTCGTCGCTGGCCGGCCTCGGCCTCAACGAGATCATCGATCACTTCGATCACATCGCGCGTGCGTGCGACCGGCCGCCGATCCTGATCGGCCATTCGTTCGGCGGTCTCATCGTGCAGGTGCTGCTCGACCGCGGGTTAGGCGCGGCCGGCGTGGCCATCGACCCCGCGCCGGTCAAAGGGATGATCAAGCTCCCGCTGTCGACGCTGCGGGTGTCGTTCCCGGCGTTGCGCAATCCGGCGAACGTCCACCGCGCGAAGGCGCTCTCGAGCGATCAGTTCCACTATGCGTTCACCAACACGCTCACCAGGGAAGAAGCCGACGCCGTGTACGACCGGTACGAAGTGCCCGGTCCCGACCGGGTGCTCTTCCAGGCCGGGCTCGCCAACTTCAATCCGCATGCGCCGTCGCGGGTCGACTTCCGCAACGATACGCGCGCGCCGCTGCTCTTGATCGCCGGCGGGAAAGATCATATCGCGCCCGCATCGCTCACCCGGGCGAATTACGAGCTCTACGCGAAGTCGAAGGCCGTCACCGACCTCAAGGAATTTCCGGATCGATCGCACTTCACGATCGGCGAGCCGGGGTGGGAGCAGGTGGCCGACTACGCACTCAACTGGGCCGCGACGCACGCGACAGCGTACGACGCGGAGCGCGCCCTGGGCGCCGCCGAGTCGCCGTCGCAACGCGGCGGCCGCGCACCGTACCTAGCGTGATGGCGGCCTGTGCTCAGCGCTCCAGGCGGAACTGGAACAGCTGCGCCATGAGGACGCGCACCGCGCGGCCGTTGACCAACGCGGGCCGGAAGCGGGCCGCCTCGAGCGCCCGCCTAACCGATCGCTGAAAGAGCGCGTTGTCGCCGTCGACGAACGCGATCGTCGACGCGATGACGCGGCCCGTCGTGTCGACCACGAACTGGGCCGAGACGCCGCCTTGGACGCCGGCGCTGCGGAGCATGTCGGGATACGCGGGCCGCGGGTTGCGTGGATCCGGCTCGGCCATCACATCGACCGTCTTGAACACCTCGCCGGCGTCGGGCGTCGGGACGGCCGAGCTGCCGCCGCCGTGCGCCGCGCCCATATCGTTAGGCCCGGCCACAAGACTGTCCCACGACACAGCGGGCTCCTCGGTGAGGAACGGCCCCAACTTCACGGGCGGGATTTTCGACGGGATTCTTCGATCGACGTGGACCTGCGGCGATGGGCCGCCGCCATGAGTCGAGGTCGACGTCGCCTTCTGGTGCGAGGGATCGTGATAGATGGGGAGCACGGTCACCACTGGCGGTCGCACCGTAACGACGGACGCTCCCGCCGTTGCGTACCACGCCAACCCGATCACCGCGGCGTGCACCGAGATGCTCATCACCATGCCGCTCTCGCTCCGTTCCCGCCGGCGCGCCGACTCCACGAGTCCGATGCACATCGCCCTACCCTCCGCGAACGAGTCACTACGAGGATAGGGCGATCGGATTACGACAGCGCCGGCGCCGGCATTAACGATCGCCGCACGCCACATTAGGAGTTGGTGAAGGGGGCACGCCTAACGCGTTCCCTTGCCTTACGCGCCGGCCCGCGCCGCCGGCGTGAACTGCTCCTCTTCGGTCGAGCCGGAGAGCGCGGCGGTGGACGCCTGGCCGCCGGTCACCGCGAGCAGCACCCGGTCGAAGTACCCCGTGCCCGCCTCGCGCTGGTGCTTGGTGGCCGTGTAGCCTTGGGCCTCGCGCGCGAACTCCTGCTCCTGAATGCGCACGTACGCCGGCATGCCCTCGTCGCGATACGCCTGCGCCAGGTCGAACGTGTGATAGTTGATGAGGTGCCAGCCGGCGAGCGTGATGAACTGGAACTTGTAGCCTAACGCACCGAGCTCGCGTTGGAACGTCGCGATCGACGCGGCGTCGAGGTTCCGCTGCCAGTTGAACGACGGCGAGCAATTGTACGCGAGCATCTTGCCCGGCATCTCGGCGTGGATCGCTTCGGCGAACGCGCGCGCCTCGTCCAGGTCGGGCTTGGACGTCTCGAACCACAGCAAGTCCGCGTACGGCGCATACGCGAGCGCGCGGGCGATGGTCGGCTCCATGCCGCTCTTCACCGCGAAGTAGCCTTCGGCCGTGCGCTCGCCGGTGGTGAAGTCGCGATCTCGCTCGTCGATGTCGCTCGTGAGCAGCGTGGCCGACAGCGCGTCGGTGCGGGCGACGACTAACGACGGGACGTCGCACACGTCGGCCGCCAAGCGCGCCGCATTCAGCGTGCGGATGAACTGCGCGGTGGGCACCAAGACCTTGCCGCCCATGTGTCCGCACTTCTTTTCGGCGGCCAGCTGGTCCTCGAAGTGCACGCCGCTGGCACCGGCTTCGATCATCGCCTTCATGAGCTCGAACGCGTGGATCGGACCGCCGAAGCCCGCTTCGGCGTCGGCGACGATCGGCGCCATCCAGTCGCGGCCCGCCGCGCCCTCGCTGCACTCGATCTGGTCGGCGCGGAGGAGCGCGTTGTTGAGGCGCCTAACGAGTGCCGGCACGCTGTTGGCCGGGTAAATGCTCTGGTCGGGGTACGTTTGGCCGGCGAGGTTGGCGTCGGCGGCCACCTGCCACCCGCTCAGGTAGATCGCCTCGAGCCCCGCCTTCACCATCTGCACCGCCTGGGCGCCGGTGAGCGCGCCGAACGTGTGCACATAGTCCCGTTCGCGGAGCGAGCTCCACAACCGGTGTGCGCCTAACCGGGCGAGCGAATACTCGATCCGCACCGACCCGCGCAGCCGCACCACGTCCGCCGCCGTGTACGTGCGCGCGATGTCGCGCCAGCGCGGATTGGTCTTCCACTGCCGCTCGAGCTCGGCGGTCTGGGAGATGAAATCGATCGTGCTCATCCGGTCGCTCCCTGATCTGCGCCGTCGCCGTCCAACAGAAGGGCGCCCGGCAGAGTGAGAAACTCGGCGAAGTCCTCGCCGAGGACGAGGTCATCCAACAGGCGTGCCGCATCGCCTAACCGTGTCATGTCGGGACGGTGGCGCAGCGCGGCCACTTCGGCCGCGCGCGTCGTGCGGTAGGTGTCCGCGGTCATCGCGGTGCCATCATCGAGCGTCACGCCGTGGCGGATCCACTGCCAGAGTTGGGCGCGCGAGATCTCCGCCGTCGCTGTGTCTTCCATCAAGTTGTTGATCCCGACCGCGCCCGATCCCCTGAGCCACGACTCGAGGTACTGCAACGCCACGCTCACGTTGAGCCGCACGCCGGCCACGGTGACCCGGCCGTCCGGCACGCGCGCGTCGAGCACGGCCGCGGCGTTTTCCACGACGTCCTCGCGCAGGCGCTCGCGCTGGTTGGGCCGAGTGCCTAACACAGCGTCGAACACCTCGTGCACCACCGGCACCAGATCCGGGTGCGCCACCCATGACCCGTCGAATCCGTCGCCGGCCTCACGCTGCTTGTCCTCGCGCACCTGCGTCAGCGCGCGCGTGTTCACGGCTTCGTCGCGCCGGCTCGGGATGAACGCCGACATGCCGCCGATCGCGTGCGCGCCGCGCGCGTGACACGTCTTCACCAGGAGCTGCGTGTAGGCGCGCATGAACGGCACCGTCATCGTCACCTGGCCGCGGTCCGGCAGCACCATGTCGGAGCGGTTCCGGAATTTCTTGATCATGCTGAAGATGTAGTCCCACCGCCCTGCATTGAGGCCGGACGCGTGCTCGCGCAGCTCGTACAGGATCTCGTCCATCTCGAACGCGGCGAGAATCGTTTCGATGAGCACCGTCGCGCGGATCGTGCCCCGCGGCACGCCCATCATGTCCTGCGCGGCGATGAACACGTCGTTCCACAGTCGCGCCTCGAGGTGGCTTTCCATCTTCGGCAGATAGAAATAGGGCGCCCATCCGCCGCCGCGCTTCATCAGCTCGTGCACGTTCTGGAAGAAGTAGATGCCGAAGTCGAACAAACTCGCCGACACCGGACCGCCATCCACCACCATGCGCGGTTCCACGAGGTGCCATCCGCGCGGTCGGACGACCAGCGTCGCGATCGTGTCGTTGAGGCGGTACGCGCGGCCGTCGGGACTGTCGAACGTCAGCGTTCGCCGCACCGCCTCCATCAGATTGGCCTGCCCAACGGCCACGTTAGGCCAGGTAGGCGACAGCGAATCTTCGAAGTCCGCCATGAACACCTTCGCGCCCGAATTGAGGGCGTTGATCATCATCTTGCGCTCGACGGGGCCGGTGATCTCCACACGCCGGTCCATCAATGGCGCGGGCGACTCGGCCACGCTCCATGTGCCGGCACGGACCGACGCCGTCTCCTTCAGAAATCCCGGAGCGTGCCCCGCGTCCAATGCCGCTTGGCGTTCCGCGCGGCGCGCGAGCAGCGTCTCGCGAACCGGATTGAATCGCCGATGCAGCCGCGCCACGAACTGCAGCGCGTCCGCCGTGAGGGCGGCTTCCGCTTCGCGCGGAACCGCCTCTGTCAATTCGATGCCTTCGAGAGTGCTCAGTGCCATACCCCGCGTCCGTCCTGGAGACGTGAAAGCCGCAAGGATTCCTCTACTTGCAGCCCTTCGCCGGGCGCCCCTGGCACCCGGCCTCATTGTATTCGCCCCGCCGGCCGAGAGCCCTGTCCGGACGGCTAGGCTTAACCGGCCCGAATGGGGTGCAAGACACGTGCTCGCCTCGACTTGGCATCGGCGCGCCGCACCGCCGGCCCGGACCGTCGATCGATCGCGCTCACGAGAGAACACAAAGTTCTTGTTATGCGCGGCATCAATGCTTTCACACATAGCTTTACAGTTCGAGCCCGGGCCACGTAATTGAGATGGGACCCGACACCCGCCGGAGACACATGCGCGAGGACACCGTTTTAGTCATCGACGACGAGCCGCAGATTCGACGCGTCGTGAGCAATGCCTTGCAATCGGAAGTCACGCGCGTGCTGGAAGCTGCCACCGGCACGCAAGGCATCGACGTCGCGAGCGCCGAGCGCCCATCGCTCATCGTGCTCGACCTGGGACTGCCGGATCGCGCGGGCGTCGACGTGTGCAAGGAGCTCCGCAAGTGGTCGACGGCACCGATCGTCGTGCTCTCGGCGCGGCACTCCGATCAGGAGAAGGCGCTGTTGTTGGACACGGGCGCCGACGACTACATCACGAAGCCGTTCAGCACCATCGAATTCACGGCGCGCATCCGCGCGAATCTCCGTCGCGCGCAAGCTGCCCAACTCGCGGCGCAGGTCCAACCGATGGCGATCGGCGATCTGCAAGTGGATCTCAACGCGCGCACGCTGCGTCGCGGCGAGACGTCGATTCATCTCACGCCGATCGAGTGGGAGTTGCTGCGCACGTTCGTGACGCAGGCCGGCCGCACGCTCACGCATCAGCAATTGTTCAACGCGGTGTGGGGCCGCGCCTTCGGCGATCCGCAACAGTATCTGCGCGTACACGTGGCCAACCTGCGCCGCAAGATCGAGCAGGATGCCGTGCGGCCGCAGTTGATCGTGACCGAGCCGGGCGTCGGTTATCGATTCGAGATGCCCCGCTGAATGGAACGACGGTCCAGCCGCTGGGTGCCGCCGTGGCTGTTCTGGACGCTCGTGCTGGCGGCGGTGACGGTCGGGATGTTGTTGCTGCGCGACGATCTCGACCAGGCGCACGTCGCGCTCATCTATCTGATGGTGGTGTTAGGCGCGAGTGCGAGCGCGGGCCGCGCGGTGGGCATCGGGCTCGCGTGCGCCGGCTTCGCGCTCATCGACTTCTTCTTCCAGCCGCCGTTCGACACGCTCGCCATCGGCAAGCGACCCGACTGGCTGGTGCTGCTGGCGTTCCTGGCGACGGCCGGCGTGGCGACGCAACTGTTGGCCCGCGCGCGCGCCGAAGCGGAAGGCGCGCGGCGGCGCGCCGAGGAGATCGACCGGCTGTCGCTGTTAGGCGCTGAAACCCTCAGCGTCGGCCGGGCCGAGGAGGCGTTAGGCGCGATCGCGCACGTGATCCGCGAGACGATCGGCGTGGCGCTGTGCGAGATCCTCGTGCGCGGCACGTCGCGCGACATCGAGGTGCGCGTCACGGCCACCGGCTACCAGGAGCCGGCCGACGCCGGCGACGCGTCGCGCGAGCTCGTCGCCTGGGTCGCGGCCCACGGGCGCGTGGCCGCGATACGCAACGACGACTCGGTCTTCCGGGCCGTGCGCCCGCCTAACGAGAATGTGCCGTTCGATCTCGCCCTCGCCGACGCCCGCGCGCTGTTCGTGCCGCTCATCGTGCACGAGCGCACCGTGGGCGTGCTGCGACTGGCGCACACCGAGCCGCTCGCGCTCGACCCGCCGCAGCGCCGGTTCCTCGCCGCCCTCTCGTACTACGCCGCGTTAGGCATCGAGCGCGTCCGCCTCGTGGCGGAAGCCGAGCACGCCGAGGCGCTGCGCGAAGCGGACCAGCTCAAGGACGCGCTCCTCGCGTCCGTGTCGCACGACCTGCGCACGCCGCTCACCACGATCAAGGCGCTGGCGCACGACATCGCGTTCACCGGTGACGAGCGCGCGGCGGTGATCGAGCAACAGGCCGATCGCCTCAATCGGATGGTGGCCGACCTGCTCGAGCTGTCCCGCCTCAACGCCGGTGCGCTCCCGGTGCGGCGCGAGCTCAACGCGGCCGAGGACCTGGTGGGCGTGGCGATCCAGCAGGTGACCGGCGCGCTCAACGGACGTGAGGTGCGCGCATCGATCGAATGGTCGGAGCCGGTGCTCGTGGGGCAGTTCGACTTCGTGCACTCGCTGCGCATCCTCGTCAACCTGATCGAGAACGCGCTCAAATATTCGCCGGCGGACACGCCGATCGACATCGAAGTGCGGCGCGCCGATGGGATGCTGTTGATCACGGTGGCGGATCGCGGACCGGGGATCACCGGCTCCGAACGGGAACGGATTTTCGATCCGTTCTACCGGCTCATTCCGGGCGTGTCGCCCGACGACGGCGCGGGCGCCGGGTTAGGCCTGGCGATCGCGCGACGGCTCGCCGAAGCGCAAGGCGGCAACGTCACCTATGCCGACCGCGCGGGCGGCGGCAGCTGCTTCACGCTCGAGTTGCCCGCGTCATCGCTCGAGGAGGCCGCGGCCGTCGAGCGCGTGCACGACTAACGCTCGGGTGCCACCGTGCGCTCGAGCAGCGCGGCGCCCGAAATCTTCCGCTGCTCCTCGCGCCGTGCGGCCGACGCAAACGTGCTCATCAGGCGCCAGACCCACGCCAGCCTCATCTCGCGCCGCAACCGCCGCGATTCCTCGACCGTCGAGCGATACTCGGCCTCCCGCCAGCCGTGCGGCCGGAAGAAGGCAGTGCCGTCGGGGGGAAAGAAGTGCATCTGCGAGTTGCCGGCAATGAGCGTCTTGTCCCACGTGCGCTGCATGAACTTCTTGAGCCAGGGGCTGGCGATGTCGATCAGCCACCACTGAAACGACGGCTGCGCATGGAGATCGTCCGCGAGCGTCGCCACTTGCTCCGGCAGCAAATAGATGAGCAGACCCTCGGTGACGATCAACGCACGCGTGGCGGATCCGCCTAACCGGGCGAAGAGCGCCTGGCGCGCCGCGGCGTCGGTGAGGTCGGTGGTGATGGCCTCGTACACGCAACGCGGCGGCACGCCGGCCAGCGTCTCGCTCTTGTACGCGAGAATGTCCGGCAGATCCACGTCGACCCACCGGAGGGCCGGCGGCAGCGCGAGGCGGAACGGCCGCGTGTCGAGTCCCGCCGCGAGGTTGATGACGAGGTCCGCACGCTCGCGCTGGACGACGCGCAGAATGATCTCGTCGAAGACCGCCGTGCGCACGATCATCGCCCACGCACTCGCCTGCCCCTGCTTGATCGTGCGCACGATTTCTTCGCCCTTGGCCCCCGCGAGCCGCCGCGCCCACGGATCCACGAACAGGGCGTCCGGGCGCTCGGTCTCCATCGCGCGGTAGTACGCGACCCAACGGGCGGTGTCGGAGATGTGGCGAATGGGCATGGCGGACGCTCTTTGGCAGGGAATCGCGCTGACGCGCTTGGGGAATCGGGGCGTGCGCCCCTCGGGGAAAAGGGAACGGGGACTGACCAATCCCGCAAGGATAGATCACTCCCCGTTCCCAAAGCACAGCGCTTCCCTGAGCGCCGAAGGCGCGCGTCCCGCCTCTTAGTTTTTGTGCCTAAAAATGATCCGGCCGCGCGTCAGGTCATACGGCGACACTTCGATCCGCACCCGATCGCCCGCGAGCACGCGGATGCGAAACCGGCGCATGTTGCCGCCCAACGTCGTGAGGACGGTGTGGGTGTCGTTGACCGCGACGCGAAACGTCGCGTTAGGCAGCACTTCGGTGACCGTGCCCTCGAGCTCGATGGCGTCCTGCTTCGACACGTCCGCTCCCGACGGCGCTGCCTAAACCGCGCGCCGTCTGGCGCGCGCGAGCCGCAACCGCGCCGCGCCGGCCTTCCGCTGGCGCGCCTCGCTGGGCTTCTCGTAATACCGCTTCTTGCGCAGATCCTTGAGGACCCCCGCACGAATCACTTTCCGCTGGAACTGCTTGAGGACGACGTCCAGCCGGTCGTTTTCTCCAAGCACGACTTCAACCACGATCCATCCCGCATCGAAGGATTGACGAACCAAAAAAAAGGACCCGGTCGACCCAAGGTCCATCCACATTCTCATGGGCACCGGGAATCGAGCCTCCGCCACCCAACCACTTAAGCTAGCGCTCACCACTCGGCATAGCAACCTGACCCGCACCCTTTGATCGTCGGGATCGCCCGCACACGCGCCGAACGCTATCGTTGAGAACCTCTCTCTTTGGACTCGACCCCTATGAAGCGCGGGCCCATCGTCGCCGGCGTTCTGATCGTTGGACTCTCAGGCCTCCTGTTATGGAACACCCTTGGTGCCCAACGCGTCGAATGTCACGCGTGCGTCGAGTTCGGCGGTCAACACAACTGCGCCGCCGCATCCGCGGCGAGTAAGGCCGAGGCGACCAAGTCGGCCGTATCGACAGCATGTGGTGTGTTGGCCCGCGGTATGGACCAGTCGATTGCCTGTGACAACACGAAGCCGGTCAGCCTGGAGTGCAAATCACCAAGCTGATCGGCCCCATCACTGAGAGGTACCTGCGCTACTTCCCGGCGAGCGTGCTCGTATACGCGCGCTCGTCGTGCCCAACGTAGATCTGCCGCGGACGCGAAATCTTCTGCTCCTTGTCCTGCAGCATCTCCTCCCACTGCGCGAGCCAACCCGCCGTCCGTGCAATCGCGAACAACACGGTGAAGAAGTCCGTCGGGAACTTCATCGATCTGTAGATGAGCCCGGTGTAGAAATCGACGTTCGGATAGAGCTTGCGCGACGTGAAGTAGTCGTCGGAGAGCGCGATCCGCTCGAGCTCGAGCGCGATCTCCAAGTCCTTGTCCATACCGACTTCCTTGAACACGTCGTCGGCCAACCGCTTCACGATGCGCGCGCGCGGATCGTAGCTCTTGTACACGCGGTGGCCGAAGCCCATCAACTTCTGCCCTGTGCCGGCCTTTACCTCTTCGATGAACGCCTTCACGTTCTTCGGATGACCGATCTGTTCGATCATGCGGAGCACGGCTTCGTTGGCGCCGCCGTGCAGCGGACCATAGAGCGCCGCGATCCCTGCTGCTACAGCCGAGAACGGATCGGCGTGCGACGACCCCACCGTGCGCACCGCAGTGGTCGAACAATTCTGTTCGTGATCGGCGTGCAGAATGAACA
>JANWIK010000152.1 GCA_025449955.1 Gemmatimonadaceae bacterium
GAATAGAAATCGCCCTCCATCTTGCTCTCGCACCAGACAGCGTCCGGCATCTTCACGGGATCGTTTCTGGTATGGTATTGAATGCAGACCGGAGTCTGGCAGGCAGTTTCCGGATCCAACGGAAGACCTGTCAACGGGTCGGCGGCCGGCGTCGAGTCGCGCGCAGAAGGAAACGCAGTTGCGGTCCGCTGGGGAAGCGCTCGTGATACACCGCTGGCCGTCGACGCGAGGCTCATGACGGCAAGGACGGCGATCGTCGACGTGAACTGCATGTGAGATCTCCTGGGCTGTTGATGCGGGACGCCGTGTCATCGGCGGCCAGTGCCACAGGATCTTCCGCTGCCGTTATCGGAGCGTTATGCGCGCGTTAGCCGAACGTGAACACGACGGCCTGCGCGCCGGCGTCGAGAAACTCGATCTCGAACGTGCGATCGGCGATCGGCTGTTGTTGGCGGATCAGCTGATAGAGTCGCTGTTCGGTGATCTTCCCGTTGCCCTGCGAGTCGACGTCGCCGCCGTGCGCGTTGCCGGGCGCCTGTCCATTGATGCGCACGCGGAATCGCACCGGCGCTCCGTTCGCCGCCGGGCCCAGCACCAGATGCAGGTCGCGGGCGTGGAAGCGAAACACGAGCTTTCCGTTAGGCGCGTTCGACACCGCGATCTGGTGACCCACCGTCCAATCGCCCGAGAGCGCCCACTGGTTGATCGGCAGCGAATCGGGTGCGGCGTACGTGTGCGACTGATCCTTCGCGGCCCCGCCGGGAGACGCAAAGTTCTCGGCGCGGTCGTAGCCCACGTAGGTCTCCTTCGACAACAGGTCGTTCCAATCGGCGGGCGCCTCGATGCCGCGACCGTGCACCAACGACACCTGGTCCTCGGGGTCGCCGTGACCGGCCTCGGCGAGCAGCTGCTGGATCACGCGCTCGGACTCCTCGTACGCGCCTTCGCCGAAGTGATGATAGCGAATGCGCCCCTGTTGGTCGGCGATGTACAGCGCCGGCCAGATGTCGTTGTCGAACGCGCGCCAGATCGCGTGGTCGTTGTCGACCGCCGTCGGGAAATCGATGCGCTGCTCGCGCACCGCCTGCCTAACGTTGTCGAGGTTCTTCTCGAACTCGAACTCGGGCGCCTGCACGTTGATCACCACCACGCCCCGATTACGGTACTTCTCGGCCCAGGCGCGCACGTACGGCAGCATGCGCAACGAGTTGATGCACGTGTAGGTCGAGAAGTCGACGACGACGACCTTTCCTCGCAAGCTGGACGCCGACAGCGGTCGCGACTCGAGCCAAGTTGTCGCGCCGTCGAGCGAAGGCAGCGTATCGTCGGGCAGGTGCATGGCTGTCGCCGGCGTCAGGTGCGCCGCGCCTCGGTGCACTACAGGCTCGCTCTGAGTTCCGATCAGACCGACGACGAGAGCAGCGAGCCAGAGGCGGGGTGCGTGCATGACGGACGTCCTCCAGGTAAACGGTCGAGAAACCGACGCTACCTGAAAAGGTGGTGCACCCCGCGCGAAATTGCACGATTGGGGTCAGCGCGGCGCGCCGCCGCTCACGGCCGCCGCGAGCGCGACATGATGATCGTGGTCGGCTTCCCCGGTGTAGAGATCACCATCACCGAGCGCTTGCCGTGCACCCCGTCGTCCGGCAAGTCCCATCCCGAGACCCGGTCCCCCGCCGCCGTCGTATCGGTCGCGGCCGTGTCGGACACGGCAGTGTCGGCCACCGACGGCGAGTCCTTCTGTATTCCGAACATCTTCATGATGTTCTTCGGCGACAACTGCTTCGCCATGGCCTTCATCTCGTTCACGTCGAGCTTCGTCTCGTGCGACCCGGCGGGCATGTGGTGCTGGTACCACGACGTCACGGAGTCGTACGAGTCGCTGGTAGCGAACGCGGTGGCGGTGCCCGTGTCCTTGGGCATGTCGGATTGCGTGGAGACGGCGCTGAAGGCCGTCGTCACATCCATGGGGAAACGCGGCAACGCCGTCTGGTCGAGACTGAAATCATCGGCCGTCTTGGTGTTCACCGTCGGCCCCGGCGGTGCGGGCGGCCCTTTGGGTCCACGACCGGCGAGCTGGTCCTGTGACAATTTGGCGACGAAGCCGGCGCTGAGGGTGTCGACAGGCTTGGGCGCTTTCTTGAATTCGCCCGAGTCGAACGGAGTGTTGCTGTTGCCGTTGCTGTTCCCGCCCCCGACGTCGCTCCCGCCGGTGCCGTTCGGGTTCGCAGCCTTTCCATTACCGGCGTCGGTTGTGTCGACAGGGGTTTTCAAGTAGCCGCCGCCGCTGGAAGTCCCCTTCCCCGAGCCCTGACCGAGCTTTTCCGGCGCCCCGGAGCCCGAACCCTGGCCACCGCCCAACACCACGCCGCCGCCCTCGCCGCCGGACCGCATCCGGCAGTACCGTAGGCCTAACAGAAAACCGAGGATGAACGCCACGATGATGGCGATGATCCAGAGGATGCGGCGATTGCGTTCGGTCATGGTGGTGGATCCTCGTTGCCGCCGCCGGACCCGCTTGCCACATCCACGTGCGTGGCGCGGGGCGGTCGGACGGGCGATACTGGGTTTGTCGACTCTGCTCGAGTCCGCTCTCGGGCGACGGGCTGACGGGCGAGATACCGTGTCGACGGGTCTGCACTCGCTCGTCGAGCCCCAGTTTGGCGCGGGCCAGTTATCCAACCGCTATCCCAGCCGTTACCGGACAGTTATTTCGGCGGACAAGTCAGTGAGATCCCGATTGCGGCGCGCCGCGGAAGGGAGGCGGCGGAATCACCCATTTTCGAGGCGCGGGTGGCGGCGGCGCCAGGGGTCGGGCAGCGCTGGCGCGTGCGGAGCTCTCCAAACGGGTCGCGCCGCCCCTCGCCTAACGGCGAAGAGCGGCGCGGTGACCAAGGTCAGTCCGAGACGATCGCTCGGCTGACGCCGGGCACTAGCTCAGGCGATCACCGAACGGCGACCGTTTGCCCAGCTCGGACTGACGGTGGTACTATGACTGCTAGACAAGGGATCACCTCCTCCGTTGCAGGGTGAAACATCGGGCTCGCATCGTAGAAATAACCCGGCGCACACCGGAACCCAAGTGGAGACGCCCATCGCATGGTGCCTGTTCCCGCCCCGTCGCCGTTTGCCGATTGGGAGAATTTCTACGTCATCGTCGGCTCGTCGGCCGCCGCGCTGACGGGACTCCAATTCGTCGTCATGGCGCTCATCGCCGACGCCGGCGCGAAAACCGGTGGGCGCGAGATTGCAGCCTTCGGCACGCCGACTGTGGTGCACTTCTGCTCGGCACTGCTCGCTTCGGCGATCGTGAGCGCGCCGTGGCGATCGCTCGTGAGCCCGGCGTTCGCGATTGGAGCCCTCGGCGCGGCCGGTGTCGTGTACGCTGTCGTCGTGACGCAGCGTGCGCGCGTGCAAACCGGATATCAGCCCGTGTTCGAGGACTGGCTCTGGCATTCCATTCTGCCCTTCACCGCGTACGGCGGGGTCGTCGTTGCGTCGCTCGTGCTTCGCAGCAATCCGGAAGAAGCGCTGTTTCTCGTGGGCGGCGCGTCGCTGCTGCTGCTCTTCATCGGCATCCACAACGCGTGGGACACGGTCACGTTCATCACGCTCAAGTACCGCACGACGAATGACGAGTCCAAGGCGAGTGGCGGGTCAGCCTGAATGCAGCGGTGCGCGTGGCGGGATCCATCGCGCACGCGTGTGAAACCATAACGTGAAGGCGGCTTGACAGGCGGATGTCCGGCGCCGAAATCCGATGTGCAGCGGTCCGCGTCCCACGCTTGGCGACCGCGCGCACCATCGACCACAGGAGGATTGCGTTGTCTCGACTCGACCTGAACCGGCGCGCCGGATGGCGCGGCGCGGCGCTCCCTGTCGTGTGTCTCCTCGCGGCCGGCGCGCTCGTGCGTCCGGCCGCCGCGCAGCACGCGACGCGCGCGCACGAATTCTCGAGCGTGGCGCTGGCGCCTAACGGACAGCAGGTGGCCTGGATCGGGCCCGCGTCCCAGTCGGGCGACGGCACCGCCGTGATGCTCGCGGCCGGTGGCGGCACCGCGTCGCCGGCGGCCATCGATCTGCCCGGCGCCGATGCCAACAGCGCCGACGAGGTCATCTGGTCGGCCGACAGTCGTCAGTTAGGCATTCTGGCGTCGAGCAACGGCGCGCCGACCGTCTACCTCGTGGATGCCGGGTCGCACGCCGCGCGGCGCCTGGCGCGCGTTTCCGGGTCGCTCCACGACATCCGCTTCTCGCCCGACGGGTCGCACCTCGCCGGATTGTATTCGTCGCCGTCCGAGGAGGCCAACGGCCCCACGCAGGCGACGCCGCGCGACACCGGCGCGATGGACGCGCACGTGGACCGCCAACACCTGGCCCTCATCGACGTGCCGTCGGGCGCGCAGCACCTGCTCTCGCCCAACGACCTGTACGTGTACGAGTTCGACTGGTCGCCTAACGGGAAAGAGCTGGTCCTGAGCGCGGCCACGGGATCGGGCAACAACAACTGGTGGGTGGCGCGGCTCGACGCGATCGACGCGACCACCGGCGCCCTCCGCCAGATCGCCAAACCCACCGTGCAGATCGCGCAGCCGCTGTGGTCGCCCGACGGATCGCGCATCGCGTTCATCGGCGGCCTGATGAGCGACCAGGGCTCCACCGGCGGCGACCTCTACACCGTCCCCGCCGCCGGCGGCGCGCCGCACGACCTCACGCCTAACGCAACCGTGTCGGCGGCCGCGTTCCGGTGGCAGGGCGCGGGCACGCTCCTCGCCACCATGTGGTCCCACGGCGGCTCCGAGATCGCCAGCGTCAACGCGACGACGGGCGCGATCACCTCGCTCTGGACCGGCGATGAAACCATCTCCACGCGCTCCGGCCGCGGACTGCCCACGGTGTCCGCCCCCGACACCGGACACACGGTCGCGCTGGTGCGCGAATCGCTCGGCACCGCGCCGGAAGTATGGGCCGGCCCCGTTGGGCATTGGTCGCAGATCACGCACGCCAACGCCGGCGTCACGCCGTCGTGGGGCAAGGCGGTGAGCGTCCACTGGCACGACCAGCAGTTCAACGTCCAGGGATTCCTGCTCTACCCCGACGACTTTCAGAGCGGCAAGACGTACCCGATGATCGTGTACGTCCACGGCGGACCCGCCGCGGCGTCGGCGTCCACGTTCATGTCCGCCGGATCCGAGCCGGCGGCGCTGTCGCGCGCCGGCTATTTCGTGTTCATGCCTAACCCACGCGGCAGCTTCGGCCAGGGTGAGGCGTTCACGCGCGCCAACGTCAAGGATTTCGGCTACGGCGACCTGCGCGACATCATGGCCGGCGTCGACACGGTCATCGCCCGCTATCCCGTCGACCCCCACCGACTCGGCCTAACGGGATGGAGCTACGGCGGATTCATGACGATGTGGGCCGTCACGCAAACGCATCGCTTCCGCGCCGCCGTCGCCGGCGCCGGATTGTCCAACTGGCTCAGCTACACCGGCGAGAACGGCATCAGCGAATGGATGGTCCCGTACTTCGGCGCCACGGTGTACGAGGATCCGGCCGTCTACGCCAAGAGCTCGCCCATGAATTTCATCACGCGAGCGCGCACGCCGATGCTGATCGTGGTCGGCGAGCGCGACGCCGAATGCCCCGCACCGCAGTCGTTCGAGTACTGGAGGGGACTGCAGCACGACGGCGTGAAGACGCAGCTGGTCGTGTATCCCGATGAAGGCCATCATTTCGCCAATCCGGTGCACCAAGCAGACGTGCTCCGCCGGTCGCTCGCGTGGTTCGACGAATACCTGAAACCCAGCCCGCCGGGCTGAGGAGGGTGGTCATGCGTCGCCGCTATGATGATGGTTCCGCCTGGACGCGACTCGCGCGCGCCGCCTGCCTAACGCTAACCTGCGCCGCCGCGGCCGCGTGCACCGGTCACAAGGACGGTGGGTCCCACGTCCAGCAAGCGAGCGACGCGGCGAGCGGCGACCCGTGCTCGCTGCTCGACACGTCCGAAGTGGTCGCCGCCGTTGGTCCGTTAGCCGGCGCGCCCTACACGCAGGCGTACAGCAGCGACGTGTGCGAGTACGACACCAAGGACTACCGGCGGGTGCTCGTCACCGCCGATTGGTCGGGCGGGAAGATGTCGATGAAGATGTCCGGTCTCGGACGCCAGCTCAGCGACAAAGCGCTCCAAGCCCAAACGCAGACGGGCACCGTGCTCAAGACCGGCGACACATTGCACGGCACCTGGGATCAAGTCGCGATGGCGCCCGCCACATGCTGCGGGTTGAACGCGCTGCAAGCCGACCGCATGGTGGGGCTCGACTGGAACGGCACCAAGCTCACGCTGGCGCAGGCGGCGGCGCTGCTCCAAACCGCGATCACGCGCCTCGATCATCCGTTAGGCATCAACGGCCAGGCGGGCAAAGCGGCCGCCCAACAGCGACTGGCCGCGATGGCGCAGGACAGCTCGCTCGATGTGTGCACGCTGGTATCGGCCACGGACGCGGCGGCGATCCTCGGGCCGTTGTCCAAGCCGCCCGATCACGGCTCGGCGCAAGCGGGACCGAGCATTCACTCGTGCTACTACTACACGCCGATGCCGGTCGCCAACGGCGCACCACCGCCGCCCGACGCCACGTTCACGTACGAGATCGACCTCAAGGAATGGCACGACGCGCACACAGAGTTCGCGACCGATCAATTCGTGATTCAGGGTGGCGTGAACGGCATGCGCAAGCAGCTCATGGGTGCGGACTCGCTGGCCACTCCGGTCGAGCCGCCGGGTCCGTGGGACGATCTGGGCTCGTCCGTGGCAGGTGGATACGAGGCGGTGAAGGGACCGATTCTGCTCACCGCGAACGCCATGGGCGATCACGACAAATTGCGCGCGTTGCTCGCGAAAGCAGTGTCCGCGCTCAAGTGAGCGCGTGTCACATTGCTCGTGACTACCTTGCCGCGTCGAGCCATGCGGGGTATGGTCGAGTCGCCTCACACTCGGCTCTCGACGGAGGGTAGCTGAGTCATCCTTCCGATTAGCTCCGCAGCGATTCGATCTCCCAGGAGGCCGGCAATGTCGCACAGGAATCCGAGAACGATGATTGGGGCGGCGAGTGCATTGCTTCTGGGCGTCCTGTGGATCGGGTCGATCGCCGCTCAAACAGCCACGCACGACAGCAGCGCGGCCACGAGCGGAATCAAAACGATCGTCAATCCGTCCGGCGGCAAAATCTATTTTGGTGCGGTGGCGGGGCAGACCACTCCGCAGGATGCACTCGGGAAGACGCTGCATCGCGTGAGTCTCCTCTACGGAGATCGCCCGCAGCTTGGCAAGCTGGTGCAAAACTCGACCGGCGAAATCCTGGCTGGTTTCTTTACCGTGACGGCGAAGAACCAGGATGGGAAACCGATGACCGGATTGGCGCTGGCGTACGCGCCGAAGAGCGGAAGTGCCGGCGGCGCGGTGTTGATCGACAACGCGGACCGGTTCCCGTCGACGGTGAACTCGATGTTCACCAGGCTGAAACAAGAACTCGGCAAGGCGCCCACCCCGGCGAGCGCGCCGGCGAGCGCAGCGGCGGCGCACTCTTCGGCGACCGGTTCAGCCGCGAACACCGCTGCGGGATCCGCGCAAGCAGCCGCTCCCGTGAAAGCGGCGCCGGCGCAGCCGTTGCAACGCGTGCTGTTCACCGACGGAACAGGGGCGATTGGGCTGCCCGCCGGATGGCAGACGCAGCATGCCAACATGGGAGACGTCGCCGCCTCGGGTCCGCGCGGCGAGAAGCTGCGCTTCGGTTGGGCCATTCCGGTGATCGATCCCACCGACCCGAAATCGGCGACGCTGATGCCTAACAGGCGCGCCGCGGCCCCGGCCAATTTCGTGGCGATCCCATACGGCACCGATGCGGCAACGTCGTTCAAGTCGGCGTTCTCGCAAATGTTCAGCAAGTCACGCAAGGCGCAACCGGGCATCGACATCGCGAAGGTGCAGGACATCCCGCTGCAGGGCGGCAAGAACTACATGCTGTACGGCACCATCGATTTTCGCGACGGCAGCGGCAAGCAGTATTTCGTGTCGCAGATGATCAACACGATGCCGCAGTCGCTGGGCACGTGGCAGATGATGCTGTTCTTCATGTATGGACCGCAGCAGGTGATGGGAGAGGAGGCGAACACCGTCGGAGCGATTTTCCCCAGCTACACGCGCGACAACAAGCGCGTGGCCGACATCGCGAACGTCCAGATCCAACAGACCATCGCGCAGACGAATCAATTTCTGAATCAGGCTGCGCAGTACATGGACAACTCGGACCGCACGACCGCGGGCATGTCGGATATCCTGCGGGACCAGACCGTCGTCCTGGACACGCAGACGGGCGGACACGCGAGAACGTCCGACGACTTGGCGGGCGCGCTGATCGATGCCAACCCCAACCGCTTCCAGACCGTCCCGTTAGGCAGCTACGTCAAGGGGATCGACTACTAACGGAGCCGCGCCGCCGCCGGCCCGGCGCGCGTGACGAAGAATTCGGCGCGCGCCGCGGCGGCCGGGAACGCGGCGCGGTAGGCGTCGCCCCAGCTCCGGCAAAACTCATCGCCGTGCGACGAGTCGACGAGAGCCCAGACGCTGCCGCCGAACCCGGCGCCGAACGCGGAGGCCGCGGCGGCGCCACGGTCGAGCGCCAAGCGGACGAGCGCGATGGTCTCGGGAATCTGGTTGTGCAGCGCGCGTTCGGCGGCCGCCTGCGAGCGCGCCACGTACGCGCCGAACGTCGCGAGATCGCCGCGCGCCAGCGCGTCGCCGGCCGCGGGGATGATCTCGTTCGTTTCCTCGTCGAACTGCACCACGCGCTCGACGAGCGACTCCGAAGAATAGGCGGCACCGCGGGCTTCGCCTAACAGAGCGAGCAGGCGCGCACGGGCATCGGGCGCCGCCGCGAGCGCGGCGCCCATCGACGCATCCGTACGCCCGGTGGCGCGTTGCCAGCAGTCGAGCGCCGTGCTCAGCCGCCGCGAGACATCGTTGTACCGGTGGAGCGCCGCCCCTGTTTTTTCGGCCTGCACGCCGCTCGCGCCCACGACGAACGTCACGTTGCCGGGGAGCGGGATCGCGCGCTCGAACGTGACGGGACGGAACCGGTACTGCACGATGGCGCCCGGGCGCGCCGAGAGAATCGCGGTGTGGTCTTCGCTGCCGCCGAACGTGCCCACGCCGGCGTTGCCGTGGAGCGGTCCGAAGTCGAGCCCGTTCTCCACCGCGCCCAGGTAGCCGGCGAGATCATCGGTGGAATGAATGGCGGCCCGGTACGCGGGGCGCGACTCGAGATCGTTGGCCGCGCCTAACGCGAGGAACATCGCGACGATGAGCGCGCTCGAGCTGCTGACGCCCGATGCGTGCGGGATGTGGCTCCAGAACACGATGTCGGCGCCGCGCATCGGCGCGCCGAAGTTGGACGCGATGCGGCGCGCGACGGTGATGGGATAGTTCGCCCACGTGCCCGGCCGGCCCGGCACGTCGGGCGCGATGTCGAACTCGGCGGTCGCGCCCGACTTCGCGTCGCGCACCCGTACCAGCTTTCCGTTAGGCGCGTCCGCGTCGCGCGGCGCGGCGAGCACGCACACGCCGGGCTCGACCGCGCACAGCAGACTGCGTCCGCCGCCGTAGTCGGTGTGCTTGCCGAGCACTTCGATGCGGCCCGGCACCCAGAAGGCCATCGGGGCGTCGTGCGAGGCGGCCGGCCCGCCGAGTTGGGCGAGCTCGGGCGCCAGGCCCTCGAATGCCGCCTCCGCTCGTGCACGATGCTCCGCCGTTAGGCCGAGCGATGCCAGGCGGTCCATCCCTCCGCGCGCTCTCACGTGGTCGGTGCTCCGTTAGGCGGCAATACTGGTCGCCGGCGACCGCTTACCGGAACGAGCCATCGGTGAGCGCGGCGAGCATGTCGCCCTCGGATGGCGGCTGCAGCAGGTTCTTCGCAACGAACTCCTCGGCCTGTGGGTACTGCGTCGCGCGAACGCGGTCCGCCGCCGCCCGCAAATCGTACGACGTTCTCCGTAGGTGCACCGCATCCTCCAGCAGCAGCCAGTACGCGCCGGGCTCGCCAAACGGCATCCCGACGCTCCCGGCGTTCACCACCCTGGTTGGTCCGACCATGCGATCGAACTGCATGTGCGTGTGCCCGCAGACGACGAGTGTCTCGCCCAACCCGGCGAAGACGGGCAACAGCAGGTCGTCACGCGTCAAGCGAGTAAAGACTTCGACTTCGCTCCGCGGCGTGCCATGGCAGAACAAGACACGTCCAATATCCGGAACGATCAACTCGATCGTTCGCGGCCAACGCCCCATCACCTGTGCGTGACTCGCGTCGAGCTGTCGGCCCGTCCATCGGGCAACCTCTTGGAGTGGCTCAGGGAGCGCTTGTCCCGATGTCGTTCCCCAATATGCGACGCGTCCTGAATGTCTCGCGGCGATCTGCGCGAGCACCATGAGCTCGCCGTTGCCATGGAGAAACTGCACCGGAGCGTCGAGGCCAAGCAGGAGCTCGAGCGTTTCGCGCGGCATGGGACCCGGCACGACGTCGCCGCCGACAATGATCCGATCGACGTGCGCCCGAGCCGCGTCGTCGAGTACGGCTTCCAGCGCCGGCAGGTTTCCATGAATGTCGTACAGTGCCGCGACTCGCATTCCGCGCCTCGATCACCGGTCTGTGCCTAACGAATGACCGCAAGGTCGATTGCCTTCCGTACGCCCAACCGACTTCGGCGTCGTGTAACAGTACTGGTTTGCCTTTCGCCTTCGGAAGGAGACGGTATATTGCTGGGGCCGCAATCAGGCGGCGTCACCCAAGGACGCGAATGCCGCCGCACGCCGGCCACCCAGTCTCCGAGACTCTGCCTCCCCAAGTCCGAGTGCACGTCCTCGGCGCCGGACCCGTGGGGCTCGCGGCTGCCGCGCTGCTCCAGTCGAGTGACAGGTTCTCCGTCCATCTCTACGAAAAGCGACGCGAGTACACCCGGACGCGGATGGTGCAGCTCGCGCCGTACCTCGTAGCCGATTCGATCGCGAGCTACTGCAACGACTACATCGATGGCGAGAGCGTCGAAGCCATCTTCGAGCCATCCGAGCTCGCGGAGGGCCTCGCGTTTCGGCAGTCCATTCCGACGGACTTGATGGAACTGCTGCGCGGATGGACCGTGGGCTTCTGCCCTCTCAACGCAATCGAGCGCTCCCTGAGCGACCTCATCGACGCCCGTCACGCGCATCCGGTCACGCGCACGGCAGGCGCCATCACGGCGCAGGACGCGGCGACGATGCTCGAATCGGGAGATGTCCTGATCGATTGCACGGGCACCAACTCGCTGCTCCGGGAATCCCTCGCGCCTAACGCAGGCGCGGGGGATGGTTCGGCGAATACGTTCAAGCTCCGGCTCGAATACGCGATCGTCGTCACGTTCCTGTATGGCCACGCCTACGACTGCAACGAGTATTGCAAGTATTACAAGAACATCGACAACGCGTACTACAAGTTCATTCCCGCGGTCAAGCGCACGTTCTACGACGGGCACGTCACCCACGTGACGGGTATCGTCAATATTACCGCCGAGGACTTCGAGCGGATGCCGTCGCGATTCGACGGCGCATGGCTTCGCGGCAACTTTCCGCAGGTGGCGCAGTCGATGGACCGCTTCATCGCGAAGGTGAAAACCGAGACCAACGGCGAGATCGTCGGTGACCTGGACATCATCCGCATCCCGCTCGACCTGTATCGGGCCCGCAACTCGACCAGTCTCTCGTTGCACCTCGCGGGAACCGGCGAGCACCCATTCGCGCGCTCGCCCGTGTTCCTGGTCGGCGATGCTGCCATGGGTTCGCCGTACTTCCAGTCGATCTCGCTCGGCTTCGAGTGCGCAATGTTCCTGGCGGGATTGCTGATGCAGCGCGACCTGCCGCTCGCGCAGATGTTGGCACGCTACGAGCAGTTCGCGTACAAACAGTGGCTCCGCGTGTACATGCGCTCCAAGATGATCAAGCACAACAAGGATTTGTTCGAGCGCATCGGCGATACCTTCGCATTGCTGGAGCAGTTGCACATCTACTGACCGCCTGGCCGAAGCGCGCGCCCGACGCCGCGTTAGGCGCTCGCCACGGGCTCCTTGATTTCCCACCGCGCGGACTTGCGCTTGCCTCGCGGCGGCACGAGCGTCGGTTGGCCGGGCTTCCAGTTGGCCGGGCACAGCTCCCCGCACTGCAGCGCCGCGAGCACCCGCAGCACTTCGCCGGTGCTCCGGCCCACGCTCAGATCATTCACGCAGAGCCACCGGATCTTCCGGTCCTTGTCGAGGAGGTAGGTGGCTCGCAGCGGAACCTTGTCGATCGGATCCAAGATGCCTAACTCTTCGGCCACGCGTTTGTCGGCGTCGGCGAGCATCGGGAACGCGATGTTCCGCACGTCCGGGTTCTCGTTCCGCCATGCGAGGTGCGAGTGGTGGGTGTCCCCGCTCACACCGAACACTTTCGCGGCAAGGGCGCGGAACTCCCGGAGCGCGTAGTTGAACTCCATCAGCTCGGTGGGACACACGAACGTGAAATCTTGCGGCCAGAAGAAGATCGCCGTCCACGTTCCCTCCATCTCCTGCGAGCTCACCGTGCGGAATTCCGACCCAGCCTCGGCCGAGACGCAGGCCGGCAGGGAGAAGTCCGGGAATCGCGCGCCTAACCCGAGTAGTCGTGACATCGTGCTCTCCGTTGTGTTGCGAGTCAGGAAACGTGACGCCGGACCCCGCACTTCGCGCTCGGGTCCGCTGCCGGCGGTTATTGACCACCCTCTCCGTTCGCGGTACTGTTGGGCGGAGACGGATCGCCGCCGAAGGCATTTCGAGTCCTCATACCCCACGAGGCGTACATGAGCGACTTCACCGCGGTACTCAATCGAGTACAAGGCGACTACGCATTCTACGTGCGGCTCCAGTCGGATTCCGAGTCCGCCCTGGCTGGGTACGATCTCAGCGCGCACGAACGGGAGGCGTTGACCAACCCCAAGCTCCTCGCCGACGCGCTGGAGCACACGCTCCCGTGGAGCATCACGATCAAGATCTCCGGGACCCATGACTGGGTGAACCGGACGAAGCCGAAGAGAAAGGAGTCCGCGCAAACGCAGTTGATCGAGCGCGAGGCCCAACTCATCCGGACAGCCGAAACCGCATCCGACCGCCGGGCCTCGGCCCTCCGACTCGTCCAACTGCTCGAGTGAACGCGGCCGTGGAGGGAGCACCCGCCACACCGCGCCCGCAATTGGTGTGGCCGTTCGACATCGGCATCGTCGGTACCGGTATCGTCGGCTCGCACCAGTTGACCCGCGAGGCAGAGGAAGTCATTCGGCGCAGCAACCATACCTTCGTCATCTCCTCCGGGTATGGGTTGCCCGAGTACGTCAAAACGATCTGTCCCAAAGTTACGGACCTGGGCTACCTGTACGAGCCCGGCCTGAACCGGCTGCACACCTACCAGCGCATGGCAGCCGAAGTGCTCTCAGCGGCCGTGGCCGAGCGTCCGGTTTGTCTCGCGGTGTACGGCCACCCGTGGGTCTATTGCCACCCCACCGCGCTGATCGTGCGCGGTGCACCGTTAGTAGGTCTGCACGTCGAGGTATTCGCCGGGGTATCGGCGTTCGACACGCTCCTCGTCGATCTAGGCACCGACATCGCCGAAAACGGCATCCAGATGTACGAGGCGACGGACGTGCTGCTCCGCCGGCGCCCCCTGCAGCCTGACGTCACAACCGTGCTCTGGCAGCCCACTGTCGTCGGCGATCCCACGTACCCGTCCAGCTCGTACGCGCGCGAGCAGTTCGTGCCGCTGCAGGAATACCTGCTGACGTTCTATCCGGCCGATCACCTCGTGAAGCTCATCATCAGCAAGACCCATCCGCTCGCCCAATCGACGGTCAAGACCTTCGAGCTCAGCACACTCGCCGAACAACTCACCGGCGCGCCGTCGGTGGGGACGCTCTACATCCCGCCGGTGGTCGACCGTCCGGTCGAGGACGATGCGCTGCTCGACTACATGGTCAAGACCGGGTCGACCGCTCCGGTGTGACCCTCGCATAGCGGTGGACGAACGTCAGGAAGTGCCGTCCGTTAGTCGTACCGAGGCCAGCCCGCAGGTGCTGGGCGGCCTCCCGCGCCACCGACTCGATCATGGCGCGGTCCGGTGTCCCGCCGATGAGCAGGCTGTTCAACGCGCCTGATTCCGCATCCGAGTCGAGGTCGATCAAGTCGTCGATGCGCCACATCGCCTCGCCGAGGTGGGTCGCGGCATCCAGGTCACCGTGCACGAGCGTCGCGATGATGACGAACGGCAGCACCGAGGTGCTGCGCGACGCCTCGAGGAGCTCGTCAGGCTTGGCCGGCGATCGTGCGACCGACCGCCGCTCGGCCGCGAGCGCGCCGGCGAGCAGGCGGCCGACACGCGTGCGCAGCGACAGCGGGTGGGTGGCGTGGAGCAGGGAGTAAAACGCGTCGATCACACGGGCCGTGAACGCGATCGTCGGATCGGCTGCTGCGTTAGGCGGGAGGGACGCGAGCATCCCGCCTTCCTGCCACGGACCGTTGACGGCGGACTCGACATCGAGAACCCCGAGATACTCCAATAGCTCGGCGGCCCGGTGCGGGTCGGCATCGCAGGCGCCGTCGATCATGCCGATGCCGAGATTGAAGAGCGCGCACAGCACGCGTGAGCGGTCGTCGGTCGCGGCAGGTGCGACGACATCGGCGGTGACCCAGCCGAACAGGAGTGCCTGCTCCATGCGCGCGCGCTCCTCGGTGTGTTCGAAGACGACGTCGACATCCTGGCCGGCGAGATCGTATTCGGGGAAGCAGAGCGCGAGCGCCCGCGCGAGCAGGTCCGGTGCTAACGCAAGCACATCGGTGTCGGCGGAGAGCAGCCCGTGCGCGAGGAACTCGGCGTGCAAGGCGTCCCGGACCGCGGCGGCGGTGGTCATCGTTGCGCGCCGCCGGTGAGGGCCCGGGACGCGTGCAGCAACGCGGCGATGCACGTGGCGGTGGTGAAGGTGCGGTGCTGGTCCGCGACCTCGAGGCCGCCATCGAAGCGAATCGGCCGCCACCCCCGATGGTCGGAGTCCGCGGTATCCGCGGGCACGGGAATGCGCAGAATCGGCGTGCTCGGCCAACTGCCGTCGGCGAGCTGAACGCGCTGTAGCATCTCGATCGCACGGTTGATGGTGCCCACGTCTCCCGGCGTTGCCACGGCGACGATCGAGAGACAGAGCGCGGCGTGGAACGCCGCTCCATGCGGATCGAGGACGCGGGTCGCCCACCCGGCGGCCCGCCCGATGGCGCCCGCGTCGCCTAACGACGCGCCGAGCATCACCGCTTGTTGTGTCGCGAGGTGTGGAGTGGTCCACCAGTACGCGCCCCAACTGCCGTCCGGCCGCTGCTTCGACCGGACATAGCGCCATCCAAGTTCGTTCGGTGCCGCGCCGTCGATCGCCTGCAGCGCACGAGTGGCGGTCGCGCTGACCTCGATGGTGGGCCGGCGCCAGCCGCGAAACGGGAGCCACCGCGGGAGCGATGTGTAGCGGCGGATGGGTGCCGCGTCGGCGTACGTCGCCATCCCACCGTTAGGCCGGCGGTGTCGTCGCAAGAACGCCGCGGCGCCGGCGCGAGCGGCGCTGAACCGGGGCGCGTCGCCGGACAGCGCGAGAACCGCCCACGATGTGGAGTCTGCATCGCTCGGCGTGCTTTCGTTGTAGCCCCAGCCGCCATCCGGCTGCTGGCGTTCGCCTAACGACCGCGCGGCGTGCGTGAGGCGAACGGCATCCGCCCGGGCGGCACCGAGTGTACACAGCACGAAGCCGGTGGGCCAACATGACGCCTCACCGGCTGGTGTCGTGAAGTCGCGCCACATCCCGTCGTCGCCCTGCTGTTTCAGCAGGAAGTCGATGCCGCGACGTGCGGCTTGCTCCGCCGCATCCCGTACGTCCACGCGCTTACATCAGCTGCCGGGCGAAGTACGTGTACTCGAGCGCCGACGTGTGCGCGCGCTCCTTGAGGTTGGCGCCCGAGCCGTGTCCGCCCTCGATCACTTCATAGAACAGATACGGGTCGCCCATTGCGGCCATCTTCGCCGCGTACTTGCGCGCGTGTTGCGGCCCAACGCGATCGTCTTTGGTGGTGGTCCAGATCAGCGGCTCGGGATACTTCACGCCCTTGCGCAGATTCTGGTACGGCGAGATCGACGCGAGAAAAGCACGCTCGGCGGGAACCGAGACGCTGCCGTACTCGCCCACCCACGATTCGCCGGCGTCGATCTTCTCGAAGCGCAGCATGTCGAGCAGCGGAACCTGAATGTCGATCGCACCCCAGAGATCCGGATGCTCGGTCATCTCGACTCCCATCAACAATCCACCGTTAGACCCGCCCATGATGCCAAGTTTGGGCGTGCTGGTGATTTTCCGGGCGATGAGATCCTGCGCCACCGCGGCGAAGTCGTCGTAGATCACCTGGCGATGCGTCTTGAGGCCGGCCTCGTGCCACGCCGGTCCGAACTCGCCGCCGCCACGGATGTTCGCCAGCACGAATACGCCGCCGTGTTCCAGCCACAACTTGCCGACGATCGGCGAATAGTTAGGCGTCTCCGACACTTCGAAGCCGCCGTAGGCAGTGAGAATCGTCGCGTTCGAGCCATCGAGCTTCATCACGCGCGGATGGACGACGAAGTACGGCACCTTGGTGCCATCCTTCGACGTCGCTTCGAACTGCTCCACGGTGTCGCGCGAGGCGTCGAATTGCGCCGGCAGTGCCTTGAGCGATGATGCCCTGCCGTTCGCGGCATTGGCGATCCATTCGCTGCTCGGCGTTAGGAATCCGGTCACGGAGATGAAGATGTCGTCGCCGTGGACGTCGCCATCGATGATGCCGGTCGCGAGGTTGTCGGGAAACGGAAGCTGGCGGCGCGACCAGGCGCCACCGGCGCCGCGGGTGAACAGCGCGACTTGGCCGCGCACGTTGTGCAGGATGGTGGCGACGAGCGAACCTCGCGTCACGGCGGTGCCACCGACCGATTCACGCGGTCCCGGTTCGAACACCGCAGCGGGCGACAGCCGGTCGGGGTGTGCATTGGCGTTCGCCAGGTCGAACGACGCGAGCGACCCGGTCGGAATCGTGGTGCTCCCTTCTTTCCATGGTTCCGAGAGCTGCACGATCACCTGACCGTTCACGAGCCCGACGATTCCCGACTTGGCCGGGATGGCCAGGCGCGCGACGCCTTGGGGACGCACAAGGTACGCCTCGGTCTCGAAGGTGCTCGTTGGACGGATGATCCCGACAATGCGGTGTCCGCTGCCGTCGATGATCGTGAACGGCGACACGCCGTAGCCGCCGTCGGTCGCGGCGCCGCGAAAGACTTCGGTCGCCTTATCGATCGGTTGACCGCGCACCAGGCGCTTGACGATGTACGGATAACCCGACGCGGTAAGCTCGCCTGAGTTCCATTCTCGCGAGACGAGGATGGTATCCTCGCCGACCCATGACACGCGCTGCTTGCCGCGCGAGAGCACGAACCCGCCGTCGACGAACCGTCCCGTGCCGAGGTCGAATTCACGCTCGGTGGTTGCGTCTTCACCGCCATCGGACAGTGAGATGATGCACCGTCGCTCGGCCGGCTCGGCGCATTGCGCGCCTTGCCAGACCCAATTGGCGTGTTCGGCTGTGGCGAGCGAATCGAGGTCGAGGACCGTGATCCACTCTGGATGCGCGGAGCGATAGCTCGCCACGGTCGCTTTACGCCAGATGCCGCGGACGTGCGTGCTGTCCTGCCAGAAGTTGTAGACAGCGCCGCCAAGGAATGACCCCCACGCGATGCGATCGGCCGACTGCGCGACGGTCAGCGCGTCACCATAGAGCGATGCGTAGTGCGGATCCTTTTCCAGCACCGCGGTCGTCTTGGCGTTTTCCGCATTGACCCACGCCATGGCGCGGGCGCCGTGTTGGTCCTCGAGCCAGAGGAACGGGTCGGCGGATGTGTCGGGCGCAGCGGACTGCGCGGACGCGGCGTGCGGGTGCGTCAGCGCGAGCGTGGCGAATAGCAATCCGAGGACACGCAGTTTCATGGAGGGCTCCACGGGGGGTGGCTGAATCTATGGGCAAAAGCGCGCGCGGATAGTCGGAAGGTCGGATGACAAAGATGAGCGATCAAGTGCGAAGGCCGTGGCCACTAGCGACCGGCCGTTTCACTTCATACCGAAGCGCCACCACGCCGCTCTGGTATGCCTTCACCTCGAGCAGATGCAGTGCTACGTCACGGCCGAGGCTCTCGAAAAAGGGAATGCCATCGCCGATCACAACGGGCAGGATGGAATAGCGCACTTCGTCGGCGAGTCCGCGTCGCAGGCACTCGCCAGACACCGCGCCGCCGCCGACAAACCAGATGCTGCGAAAGTTAGGCTTGAGGCGCTCCTCCACCAGGCGCTCGAGATCGCCGGCGTAGAACTCGACGGTGCTTCTGGTCTTCCGCAGCTCGCGATGGGTGAGCACGACGATTGGCTTGTCGCCGTATGACCAACCCATTCCATTGGCCTCGAAATTCAACGCGGTCTCATACGTCCGCGACCCCATGACATAGCAGTCGATCGTCCGGAGGAACGCGGCGACGAACTCCGGCGCCATCACCTCGCCGCCTTCGAAGCGGTCGGGCGTCTCCATCCAATCGACGCTGCCGTCCTTTCGGGCGATGAACCCGTCGAGGCTCGCGGCCATGTGAATGGTGACTCGAGAATCAGTGTTCGCCATTGTCTCGCTCTGGGGTGTGCATCGAC
>JANWIK010000153.1 GCA_025449955.1 Gemmatimonadaceae bacterium
CGCGTGGTCGCCTGAGCGGGCGTCGGTAGCACCGCGCGGAGGTTCAGCGTGCGCGACGGGCCGAATCGCGCTTCGTCCAACGCGGCCTGCACGCCACGCGTGCGTGGCGCCCGCTCGCGGCCCACCGCCACTTCCGTTAGAACGTCACGCCGACGCTGATCGGCAACATCTGCTCGCTGGACCCGGTCGTGAAGATGTCGTGCCACCGCGCCTCGATGAACGTCGAGAACCCGGTGAGCTGCACGCGCAGCCCCGCGCCCAGGTTGATGCCGAACCGCGTTTCGGAAAAGGCGGCCGCATCCGACGAGGAGAAGCGCACGTTGTAGCCGCCCACCCCGCCGATGATGTACGGCTTGATGATCGGCTGCGGCCCGAACGCGTAGGTCGCGTTGAGTGTCACCGCGATCACCCGCGTCTTCTCAGTCGATGTCGCCGGTCCGTCCGGCGTATTCTCTACGATATTCTTGTCGCCTAACTGATGCCACGCACCCTCGACACGAAAGCCGAGCGGCACCAGCGGGAGACCCAGGTCGACTAACGCACCGGCGTGCCACCCCGATGACGCGACATCGGACAAGTTGCCGACGGGAAACGTCCCGCCACCCACCAGACCGAACCGCATCGGACTCGACGCCAGCTGCGCCGACGCCGGCACGGCGAAAACGAGCGACATGACGGCTGCGGCCACACTCCACACCATGCGTCTCATGCAACGCCCCCCTTGTTAGATGCCTGGCTCCCGGCGACCCCTCACCGGTCGCGCCGATGCATTCCCAACCCTCACTGGTGACATTCCCGCGCGCAAGACGTGCATGGCCTAGAACCGCAAGCCGACGCTGACCGGCACCATCTGCACGTTCTTGCCATTCGTCAAGATGTCGTGCCACCTTGCCTCCACAAATGCCGCGAAACCTCCGAGCTGCACCCGAACACCAGCGCCACCGTTGACGCCGAATTTCGTTTGCGTCGTAGTCTCGAACAGGCTCTCCGCGACTCCTTGCGACGGCGGCAACGGTCCGCGAAAAGTCGTGAGTCGCGCGCTGTACTCACCGACGCCGCCGATCAAATACGGCTTGATGATCGGCACCGGCAAAATGTCATACGTCGCGTTCAGCGTGACGGCGGCGATTCGTGCTCCCGTTGTACCGCCACCGCCGTCGAATGGTTTGTCATGCAACTGATGCCACGCGCCTTCCAATCGAAATCCCACGGGTATCACTGGCAGCTTCAACTCGATGAATGCACCCGCGTGCCAACCCGTCTTGGCGATGTCGGACAGACTCCCCGTCGGCGATGTCGTGCCGCCCACGATGCCGACTCCGATCGGACTGGAGATCTGTGCGCGTGCCACCACGGTGCCGCTGACCAACGCCAGCCCGACGACCACCGCTACGCTCGACCAAGTTCGGACCATGTGCACGCTCCAGTTGAGTGACCCTGTATGCTGTTTGACACACGAACCGCTGCGCACGCACGTCACCGCCGAGCGCGCATCGCCCGTCGGGAATAGTGTCCTTCGGCTTATGTTAGCACAAACGGCGGACTGAAGTGTGTCCGCTTGGGGTCAGGCTGCGACGTCGACGCCCTCTCGGTCCAACGTCCGCGAGACGCAAACTTCCGCGCACCCCGCACGCCTGACGCACGCCGCGCAATCGCGACGCAGTTTCTCGGGAAATCGTGCGCGATCATCAACGCCGTATCCAACCGACTCGAAGAACTTGGGCGTCAGCGTGAGCGCGAACAGCTCCCGCACGCCGCGACGCACGGCCAGCTCCTCCACCGCCGCAACGACGGCCCGCCCAACGCCGTGCCCATGGGCCTCACGCGAGACCGCCACCGACGCGACTTCGGCGAGCGACGGTGAATACGGCTTGAGCGCGCCGCACGCCATCACCCGCCCATGGCAGTCGGCCGCCACGACAAAATCGTCCAGGGCAAGCGCGATCGACTCCACGCTCCGCGGCAGCATCACCGACTGGGCCGCGTACGCGTTCACCAACTCGGCGATGCCTTGCACATCGCCGGTTCGAGCCGCGCGGACCTGAAAGACCTCGTTCATTGCAGCGCCGTCTCGAGCATCGAGAGTCCCTCGGACAACTCCTCGCGTGTCGACACCAGGGGCGGCAGCAAGCGCACCGTGAACTCACCGGCCGAGCACACGAGGAGCCCCGTCTCGAGCGCCTTCCGCACCGTCTCTGCCGCCGGCTGCATCACGTCCAAGCCCCACATGAAGCCGAGGCCGCGCACGGCACGCACGCGACCCGACCGCGCGGCGAGCGCACCCAGCTGCTCGCCTAACCACGTGCCGGTTTCCGCCACGTGCTGCAACAGCGTTGGATCGCCTAACCGCTCGAGCACGTGCAGCGCCACCGATGCGACGAACGGACCGCCGCCGAACGTCGTCCCGTGGTCGCCGGGCCGCATCGCCGCCGCAATGTCCGACGTCATCAACACCGCGCCCATCGGCAGCCCGCCCGCGAGCGGCTTGGCCACCGTCACGAGGTCGGGCACGATCCCGGCGCGCTGATACGCGAACATCCATCCCGTGCGGCCTAACCCGCACTGGATTTCATCACAGATGAGCGCCACCCGGCGCGCCCGCGTCAGCTCGCGCAGCTCACGCAGATACCCGGCGTCCAGCACGCGCACCCCGCCCTCGCCCTGCACGACCTCGATCACCAGCGCGGCCACGGCCTCGCCGTCCAACACGTGCTCGAGCGTCTTGAGATCGCGCTCGACCACCGACACGCCGCCCGCTAGCGGACGAAACGGCGCCCGATACTTGGGCCGGTCCGTCGCGGCCAGCGTCGCGAACAGCCGCCCGTGAAATGCGCCGCGCACCGCGAGAATCTCGTGCTTGGCCGCGCCCCCCAGCTCGCGCGCCCACCGGCGCGCGAACTTGAACGCCCCTTCGTTGGCTTCCGCTCCCGAATTGCAGAAGAACACGCGATCGAGCGACGACAGCCGCGCGAGCTCTCCCGCCAGCCGCGCCGCCGGACGCGTGTGATACAGGTTGGACGTGTGCAGCAGCCCCGACGCGGCGGCCTCCTGCATCGCCTGCGCCACCCCTTCGTCGCCATAGCCTAACGCGTTGACGCCGATCCCACTCGTGAAATCGAGATACGCGCGATCGTCGGCGTCGAACACACGCACGCCGGATCCGCGCACGAGCTCCATCGGCGGCTGCTTGTAGAGGCCGAGCAATGCGTCGGACTCGATGACCGGCGTCGACTCCGGCGTGAACGTCGCAGCAGAGAGGGGAAGTGCAGTCACACCAGGCTCCGTGATGGCGCGAGCACCGTCCCTCGCGCCGGATCGAGAAGCGCATCCAGGCCGCCGATGCGCACGCGCGCCACGCCGCGCTCCATCGCCGCCATTGCCGCGCTGAGTTTCGCGACCATACCGCCGGTCGCGATGCCATCCGAAATCGCAGCCGCCGCGTCATCCAGGTCGAGCAGCGGAATCACCGTACCGTTCGCCGTCACACCGGGCACGTCGGACACGAACAGCAACTCGTCCGCTTCGAGCGCGACCGCGATCGCTGCCGCCGCGTCATCGCCGTTCACGTTGAGGGCGGCGGCGGCGCCTAACGCACCGTCGAGGTCGCGCGCCAGCGGCGACACCACCGGCAGGTAGGCCCCCGCCAGCACGTGACGCAGCAGCGCGACATCCACCCAGGCCGGTTCGCCCACCAACCCGAGCTCCGCGTCGGCGATCCGCCGCGCACCCAGGAGACCGGCATCCTCGCCGGACAGGCCGAGCGCCGGCACGCCGGCTGCCGTCAGCCGGGCGACGAGATCCTTGTTCACGCCGCCCGACAACGCCATCCGGATCGTTTGGATGTCCGCTTCGCGCGTCACTCGGCGCCCCCGGACGAACTCGGCGGGCGTGCCGAACGTGCGTTGCAGCGCGGACACCTGGTCGCCGCCGCCGTGCACCACGCACAGCGCGCCCGGGGCCGCCGCCCACGCGCCGCGCACCGCCGACGGCAGCCGCGCATCGTCCTGCGCGCGACCGCCGATTTTCACCACGCGCATCACGCCGGCAGCCCCATCGCTTCGTCCAACCCGACCAGCAGGTTGCCGTTCTGCACGGCCTGTCCCGCCGCGCCCTTCACCAGATTGTCGATCGCCGCCACCACGACCACCGTCGGCGCGCGCACGCCGGCGGCCATGTGCGCCGTGATGCGCGCCACGTTGCGATGCACCACGTCGCGCAACGCCGGCACATCCCCCGTGATCTCGACGAAGGGCTCGGACGCATAGTGTGACCGCCACAGTCCCAGCGGCTCGGCCAGCGGCTCGACTAACGGAACCGTGATCGTCGCCAGAATGCCGCGCGCCACCGGCAACAGATGCGGCGTGAACACCAGGTCGGCGTCGCAGTCGAGCGCCCGCATCACCGCGCGCATCTCGGCGAGATGGCGATGCGTGTTGCCCAACGCGTACGGACGATAGTCGCCGCTCACTTCCGCGAACATCAGGTCCTGCCGCGGCGTGATCCCCGCGCCGGTCACGCCGCTCGCCGCCACCACGGTCACGCACCCGCCGGGCGCGATCAGACCGCGTACCAGAAGCGGTAACAGCGCCAGCAGCACGGCCGTGGGATAGCACCCGGGGTTGGCCACCACGCTCGCCGCACGCACCTGCTCGCGGGCGAGCTCCGTTAGGCCGTACGGCACGGCGGACCCGCCGCCGCCGTTGCCCGGACGCAGATCGGCCGACAGGTCCACTACCTTCGCGCCCGCCGCGTGCGCCGCATCCACCCACCGCCGCGACGCACCGTGCGGCAACGCGCTGAACACCAGCTGCGCGCGATCGAGCGGCGCGTCATCCGGCGCCAAGAACGTGACCGACCGATTCCCGAATCGCGCCGTCGCCCCGCGCTGCTCGTTCGCGCACGCGAACATCAACTCGGCCCCCGGATGCCGCGCCACCAGCGCGCACAACTCGCGCCCCGCATACCCGCTGGCCCCGAGAACGCCCACAGAGACTTTATGCACAAACTATGCATAAACAAGCACCCTGGCGCTGTCAATGCCGCGGGGCCGTCACCCGCCGTGCGCCAAGGCCTGGCCCCCGCGGCCCGGTCCGCTGTATCCTCCGGCATGGCCAACAAGCGCGACCGACAAGCCACCATCCGCGAGCTCATCGCAGGACGCCCCGTCGAGAGCCAAGAGGAGTTGCGCAAACTCCTCCTCCACCGCGGTTGGGATGTCACGCAGTCCACCCTCTCGCGCGACCTCCGCGAGCTCCGCATCGCGCGCGTGCCGATGCCCAATGGCGGCGCGCGCTACGAAGTCGCCGCAGGGTCGGCCGATGATGGCTCCCCGCCCCTCGACGCCCTCCTTCCGCACTTCTTCACCCAGATCGATGGCGTCGGCGAGCTCATTGTCCTGCACACGCTGCCGAGTGGTGCCCAACCGATCGGCGAAGCGCTCGACGCCGAAGAATGGTCCGAAGTCATCGGCACCATCGCGGGCGACGACACGATTCTCATCGTCTGTCGCTCCAGCACGGCCCGCGAGAAAGTGATGCGCCGCCTCAAGACGCTCGCCCAAGCCTGATGCGCACGCCCCGCACACCGTTGCCGCGCACGTCTTGACGCACCACGCGCGTCAGACTAAATATGCAAAGTCATAGCATATTTATCCTGACCGCCGGAGCCGTCATGATTCGCACCATCGCCCTCGCCTACTCGGGCGGACTCGATACCTCGATCATCGTTCCCTGGCTGCGCGAGCACTACGGGGCCCGCGTCATCTGCGTCGCCGCCGAAATCGGACAGGGGTCGGAGCTCGCCGGCGTCCGCGAGAAAGCCATCGCGTCCGGCGCCGCGGAGTGCTACGTCGAAGACCTCCGCCACGAGTTCGTCACCGAATACGTGTGGCCCACGCTCCGCGCCGGTGCCGTCTACGGCCGCAAATATCTCCTCGGCACCTCCATGGCGCGGCCGCTCATCGCCAAGCGCCAGGTCGAAGTCGCGCGCGCCGTGCACGCCGATGCACTCGCTCACGGATGCACGGGCAAGGGTAACGACCAGGTCCGCTTCGAGCTCACTTACGCCGCCTTCGCCCCGGATCTCCCGGTCATCGCGCCGTGGCGCGAATGGAATATCCGCAGCCGCGAAGACGCGATCGCATACGCCGCCGCGCATCACGTCCCGGTCGCCGCGACGCGCGAGAAGATCTATTCCCGCGATCGCAACCTCTGGCACCTCTCGCACGAAGGCGGCGTCCTCGAGAACCCGGCCTCGGTTCCGCCCGACGACTTGTTCCTGCTCACGACCAATCCGGCCGCTGCGCCTAACGTACCCGAAGACGTCGTCCTCGGTTTCGCCTCGGGCACTCCGGTGTCCGTCAACGGCGAATCGCTATCGCCGGTCGCGCTCGTCGAGACGCTCAACACGATTGGAGGACGCCACGGCATCGGCCGCATCGATCTCGTCGAAGACCGCTTGGTCGGCATGAAGTCGCGCGGCGTGTACGAAACGCCGGGCGGCACGCTGCTGCACACGGCGCACTCCGAGCTCGAGCAGCTCGTGCTCGATCGTCGCACGCTCGCCGCGAAGGACCTCATCGCGCCGCGCTATGCGGATCTCGTGTACGAGGGCCGCTGGTGGACCACCGAGCGCGAAGCGTATGACGCGTTCGTGAATACCACCCAGCAGCGCGTCACCGGAACCATCATACTGCGGCTGTTCAAGGGCACCGTCACCGTCGCCGGCCGCTCGAGCGATCACGCACTCTACGACGAGCGATTCGTCACCTTCGGCGAAGACGACGTCTATCAGCAGAGCGACGCCGCCGGCTTCATTCGCCTCTACGGCCTCTCGCAGCGCGTGCGCGCGCTCAAGGATCGCGAGCTCGCCGACGCCGCTGTCGACACCACGCCCATCGTCGAGGGAGCGCCCGAAGCGCTCGCCATCGCATGACGTCGCTCAAGCTCGTCGGAGCGGACGCCACCGCGCACAAGCTGTGGGGCGGTCGCTTCGCCGGTGACACCGCGCCGGCACTCGACGCCCTCAATCGATCCATTGGCGTCGACTTCCGTCTCTGGCCCTTCGACGTGCGCCTGTCCAAGGCGTGGGCGGTCGCGCTGTGGAGCGCCGGAGTCCTAACGGTGGAGGAGAGCCAGCGTCTCGAGCGCGGGCTCGATGC
>JANWIK010000154.1 GCA_025449955.1 Gemmatimonadaceae bacterium
CGTATGCCGGGACAGAAAGCATCCGAGGAAACGCGCCGCGAACAGATCTTGACCGCGGCCCACGCCGTCGCCTCGCGACACGGAATCGACGGGCTCACCGTGCGCGCGGTTGCCGCCCGGGCGAAGCTCAGCCACGGACTCGTCCTCTTTCACTTCCGACGAAAGGACGAGCTGGTCACTGCCCTGCTCGACCGCGTGCTCGCGACGACGTTCGTGCTCACCATATCGGAAGACGTCCTGCGGCTGCCGAACGCGCTCGACCGGTTCGTCGCCGTGCTCCGACAGGAAATGGATCGGCTCGCGCGCGACCCGCGTCGCATGCGCCTCTTCTTCGAGTACTGGGCGCTCGGCTCGCGCCATAGCCGCATCCGGACCAAGGTCAGCACGTCGCTCGCCGGATACCGGGCTGCCCTGCGGACGATCGCCGAGGATGTGTTGCAGACGCATCCGGCGCGGTCCGTGGGCGTCACGCCGGACGGCTTGGCCGCCGTCGCCGTGAGTCTCGTCAATGGATGCGCCGTGCAGGCGATGATCGATCCGGAGGGCTTCGACATGGCGGAGTATCGCGCGTCGGCGCAAGGCGTGATGGGCCAGCCCGCGAAGCGTGAGGCGCGTCGCGGTCCGCGCGTGGCCGCCGCGACACTCGCCTAGACTGACTCTCGTTAGGCGTGCGCGGCCCAGGCGTCCGGAGTGAACGGCCACCGCAGTTGGGCGCACACGCCTTCCCAGATGCTCGCCAGCTCCGGCGACGGAATCGACGGCAGGTAGCCCGCGTCGAAGTAGGTCTTGATCGCCGCGAGCCGGAACGATTCGGTGTGCAATTGAATGTCGGTGTAGCCGGCGTCCAGGAAACGTCGCGTCACGTAGGAGCACAGACAGCGTCCTAACCGCCGGCCTCGGTGATCCGGGTGACACGCCACCCAGCCCACGTCACCGGTGTACGGCGAGCGCCTCGTGTAGTTGTGCAGACACATGGCCGCCGCGGCCATTTGCCCGGATCGGTCGGTGATGAAAAACCATCCGTCCGGGATAACGCGATTCACGTTGTAGGTGAGCTTCGCGGCATCCCACGGATCGAAGTCCATTTGTGCCATGAGCGACAGAAATGCGTCCTCGTCGCCGGGCCGGAAGGTGCGCACCGTGTATCCGTCGGCCGGTTGGACCAGGGGGCACGCGCGCCCGTTGGTTGGCCACACCATGCGCAATTGGGGGGCGTCTCGCCCTGACTGTTCCACGGGATCCTCCTTCCGCATCACGCGCCCGACGCGATCATCGAGGCGGACAGTTAGTGGGCACAGAGCAACGAAACGGCTTGGCGCGACGCTGCCTAACGTTGTGGCGGGCCTGACGGACAGGACCAGCCGGAATCACGGTCGCTGAAGGAGCGCCAGCGGCGATCGCGACTCGCGCTCCACCTGCGCCATCGTGCACTGCCCCGGCGCCTTGTCCGGGCGCCACCGGTGGAACGACGTGCCGTGGCGAAATCGCCCGCCTGAAAAGTGATCGTACGCAACTTCGACGACGAGCGTGGGCGCCAGCGGATTCCATTCCCCGCTCCGCTCCGTGCTCCACCGGCTCGGCCCGCCAGGCGCTCGGCCGGTGAATCCCGGCGGCTCGATCAATTGCTCGAGACGTTTGGTCAGCGCTGCCTTCTCGGTTCGCGGAATGTTCGACGTGAAACCCACGTGATGCAGCAGACCGTCGTCGTACAACCCCAACAGCAGCGAGCCCACCACCCTTTCCTTCGAGCCGTAGCGAAATCCGCCGACAACGCAATCTGCGGTGCGCGTCTGCTTGATCTTGAGCATGCCGTGGCGGTTGCCGCTCTGGTACGGCAGATCCACACGCTTGGCGATGATGCCATCGAGGCCGCTGCCGAGTGAGCGCAGCCAGCCCTCCACAACCTGGAGGTCCGTCGTGGACGGCGAGAGCCTAACTCCGATGCCCGGCGGCACGTGCTCGCGCACGAATTCCTCGAGCGCCGCTCGGCGCGTCTCGAGGGGCTCGTTTACCACCGACGTACCCTCGGCGTCGACGAGCAGGTCGAACACGACGAGTGTCGCCGGTGTTTCCGCCGCGAGCTTCTCGACGCGGCTCTGCGCGGGATGGATGCGCATCAACAGATCGTCGAACGACAACGCATCGCCGATCGGCACGACGATCTCGCCATCGATCACGAAGCGCGTCGCGTTGACTTCGCGTATCGCCGCGACCACATCCGGGAAGTATCGCGCGAGCGGCTTCCCCGCCTTCGACATCAACTCGACGTCTTTGCCGTCACGAAACGCCAGGCAGCGAAATCCGTCCCACTTGGGCTCATACTGCCATTGGGCGCCGTGCGGGATCGCGCCATGGGATTCCGCTTCCATCGGCGCGAAGCTCGTTGGGATCGGCAACATCACAGCATCCGCGCGAGCGGAAAGCGGCCGCGCTTGGCCAGCATCGGCTTCCAACCGTCGCCTAACTGGGCGACTCGCGCCGGCACGTTGTCCATGCGAAAATCGTCAATGGCGATACCGCGCTCGACTTCATCCCACGACACGGGTGTCGACACCGGCGCGCCGGGTCGTGGACGCACCGAGTACACCGATGCCAGCGTGCGTCCCCAGGCGTTCTGATTGTAGTCGACGAGCACGCGCCGTTCCGGCCGGCGCGCGACGCGATACTCGGACGTCAAGAGCTCCGGCTGGAGTGCCGCGAGCGATACCGCGAAGCGCTTCGCAAACCTCCACACGTCTTTCTGCGTTGGTCCGCGTTCGATCGGCACATAGATGTGCACGCCGCGCGATCCGGTTGTCTTGACGACCGGCTTCATGCCTAACGCAACGAGACCGTCGCGCACCACGAGTGCGGCCGCGCACACCTGCTCGAACGTCGCGCCCGGCGTCGGATCGAGATCGAAATGCAGCACGTCGGGGCGATTGGTATCGTCGCACGTCGCATACCACGGATTGAGATCGATGCATCCGAGGTTCACGACCCACAGCAACGAGGCGAGGTCCTGCACCATCGGAAAGTCTATCACGCTGCCCGACCGATGCTCGATCGCGCACGTCTCGATCCATTCCGGCCGTGGGCGTGGAGCGCGTTTCATGAAGAAGCTCTTCCCCGCGATGCCGTTCGGATATCGCTTCATGACCATCGCCCGATCGCGCAGATGCGGGAGCAGCGCCGGCGCAATCGCGATGTAGTAGCGAAGCAGGTCGGCTTTGGTGAGGCCTTCGTCGGGCCAGAACACCTTGTCGAGATTCGTGAGTCGCTGCGCCTTCCCGTCGACCTCGACATCGACGTCGCCGCGATCTGGAATGTCAGCGTTAGGCGTGTGCCTGCGCATCACCGGAGCCGCGCCAGCTTGGGGGGCCGGCGGCCGCGACGCACGGCGCCCGCGACCGGCACATAGGTGAGCTCGCGTTCCGCGCGTGCACTGCGCAGCAGGATTCCGCCGCGACTCATGTCGCCACGGCCCACGAAGGTCTCCGGAAAGAGCAGCCGCGCCCCGAACACCGTTAGGAGCGGGTTGACGTATTTCCCGGTCGCGATGCTCCCGAGCAGCACGATCTCCGCACCGTCATCCACCGCGGCCCGTATGCGTTCCGCGTCTCGCAGCAGCGGGGCGCGAAACCGGTCGTCGCCGGCTGAGAGATCCACCTGCGCAAACGTCTCCAGTTCCCTGCGAGTGACCCGCGTTTCGGGCGACAGCAGACCGCGCGATGTCGTGATGATCTGCACCGCCGGCACGGCCGCCGAATCGCGGCCGAACATCTGGGCGTAGGCGTGCTTGCCGCGGAAGTATAGACCGCTGAGAAAGCTGAACACATCCGACAGCGGCGCGCCGTCCCGCGTGCCGAGTGCGCGCGCCAACGGGAACGCGGCGTCGCGATTGAACAGCAGGCGTGCCCGGGCGCCGTCGAGCCGCGCCGGCGACAGGAGAAAGATACGAGCGTGCATTTCACCCAATCCTATTGCAGACTCATTTCTCGGCTCACCAAGATGGTGGGAGAATTGCGACCCGTCCACGTTAGGCGATGCAAGCTCGATTCCAGGCAACCTCAGCCGCGACGGGCGCGACGGCGTTCGCTTCCGCTACACGCGGTCCCACGGCCGGACACCGAGCGCCTGATGCGCTCGGGCTCATGTCGGCTAACGTCCGAACCGCTCGCAAGATAGGATTTCCGTGCTCGTGGCACGACACTTCCCCTCCTGCGCGTTCCGTTGGACCGATCGTTTCGCGCCGACCACCGTCTGCGACGCCCACCGCGAACCATCTCGAGTGCCATGCTCAGCGATCTTCGTTACGCCCTTCGGACGCTCGCTCGCAATCCCGGCTTTGCCGCGATCACCATCCTGACGCTCGCGCTCGGCATCGGCGCGAGCACAGCGATGTTCAGCGTCGTCGATGCGGTGCTGCTCAAGCCACTCCCCTTTGGTTCGCCAGATCGCCTCGTGTATCTGACCGGCAAGTTTGCGGGCGGAGACCAGGCAGGCGTCTCGCCGCCCGACTACATGGACTATAGCACCGCCAATCACACGTTCGAGCAGATGGCCGTGCTGTCGTATGCGCCGAGTCTCGCGAACCTGAGCGGGAGCGGAAAACCGGAGCAGGTTCGAAACGCCATCGCGTCGTGGAACCTGTTTGCGGCTGTAGGCATCCACACGATTCTGGGTCGCGCGTTTGTTCCTGCCGACGAACAGGTCGCAGAGCCCCAGGCGGCCGTTCTGGGCAACGGTCTCTGGCGCACGCATTTCGGCTCGGACGCGCACATCGTCGGCAAGAGCATCGAACTCGACGGGCGCAGTTTGACGGTGGTCGGCGTGTTGTCCTCGGATCCAACTGTTCTCTCGAAGACGCAGATCTGGCTCCCGCTGCCTCTCCTGAACCGGGGCATGAACGTGCGCGTGGCGCATTTTCTGGTCGGCGTCGGCAAACTCGCGCCGGGAGTCACGCTGGAACGCGCACAGAAGGATCTCGACGCGGACGCCGCGGTCATCGACGAGGCGAATCCAGAGTCCAACAAAGGATGGGGAATCAAGATCCGACCGCTCGCCGACGTGCTCGTCGGCTCGGTCGAGAAGCAACTCGTGCTGATGTCCGCGGCCGTCGCGCTGCTTCTCGTGATCGCGTGCGCCAACGTGGCGAATCTGCTTCTGTCCCGCGGTGAAACGCGGCAGCGGGAGCTCGCGGTGCGCAGGGCGCTGGGCGCTTCGCGCGGCCGCGTCGTCCGACTGCTATTGACGGAGAGCGCCGTCTTCGCGTTAGGCGGCGGCATAGTCGGGCTGCTCGCTGCCGTGTGGGGCTTGGCGTTGTTGCGAGCGGCGGCACCGTCGGATTTGCCCCGGCTCAACGAGATCGGCGTGAGCGGCACGCCGCTCGTGTTCACGACGGGCATTTCTATCCTGTCCGCTATTTTCTTTGGGTTGGCCCCGGCGCTTCGGTCGTCGCGCGGCCGTTTCGGGGACGCCCTGGTGCGCACCGGCCGCGGCGTCATTCACGGCCGCAGCAGGCTCGGGAGCGCGCTGGTGGTTGGGCAGATCGCGATCTCGCTCGTCCTCCTCGTGGGTGGAGGCTTGTTGGTCGAGAGCTTCTGGCGTCTGGTGAGCGTTAGGCCTGGATTCCAGCCGCAGCACGTGGTCACGGCCCAATTGAACCTGCCGGATCACCCCTATGACTCCCCGACCAGAATCGGCGCCTTCATCCATCAGCTCGAGCAGCGGGTCGGGGCGCTACCGGGCGTCGAAGCCGCGGGCGCGATTTCCGAGTTGCCGCTGGCGGGCGAGTATGGCGACAACGCCTTTCAAATCGACGGCCGCACGTACGCGCCGAGCCAGTCCGAGGACGCACAGTTCCGGCAGGTCACGCCAGGCTACCTGAAGGCCATGGGCATCCCGCTTCTCGCGGGGCGTTGGGTGAGTTGGAGCGACGACGAGCACACGCCACAAGTGATTGTCGTCGACGAGCGGTTCGCGGAGCAGTACTTCGGGAACGAGAGCCCGATCGGCAAGCGTCTGGATTTTCTCGCGCCGGGCTCCTCGTCCGCGTTCACGAGCGCCGCGACGATCGTCGGCGTCGTCGGCGCCGTGCATCAGCAGGGACTCGGCGTGCCGCGCCCCGCGCAGATGTATGCTCCCGTATCGCAAAGTTCGTACGGCGGACTGCACATCGTCCTGCGTACGCCCATGAACACTGCGAGTGCGATGCTCGCGCTCGAGCGTGCGGTGAATCAGCTCGACAAGAACCTGGCGATCTCGAGCGTCCAGACGATGCAGGACGTGCTCGCGTCTTCCGTGCAGCAGCCGCGGTTCCTGGCAGTTCTGCTGACGTTGTTTGCGGCGTTCGCGGTGACCATCGCGGCCGTCGGCCTGTACGGGCTCGTCGCCTACACCGTTAGTCAACGGACCAAAGACCTCGGCATTCGCATGGCGCTCGGCGCGCAGCGCGGCGCGATGCTCCGGTTGGTACTGCGCGGCGGCATGACGCTGGCCATCGTGGGCGCGGCCGTCGGCCTGGTCATCGCCTTGAGCTTGGGCCGCTACCTTCAGAGCGTGTTGTTCGACATTCGCCCAACGGACCTGGCAACGCTCGGCAGCGTGTCGGTGCTGCTGTTGGGCGTGTCGTTCGTTGCCTGCTACATCCCGGCGCGGCGGGCGACCAAGGTCGATCCCATTGTCTCGCTGCGGGCCGACTGAAGGCACCGCGCAAACGCGGGCCACCGCGACACTGCGAACACGACCGCTGAGTCGAGAGTGCCACGTTTGAGGGATGTCTGGAGCCTCCCTCGCCTCGCGGCGCGCGCCTTGCAAAGCCTCGCGATGTGAACCGCCGGCGGTGCGACAACGCGCACCCCGGCAGGACCCGTGCTACGCCTGATGCTTCGTCGATCCCGTCTCGCCTGTATTGCCGCGGCCGCGTGCTCCGCGGTGGCGATCCTGTCGTGCGGCTCGAGCACGTCGCCTAACGGGTCGGTCGGATCGGTGAAGGTGACGCCGCCTGCCGACACGGTCGCCGTCGGCAGGAACACCACGCTGCAAGCAACGGTGATGAGCCCCGGCGGCCAGGTCGTTCCCGGCCAACGCGTCTTCTGGAACAC
>JANWIK010000155.1 GCA_025449955.1 Gemmatimonadaceae bacterium
ATGCCCGAGTCGTGGATAGCTTTCAAGTTCTGTCGTTGCGCGAGACCGGAAACGCTTTGGAGCTGGAACATGGGCAAGCCAACGTATCGTCCTCGGAATAAGCGTCGCATTCGCACGCATGGATTCATGGAGCGGATGTCGACACGATGGGGGCGTGAGGTATTGAGCCGTCGTCGCAAGAAGGGACGCAAGCGGTTGACCGTTCGGCTCCCGTCAAAGTACGCGGGCGCCTGAGCGTCGGCGGTTCTCGCGTCCGCGTCGGCTGACGCGGAGTGTGGAGTTGGAGCGAATAACGCGCGAGGGGAAGCGTATCCGAACCGACAGCCTCGAGCTTCGGTGGGTCGCTTCCCCTCTTGGCCATCCGCGAGTTGGGTTCATCGTGCCGAAGTACGGGCAGACGGCGGTGGCGCGCAATCGGCTCAAGCGGCGATTGCGAGAGATCGTGCGACTCGAGATTCTGCCGCGGATGGGCTCGTTGGACGCCATCATTAGAGCGCGCGCCGTAGCATATCGTGTCTCGTTTGCCGAACTTCGGCGCGAGTTAACACGTATGGGCGATAGGTTGGTCTCCGGAGAGCGCGAGTAATGCGGTGGGTGCTCATTTTTTTGGTACGCGGCTATCAGGTCGCGCTCTCGCCACTCTTGCCGTCGACGTGTCGATTCATGCCGAGTTGTTCGGCGTACGCCGTGGAAGCGCTGGAACGGCACGGTGCGCTGCACGGCAGCTGGCTCACGATCCGCAGACTTGCGCGGTGCCACCCGTTCTGTGTGGGCGGCTATGACCCGGTGCCTTGAGTCCGGTTGCAATCTGAAATGGACAAACGCTTTCTGATTTTTCTCGCGATTGCGGTAGTCGTATTCGTGGTGACGCCGCGGCTCTTCCCGGCACCGCCGGCGCCAAAGAGAACGGCGGCTGACACGGCTGCATCAATCGATACGGCGCATCGCGCGTTAGCCGAGTCGAGCACCGTTGTAGCGACGTCACCGACGCAGCACGCGAAGGCCGCGGACACGACGTCCGTGGTGTCTCCGTCGGCGCGAGCCGATACGATCGTGGTTCGAACATCGAACGCGACCTATCGCTTCAGCACGCGCGGAGCGGCGCCCATCGGCGCGCGCATGGAAGATTTCCGCGCGTATTCGAAGGGAGCCGGGAAGGTCGAGCTCGCGCGAGACGGTGCATCGCTGCTGTCGTACGCGGTGATCGCGCAGGGCAGCGATACGCTGCATCTCGACCGCACCGTGTTCAGCGTGGACTCGACGACGCGCGGTGCGGGCGGCCTTCCGGTGCTCACGTTCCGCGGTGCGTTAGGCGGCGACACGGCGATGATCACGTACACGTTCTCGCCGGACAGTTACCTGGTGCGCGTGCGGGGATCGGTGCGATCGGCCGGTGGATCCGGCGCGACGCGCGCGCTCCTGGTGTCGTTGCCGTCCGGATTCCGGTCGACCGAAGCGGATTCGGCTGAGGACGAGCGGCATCTGTCGTACGTGGTCAAGTCGATGCGGGACGATCCGCAGACGATCGATTTCTCCAAACTCGACTCGACCGCGGCGCGGACCGAGAACGGGCCACTCAATTGGGTTGCGAGCAAGAACAAGTATTTCCTGGTCGCGTTGTTGTCCGACACGGCGCATTCCCCGTTCGTCGGCGCCGTGTTCGAGGGCGTACCGAGGCCGGCGAAGACGATGGCGACGCGGGCGATGGGACGGGTGGTCGAGGCGCTGCCACAGGATGGGACGTTCGCGTTCACGCTCTACATGGGGCCGCAGGAGTGGCGCAGGCTTCTGTCGTTAGGCCGCCAGTTGCAGAACGTGAATCCACACGGGTGGGTGTTCCGGCCTGTGGTGCAGCCGTTGATCACGTTGGTGATGCGGCTGTTGTTGTGGGCGCACGACGTGTCGCGCATCAACTATGGGTGGCTGGTGGTGATCTTCGGCGTCGCCGTGCGCCTGTTGCTCTGGCCGCTCAATCAGAGCGCGATGCGGGCGCAGCTCAAGATGCAACAGATCCAGCCCCAGCTGCAGGTGATCCAGAAGAAGTACAAGAGCACGCCCGAGAAGTTGAATTCGGAGATGATGCAATTGTATCGCGAGCACGACATGAGCCCGTTCACATCGTTGGCCGGGTGTGTGCCGATGCTGATTCCGATGCCGGTGCTGTACGCGTTGTACTTCGTGTTCCAGGACACGATCGAGTTTCGCGGCGTGTCGTTCCTGTGGATGGTAGACATCTCGCAGCGCGATCCGTACTACATCCTGCCGATTCTCATGGCGCTGTCGATGTTCGTCCTGTCGTGGATCGGTCTCCGGACATCGCCGCAGAATTCGCAAGCGAAGATGATGGCGTACACGATGCCGTTAGTCATGGTATTGTTTTTCTACCGGCTGGCGGCGGGACTGAACCTGTACTACGCGGTGCAAAACATGGCCGCGCTGCCGCAGCAATGGCTGATCGCCCGTGAGCGCGCCAAGGCGGGGTTGCCGGCGACGACGGCCGGACCAGCGCCCGGGGCCGGGATCAGGGCCACGTAGCGCCTATGTTAGGCAGAGCCGGCGGCCGCGGTCGATGAACGCGATTCTGCCGGGCGCGGACGACACGATCGCGGCGCTGGCGACGCCGGCCGGCCGAAGCGCCCTCGCGGTGGTGCGCATGAGCGGGCCCAAGGCGCACGAGATCGCGAGCCGATTGTTAGACCCGTGGCGCCCCACGCCGCGCGTCGCCTATCGTGCGAGCCTCTCCGATCCCGTGACGGGCCGGCTCATCGAGCGGCCGGTGGTGACGGTGTATCGCGGCCCGCGCTCCTATACCGGTGAGGATCTCGTCGAGCTGAGCGTGCACGGCGGCCACGTGGGGCCGGCGCGCGCGTTAGGCGCGCTCCTGGCCGCGGGCGCTCGGGCGGCACTGCCGGGCGAGTTCACGCGACGGGCCGTGGCGGCGGGGAAAGTAGACGTGCTCCAAGCAGAGGCGATCGGCGATTTGATCGACGCCGAGTCGCGGGTGATGCACGACGCGGCGCTGTCGCAACTCGACGGCCGGTTGTCGCGGCGGATCGACGAACTGCGGGAGGCGGTGCTGCACGTCGAAGCCATGATCGCGTACGACATCGACTTCCCGGAAGAGGACAGCGGTCCGATCGATCCGTCGCGCGTGCAAGAGGCGACGGCGGTGCTGCTGGAGGCGTTGGACCGACTGCTGGCGACGGCGGCGGCGGGCGAGGTGGTCCGGCGGGGCGCGCGGGTCGTGTTGGCGGGGGTGCCTAACGTCGGGAAATCGTCCCTCTTCAACGCGTTGGTGGGTCGGGAACGGGCGATCGTGACGCAATACGCGGGCACAACGCGGGACGCGATCGAAGCGGTGGTGGACCTGGGCGCGTGGCCGGTCCGGCTGGTGGATACGGCGGGACTGCGCGCGACCGAGGATCCGATCGAGCAGTTGGGCGTGGCGATGACGGAGCGGACGCTGGCGGACGCCGACGTGGTACTGGCATGCGGGGACAGCCGATCTTCGTTAGGCGATGCCGTGACGGCGGCGGGCCGGTTGACGCGGGCGCCGGTGGTGGCCGTGCGGACGAAGGGCGACTTAGTAGCGCAAAGCTACGAATCTAACGGAGCGGACACGCTGGTCGTGAGCGCGCTCACCGGCGCCGGCATCGGCGCCCTCCAGGCTCGCCTCGAAGCGCTCGTCCAGGTGCGGGTCGGAGACGATTGGCGCGATACTCCCCTGCTCACCCGCGAGCGGCATCGCGCGGCCATCGCCCGGGCGCGCTCCGAGGTCGGCGCCTTTCGCGACGCGTGGTCGAGCGAGGACGCGTCGAGCGCTGTCCCCGTCGTCATCGCGGCGGTGCATCTCCGCGCCGCGGCGCTGGCACTCGAATCGTTGATTGGGGTGATCGAGGTCGAAGACGTGCTCGATCACGTGTTCAGAACGTTCTGCGTCGGCAAGTGAGCGTCGAGCGCGATCACGCGCTCGCGGCCGCCTCGCCCGCGGCGAGAATCTCAGCGGCGTCGGCGCGGAGGCACCACGCGAGACCGCGCGTCGATACCGCGTGCTCCACCATCCGGCTGCCGACGTAGTAGCCTGATCGTTCGGGTAACACATATCCGCCCGGCATCGTGCGTGCATCCGCTGGCATGCCGTCGGCCAGATATCGCAAGCGAAGACCGAGCGCGGCGCGATCGAGATCGTCAGCCAGGTCGGCGACGATGGTGCGCTCGAGATCACGCACGCGCGCATACTGCCGTCTGTCGTAGCCGAAGTATTCCCACTCGGCGTGCCCCGGGCTCACCGCGCGCGCGGCTTCAACGGCCAGCCCTTCATTCACCAGTAGCTCGCGCAGCGAGGCGCGACGCGCGGTGTCCCAATACGAGTAGTAGCCGCCCGCGGCCTGCACGAGGCGATGCAGCTCGCTTCGACCGTGCGGCGTGGTGTAGCGCACCACGTGCGCTATCTCGTGCGCGAGCCACGGCCGAATGAGCTCGGGGTCGAGGCCGAGACCGTGCGTCTCTGTGCTTGCGACTGCAGTGAAATGTTCCAAACAGATCACTGCGATGCCCTTACCATCCGCGACAAGCTCGCCCGCGTTGGCTGCTCCGACGCCGACCATGAGGACGACGTCCATGTCAACATCTATGTCAAACAGCTCGGTGCAGGCGGCGATTGTGTCTCGCGCGAGCGACAAGACGTCGGTGCGCTCCAACATCCCCAGCAGGTCGTGCCGATTCGCTTGGACCGTGTTTCTCACGACTTCGGCAAAGTGTTCGCTCTCGGGATCGAGCACGTAGTTGTGCCAGTAAGGCTCGAGCACCCGCCGATTGGCATCGAAGTAACTGTGGTAGGCAGCGATTGGATCGCTGTTGTCGAGCACGGCGAAGAAATCGGGAACCAGATCGATCAGCATGGCACCGAAGGAAGAGCTAGAACTGGTTGAGCGCGGCGAAAAAGGCGTCGGAACGCGGCAAGATACCGGCGACCGGAAAGTGCTACAAGAGGAATCACACCCGTGGCACGCAACTTTCCTTGTTCCTCGTCGCGAGAGGAGGCAGGAGCCCGAGGATGACCACGCTGAAGCAAATCGATCTAACGTGTCCCATTTGCCAGAGCCGCTTCACGTCGCATGCGGTGTTGTCGACTAATTCGTTCGGCGGCAAGCGGACCGACTTTCATGAGCGAGCGGCAGGTGCGCAGCCACTGCCGTACCTGATTCACATCTGCGCGCGATGTGGGTACGCGGGTGGCGAGCGCGACTTCAGCGATGATGCCGACGTGAGTCCGGTGCTGCGCGAGCACGTATGGGACGAGCTGGCGCCGAAGCTTCCCGAGGTGGGAGGCGCGATTCCAGGATCGGCGAAATACGAATTCGCCGCGAAGGTCGCTGCGTGGCAGGGTGCGGAGCCACGGCGCATCGCCGATCTCTATTTGCGTGCGGCGTGGTGTTGCGTGGACGAAGGCGACGTTGAAGCAGAGCGCTTTTTCCGCCGGCATGCCGCGTGGCAGTTCGAAGCCGCGCTCTCGAGCTACGACGGAGCGGAGCGCGAGGAGCGGGCCGTGCTCACGTACCTGGTGGGCGAGCTGTGGCGTCGTGTGGGCGACGCTGCGTTAGCCAGCGAGTGGTTCGATCGCGTGGAGTCCGAGGTGATGGATCCGGCTGCCCAACGGTGGGTGTTGGATGCCGCGTGGCAACAGCGGAGTTGTCCTCGCGACTGGTTCGAGTAATCGCCCAACGCCTGTCTGGGTGGAGGTGGCGTCAGCGCGTGCCGAACATGCGGTCACCCGCGTCGCCCAGTCCGGGAAGAATGTATCCCTGCGCGTTGAGCTCTCGATCGAGGGCGGCCGCATACACGGCGACGTCCGGATGCGCGCGATGCATTCGCTCGACGCCCGCGGGCGCCGCGACGATGCAGAGAAACCGAATCCGGGTCGCGCCGGCGCGTTTGAGAGATGACACGGCGGCGACGCCGCTTCCCCCCGTCGCCAGCATCGGATCGAGCACGAAGAAGTGTCGCTCGGCGGCGTCGCCCGGCACCTTGAAGTAGTAATCCACTGGCTCGAGTGTATCGTGATCGCGATACATTCCGATGTGTCCCACGCGAGCCGATGGAACCAAGCGCAGCACTCCTTCCACCATGCCGAGTCCCGCACGAAGGACTGGGACGAGCGTGAGCTTCTTCCCGCTCACGCGACGGCCGTGCATCGATTCGAGCGGCGTGTTCACGTCCACGTCCTCAAGCGGAAGATCACTCGTGGCTTCGTACGCCATGAGCATTGCGATCTCCTCGATGAGCTCCTTGAACAGTTTGGTCGTCGTCGTGCGATCGCGCGCAATCGAGAGCTTGTGCTCGATGAGCGGGTGCCGGCTGACGATCAAATCGCCGAGCGCGGGGGTGGTGTGCATGGGCCGCAAACTAGTATCTTCGGCCGAATGAAAGAATATCAGGCGGTGATTCTTCGACTGACGCGGCGATCGCAGGAGGATGAGGATGCACTTACCGATCTTCTCAACGAACGGAGCCGTGGCGGATGGGAACCCGCTCTCATGACACAGGACGGACAGCGGCTAACGGTGGTCTTTCAGCGACTGTCGTCGGGAGAGTCCCGTGTCGCGGGCTGAAGGGGCAGAGATCAGAGTGACGACCCCCGAGCATCGACCGCGACTCGAGGCGGCCGAGCGAATTCTGCGCGCCGCGGTGCGGTGTATCGTGTCGTCCGGCGCGGCAGCGCTCACGATGCACGACGTGGCTGAGGAAGCAGAAGTGAGCAAGGGACTCATTCACTACCACTTTCACGACAAAGACACGCTGCTTGCGCGTGTCGTCGAGTGGATGGGTCAGAACCTCGTGTCACGAGAGCGTGCGGCGCTGGAGAACTCGGTGCCGCGTCACGCGATCGATGATCTGTGGGCGTGGTTGTCGGCGGAGCTCGATCGCGGGCACCTGCGCGTGTTGCTCGAGCTCGCGCAGTGGCGCAATCCGCTGGTGCGTCGCGCGATTCACGCGGCGAATTTGGCGCGGCGTGATGCGTCCTCCGCCTCGATCGAGCGGCTTTTCGCCTTACTTGCGCTTCGTCCGCGTATTCCTGCGCGATTGCTGGCCGACGTGGTCGTGCCGTTTGTCGACGGTCTTGCGATGACGATGGGCGTGGATCCTGAGTTCAATCCACGAGCTGCCTTCGACGTGCTCTGGCTGTCGCTTTTGACGCTCACGGACTGACGCGCGCAGCCTGGCGACATCGCGGTCTCTTACGGTGCATAGGCAGTCGCGTGTAGCTTCGCCGCCATGAAGCGCCGGACACATCTGCGAGCGCGCGTGATCGGCGCGTTGGTCGTGTTGGCTACCGGTGGGTGGCTGGCGATGGTGGTTGCCGTCGTCGTGGTTGGAGCGCGTGACGAAGCCGCGCCGGCGACAGCGATCGTCGTACTCGGCGCGGCGCAGTATGAAGGGCATCCATCGCCGGTGCTGCGCGCCCGGTTAGACCACGGCCTCGAACTGTATCAGCGGTCTCTGGCGCCGGTGATCATCGTGACCGGCGGGATGGGAGCGGGCGACACGACGAGCGAAGCTCAGGTGAGTCGCCGGTATTTGCTCGAGCACGGCGTTCCTGACAGCGGCGTGGTGATGGAGACGCATGGTTTAACGACCAGTCAATCGATCCATGCGGTGGCGGCGATCGTGGCTGCGTTGCCCGGCCGGCGGGTGATCCTGGTCAGCGACCCATTTCATATGCTCCGGCTGTCGATTTTGGCGCGAGCACTTGGGCTAACGCCGTTGACTTCACCGACGCGAACGAGTCCGATTTCGAATCGGGCGAGTGCCCGGTGGAAGTACGTGTTCACGGAGTCGTTGAAGGCGCCTGCGGCGTACGTTATAGAAAGAGTGTCGAACTGAACGCGGTCCAAGCGTGGTGCACGTATTCAGGCTCCCTAGTGCTAGTATTCTGTCGCTATATAGTGGCTTTCTTGTGTGGAAGCGGCGGAAGTTCAAGGAAGTGGCGCGCAGGCAAACGGCCCAGGCAACCGCGCCTTGTGTTGGCAATTCCGTACCTTGGGAGTCGCGGAACGGGGGTGGCGATTCTCAGCTCGCGGATAGGAGGCGGTTTCCGTTGGTCACGGCCGGCATAGCGCTCTGTGACGCCGTTCCCTCTTGCGTTCGTGGCAAGAAACACATCACATTGTCGCCGCCGGCTGTCGTTACAATCAGCGCGGCATCTTTCGCCGGGGGAGACCCCTGGTGGCGAGGGGAGCTCCGGACCGGTTAGGCCCCAGTCGCGGCGTGTTCAAGGCCGCAGGTGGCTACCGCATGGTGTACCGTTTGGGCTCTTGTCGTCGGACCGTCTCTCCACGCGTCGCGCAGCGCAGTGCTGAAGTTTTCGCACGCGCTTTTCAACATCTGTTTCTAGTCTCGCGTCCTCTCCCTGGTCTGGACATCGGGGGTTGTCTCGCGTCCCTTCGTGGTGATTGCTCCGAAGGGCGCTGCGCCACAGCGGACGCAATGCCGGGTCGGTAGGCGTGTAGCGAGTTCAGCTCGACCGCAGGTCGCTCAAATCGTCGTACTCACCTTCTCTCGGGAGATCCGTGCATGCATTTACCCAGGCTTGTCGTTGCCATCGCGGCTGCGGCGCTGTGTGCCGGAGGCGCTGCCGCGCAAGAGCAGGTCGAGACGGCGAAGGCCAAGGCGTCGATGGAGCCGAGTTTTACGAGCGTGACGGACCAGATGCTTCTCGACGCGCGGAAGAACGAAGGCAACTGGGTGACGTATGGGCGTGACTATTGGAATCAACGTTGGTCGCCGCTCACGCAGATCAACACGTCTAACGTTGGGTCGTTGCACATGGCGTGGATGTACCAGACGGGCATCTCGCGATTGGGTTCGTTCGAGACGAGTCCGATCGTGATCGATGGCGTCATGTATCTCACCACGCCGTACAACACCGCGATGGCGGTGAACAGCCGCACAGGGAAAGAGATCTGGCGCTACGAACACAAGCAAAGCATCGCATCGCCGATCTTCTGCTGCGGGCCGAACAATCGCGGCGTGGCGATTTCGGAGGGAACGGTGTTCATGGCGACGCTCGACGCGCACCTGGTTGCGCTCGATGCGAAGACCGGCGCCGTGCAGTGGGACGTGCAGGTCGAAGATCCCGAAGCTGGTTACAGCGAGACGATGGCGCCGTTGATCGTGGGCGACAAAGTGATCGTCGGCGTCTCCGGCGGCGAATACGGGATTCGCGGATTCGTGCGCGCATACAACAAGAGCAATGGGCAGCCGTTGTGGACGGCGTACACGATTTTCGACAAGGGATGGGAAGGCAAGTTTACGACAACGACGAACGAGGGTGAAGATCTGCATCGCAACATCGACGCGGAGAAGGCGGGGATGGCGCAATATGGCGATGCGTGGCAGCGCGGCGGCGGCGGCGTGTGGATGACGCCGTCGTACGATCCGACATCGCATCTCCTGTTCTTCGCCGTCGGGAATCCTTCTCCCGATCTCGACGGATCGGTGCGGCCCGGTGACAATTTGTGCTCGGACTGCATCATGGCCGTAGACGCCAACGACGGCAGTATGAAGTGGTACTACCAGGAAGTCCCGCACGACGTGTGGGACCTCGACGCCGTGAGTCCGCCGGTGGTGGTGAAGCTCAAGGATGGAACGACGGCGGTCGCGCAGGCGGGGAAGACGGCGTGGGTGTACGTATTGAACGCGGCGACCGGGAAGCTCATTCGGAAGTCGGCGCCGTTCAACCGTCTCGAGAACATGTTCGGGCAGCCGACGGCCGACGGGACGCGGATGTTGCCGGGGGCGAACGGCGGTTCGGAGTGGTCGACGACGGCGGTGAATCCGACGTTGGGCTACATGTACGTGTTAGGCATCGAGCAGCCGATGCATTACATCACGCACAGCGCTCCGTTCGAGAAGGGGAAGCTCTGGTTAGGCTCGGCGTTCAAGGCGGTGCCGGGCGAGCGGCAGTACGGGACGTTCAGCGCGGTGAACCTGAACACGGGGAAGATCGCGTGGCAGGTGGAGACCGAGCAGCCGATGATCGGCGGGGCGATGGCGACGGCCGGGAATCTGGTTTTCGTGGGCGAGGGCAACGGCCACTTCGACGCGTTGGACGCGCGGACCGGCAAGAAGCTGTGGATGTTCCAGGCCGGAGCGGGGTGCAACGCCCCGCCGGTGACTTACATGCAGGACGGCAAGCAGTACATCGCGGTCGCGTGTGGCGGCAACTTCCAAATGGGTTATCCGTTAGGCGATGCGGTAATGGTGTTCGCTCTTCCGGGGGCGGCGCCGAAATCGCCGAAGTAACCGTGTGAGCGGTCGGCGTGGGCCATGGGAACGATCGTGGCGCGCGCCGGCTTGTCGTGTATGCGACCGGATGTGAGGCGGGGAATCTGATGCAGCGATCGGTGGTTGGCCTAACCGGCGGACTGATCTGTGTGCTGGGGGCATTTGCCGCGGGTCGCTCGAGCCAGGATGCGGCGATGCAGCCGCGTCATGCGGCGCTTCTGAACGGTGCCGATTGGGCGGCGTACAGCCCGCGGGAGAAGGAAGCGTACCTGAGTGGATTCATCGCGGGGGCGGGAGCCGAACAGACTCGCGCGTTCGCGGCCTTGGCTGGCGACTCACTCGACAGCAGCGCGGTCTCGAGTAGCGCGATCACGCGGCTGCGGGATGGGAAGCAGCTCCGTTTTTCGTATGCGCCATCGGTGTATGCGGCACAGATCGACGATTTCTACTGGTGGGTGGACCATCGGCAGAGGCCGATCGTGGACGTGTTAGTCACGATCAATCGTCAGATGAAAGATCGGTAGCGATCCAGTGCCGGTGGCGGCATGCGATCACGCTCAGCACATCGGGAGGTGGGGCCACAGAGGTGATTCTCTCTTCGCGCCGCGATTGCCCGCAGCGGCGGGGCCTTTGAGAACGTTCAGTTGTCGATTCAGCGATTCCGTGATGCGAGCTCCCCACGGTTTAGCAGAACACTCAAAACTCGACAGGGAGAAGGAGCTATGAAACGATCCGCACTCTGGTGTATCGCCCTGCTCTTCGCCGGCGTTAGCACCGCCCGCGCGCAGGGTCTCACGATGCAGATGAGTAACGGATGGGCATTTACGTTCACTGGCAACGTGAATGCGTTTCTCGTGTACACGAATGGAAGCGTGGATTCCGCGCTCGGTCCGATCGACGGCGGTCTGGTGGGTCCGCAACGGGTGACCCGTATCCGGACGGGGTTGTTGCCGGGCTTCGCGAATTTCGAGGCATCGGGCAAGGAAGGCGACCTGGACCTCAAGGTGCACTTCGGGTTCGCGCCGCAGATCAACAGCACCAGCCTGCACGACAACTTCGGCGCACAGATCGACATGCGCGAAGTGTACCTGACGTTAGGCGGAGGGTGGGGTCAGATCCTCGCCGGCCGCGAGCTGGGACTCTTCCAGCGGCAGAACATCCTGACCGACATGACGTTGTTCGGGACGGGCGCCAGCGGCGGTACGTTAGGCGCAGGCGGAACGACGCTGGGCCGCATCGGATTCGGGTACGTCTACCCGAACTTCAATGCGCAGATCACGTACAGCACGCCGGCCGGCAAGCCGACGCAGTTCTCGATCGGCTTGTTCGATCCGAGCGTGGTGTGCGGACCGAATGCATGCGCCGCTGCGACGGACGCAAACTATCAGGGGACTCGTCTGCCGCGTGTCGAAGCCGAGTTGAGCTGGACCGGTAACATGGGGTCGAGCTCGAGCGGCCAGATGAGCAGCGCCAACAAGATCATGCTGTGGGTCAACGGCATGTGGCAGAACACGCAAATGTCGGCGGTGTCCGTCCAATCTCCGGACACGAACCCGAGCATCAACTCGGCCGGCATCGGCGGTGGCGCGAAGGTCGATGTGAACGGATTCTCGCTCGTCGGATCCGGTTACTATGGTAGCGGCATTGGAACGACGCTCATGTTCGGCCAGTTGGACGGCAGCGCGATCGATCCGGCGCTTCAGGCCCGCAAGTCGTGGGGCTACCTGGCACAGGTGCAGTACAGCCAGCCTGGAACGCATTGGACGATCGGCGGCAGCTGGGGCGAGAGCCACCTGGACGAGACCAACGGTGATCTGGCGTCATTGGACGGAGATCCCGATCCTCTCGTGAAGTACAACAGGGCTGCAGACGTGATGCTGACGTACCAGTGGACGAAGTCGCTGCGCTGGGTGGTCGAGTACACGTGGGCCCGCGCTGCAGCGTACTCTGGGTCGCAGAATACCTCGAACCAGGGCTCGTCTGGGTTCATGCTGTTCTTCTAGAACGACGATAGAACGACGACGTTTTTGTGGTACAGCGCGGGCGGGTCCCAACGGATCCGCTCGCGTTGCCGTCTGTGCGACTGGTCAGGCCATCGTCGCTTTCGGTGTCGCAAGCGGGCTGGGCCTGCTTGACACGCTCACGAGGCATCTTCAGTTTCTCTCCCCCGGCGCGAACCGCGTGTCGTCGAGACGACCACGGGACGTGACGCATCGAGGGGACGGAGAGAAGCGATACGTGAAGCAGGGGTTGCCGATTTCTCCGGTGTTGTGCAGGATACGGGTTGGATGGATGTAATAAATCGTTCGTGACCACCCTGACCACGAGGGATGATCAAACGGCAGGGCAGTTCTGCTGCGCGGACCCGAATAGCAGAGTGAGCGCGCGAGGCGTTGCGCGCGGCGTGACGAAATAGATCGGCATGAATCGAGTGAAGACCGTTTTCAACTCACGCGGCATAGTGAGGTGCGATGGTCTGCAGCGAGCGAAGTCCTCCTCGATGTGGCACGCTGTTCCGCTGTTGCCCCAGCGGAACTAGCCCCAGTGCGGCCCCAACCGCGAGGCCTGGCGGCACAGCGTGCGGATGCGCGGTCATGCTCAATCCTCACTCTCCACAAGGGGCAGCATCATGAATCGCTTTACCCGCTTCTCCTCTTGGGCGGTCCTCGGAGGCGCGTTGATTCTTGGCGCGTCCGCCGCCAGCGCTCAGCAAGAGCTGATCGAGGCCGCCAAGAATCCGGGCCAGTGGGTCATGCCGGGGAGGACGTACGATCTGCAGCGGCATAGTCCGCTCAAGCAGATCACCACGGCGAACGTCAAAGACCTGCAAGTGGCCTGGACGTTCTCGACCGGCGTGCTTCGCGGGCACGAAGGTAATCCGCTCGTCATTGGGCACGTGATGTACGTGCACTCGGCGTTTCCCAACAAGGTGTTCGCGCTGGATCTCGCGAAACCCGGTGCGCCGCAAATCTGGCAGTTCACTCCTGAACAACCGGCCGACGTGATTCCGATCGCGTGTTGCGACGTCGTGAATCGCGGGCTCGCATACAGTCCCAAGTACGATCGCTTGTTCATCGAGCTTCTCTCGGGCGATCTCCTGGCCCTGGATGCCAAGACCGGCAAGCAGGTGTTCCGCGTGAAGAGCGCGGACTACAAGAAGGGCGAGACGATGACTAACGCACCGCTCGTGGTTGGCGATGCGGTCATCACGGGTATCTCGGGCGGCGAGTTCGGCGTTCGCGGCCGCGTGACGACATTCAGTGCGGTAGACGGTCACGAGCTGTGGCGCGCCTACAGCACGGGTCCCGACAAGGACGTAATGATCACCGCGAACACGCTCAAGTCGCCGTACCCGACGGACCAGGGCACGGACCTCGGCGTGTCGACGTGGCAGGGCGATCAGTGGCAGCGCGGTGGCGGCACGACGTGGGGATGGTACTCGTACGACCCTGAGCTCAATCTCTTCTACTACGGCAGCGGAAATCCGGGCGTGTGGAATCCGGATCAGCGTCCTGGCGACAACAAGTGGTCGATGTCGATCTGGGCGCGCAATCCGCAGACGGGTGAAGTAAAGTGGGTCTACCAGATGACACCGCACGACGCCTGGGACTATGACGGCGTGAACGAGATGGTGTTGTTCGACAAGGACGGCAAGAAGTTGTTGGCGCACTTCGACCGCAACGGCTTCGGTTACACGTTAGACCGGACGACGGGGAAGGTGCTCGTCGCAGAGCCGTACGGGCCGGTGAACTGGGCCACCAAGATCGATCTCACGACTGGTCGTCCTGTCGAAGATCCATCCAAGCGTACGAACGCGAAGGGGAACACGGCGGGCATTTGTCCGGCCGCGATCGGGTTCAAGGATCAGCAGCCGTCGTCGTACGATCCGGAGACCGGATACTTCTTCGTTCCGACCAACAACATCTGCATGGACTACGAGGGCGTCGAGGTGAAGTACTCGGCCGGACAGCCTTACGTGGGCGCCATCGTGCGGATGTTCCCGGGCCCGGGCGGCAACCGTGGCGCGGTGATCGCTTGGGATCCGATGACGGGCAAGATCGTGTGGAAGGACAAGGAGAATCTGGCAGCGTACGGCGGCACGATGAACACGGCCGGCGGCGTGGTCTTCTACGGCACGATGGAAGGCTGGCTCAAGGCTGTGGACGCGAAGACGGGCAAGCTTTTGTGGGAGTTCAAGACGCCTTCGGGTATCATTGGCAGCCCAATGACGTACACCGGTCCTGATGGCAAGCAGTATGTCGCAGTGCTATCGGGCATCGGCGGCTGGGCCGGTATCGGTGTGGCCGCGGGCATTGGCGCGGAGGATCCGACCGCCGGTCTCGGCGCGTTAGGCGCGTTCGGCGACGCCGGTCACTACTCGAACCAGGGTGGTGTACTCACGGTGTTCACGCTGCCTGGCGCCGCGAAGCAGTAAGCAACGGCGAGGTGAAGGGCGTGATCGAACCCGGTGTCGGAGCGAGTGTGCTCCGGCACCGGGTTGATCGCGTTAGGATGTGTTCGTCACTCTTTGGCCAGAAGGACATCATGCAGTACTCGCAGCAGAAGTGGTTGGGTCGGGCGTGCGTGCTCCTCGTCGGTCTCCTGGCCGGTGTGGGAGCGAGCGCGCGGGGTCAGGGCGACAGGACGGCGCCCCAGGGCTCGCAGCAGCCTGCCGATTTCCCGGTCACGCAAGCCTGGAAGGATTTCAAGATGCTCCGTGTGTGCGGCGATCCGGAGAACATGCCGTTCTCGGACAAGAAAGAGCAGGGTTTCGAGAACAAGATCGCGCAGGTCATCGCCAGTGCGTTAGGCGATTCCGTGGTCTACACGTGGTGGCCGCATCGGCGCGGGTTCGTGCGCAGCACGCTGAGCGCATCGGAGTGCGACGTCATCATGGGCGTGCCGGCCGGCTACGATCCTGTCCTCACGACGAATCCCTACTACCGGTCGACGTACTACATCGTGACGCGCGCGGACCGGCATTTGGACATCGAGTCCTTGGACGATCCGCGGCTCAAGGCTCTCAGGATCGGCGTCGGTCTGATCGGCGATGACTATACGAACACGCCGCCGGCGCAGGCGCTGGCGAGTCACGGTGTGACGAAGAACCTGCGTGGATTCAGCCTGTTCTACGACGAGGACACGCATCCACAGGACATCGTGAGCGCGGTTGCGGACAGCGTGATCGACGTGG
>JANWIK010000156.1 GCA_025449955.1 Gemmatimonadaceae bacterium
CGGTGCGGCAGCGCCGCAAACGACTCGAGTCCGCCGGCGATCCGCGCGCGCGACGCGGGCGTCGCGTGCGCCGGATCGGCGGACATCACCGCCAGCGACGCCGCGAGCGCGTTGGCCACGTTGTGATTGCCGAACAACGAGAGGTCCCGGCGCGCCAGGACCGGCGCGCCCAACACAACCAGTTGGTTCGCCGCGCGATCGTAGTACGCCTCGGCGCGGCGCTCCAGACTGAATTCCGCCACGCCGGCCAACGGCCACGACGCGCCGGCGACGTTCTTCCCGCCGCCTAACGATCGCACCAGCCGCTCGACCACGCGATCGTCGCCGTTCACCACCCACTTGGATGTCGCCGACGCATTCGTGAACAGCAGCGCCTTGTCCGCATAATACGCCTCGACCGATGGGTACCGGTCGAGATGGTCCGGGCTCAGGTTCGTGAGCACGCCCACCGCCGGCGCGATGCTCGGCGTATCGTGGAGCTGGAACGACGACACCTCGAGCGCCACCCATGCCGGGGGTGCGGCCCCGAGCGCGATCTCGGTGAGCGGCGTGCCGATGTTGCCTGCGTCCACCGCCGTCAGGCCTAACGCGCGGAGCAAGTGGCCGACCATGGCGGTGGTGGTCGTCTTGCCGTTGGTGCCGGTGATGGCGATGTACCGCGTGGCGGCCGGCATGTACCGGAGGCCGACCTCGATCTCGCTCACCACCGGCACGCCGGCCGAGCGGGCGCGCACGAGCGGGGGCGCGTCGGGCGGGACGCCCGGACTGGCGACCACGACCGCGGCGCGCGCAATGCGCGCCAGGTCGTGGCCGCCGGTCTGGACGGTCGCGCCTAACCGGCCAAGGGCCGCCGCCGCGCGTTGCGCGCCGTCGGACGACGACGCGTCGGACGCGTACACGCGCAGCTTGTCGCGCACCAGCAGCTCGCTGGCCGCGCGTCCGCTCGCGCCCAACCCGACAACGGCGATCTCGCCCTGGCGCCACGCGCGCGGAATCATCGGATTTTGAGTGTGGTGAGCGCCACGAACGCGCAGAAGATGCCGAGGATCCAGAATCGGACCACCACCTGCGTCTCGGTCCAGCCGCTCAGCTCGAAGTGATGGTGGAGCGGTGCTCGTCGGAACACGCGATGGGACTTGGCGTACTCGAGCCCGTACTTGCGCCGGCGGTGCTTGAATACCGTGCGCTGCACGATCACCGAGAACGTCTCGGCCACGAAGACGCCGCCGATGAGGAGCAGCAGGAACTCGCTCTTGAGCAGAATCGCGATCGCGCCCAACGCGCCGCCCAAGGCCAGGGAGCCCGTGTCGCCCATGAACACTTCGGCCGGGTGCGTGTTGTACCAGAGAAATCCGATGAGCGCGCCGAACAGCGTGGAGCAGAACACCGTGAGCTCGCCCGCACCGCGCAAATAGAAGATGCGCAGATACTCGCTGGTATCGATGCGCCCGATGATGTAGGCGAATATGGCGAAGGTTGCCGCGGCGATCGCCGTGAGGCCGGTGGCGAGTCCGTCGAGGCCATCGGTGAGATTCACCGCGTTGCTCGCCCCGGTGAGCACGAACGCCACCCACGGCACGTACAACCACGCCAGGCCGGCCGCCATCGGCACCAGCAGCACGTACTTGTAGAACGGCAGCGTGGTGGAAGCCCCGGGCAGCGTCGAGAGCGGCGCCTTCCAGAGCCAGATGCCTAACGCAACACCGATCACGATCTGCCCGGCCAGCTTGTAGCGCTCCACCAGGCCCACGTTGGCCTGGCCTTCGCGCTTCTGCTTGAGCTTGAGGTAGTCGTCGAGAAATCCGATCGCGCCCATCCACACCGTGACCAGGAGCGCGATCCACACGTAGCGGTTGTCGAGGCGCGCCCAGAGCAGCGTGGGCACCACGGCGGCGATGATCACGATCACGCCGCCCATTGTCGGCGTATTGCCCTTCCCCTGGTGTGTGTCCGGCGTTCCTTGGCGAATCACCTGGCGCACCTTCATCGCCCGCAGCCTAACGATGACCGGTTTGCCGATGAGGATCGCGACCACGAATCCGGTGAGCGCGGCGCCCACCGATCGAAAGCTGATGTACGTGAAGAGATTGAACACGCCGCAGGCGCGGCAGGAGTTCACGTATTGCGTGAGGAAGTGGTAGAGCACTATCGAGTCGCCCAGGCGGTGAGAATCGGGACGAAACGCTCGAGGCGCACGCCGCGCGAGGCCTTGAGCAGAAGGATGGCGTCGCGCGTGAGGCGCGGCTCGAGTTGCGGCCAGAGCTGGTCGACGTCGTCGGCGACGACCACGCGCGGATCGTGGGGCGACGCCGCGCGCAGCGCGACAGCCATGTCGCCAATGGCGGCGATCGTCTCGATGGACGTGGCCAGCGCGTATCGCGCCACCTCATCGTGGAGACGCTCGGCGTGCGTGCCCAACTCGCGCATCGTGCCCAACACCGCGACGCGCTGTCGCCCGCCGTCCAACCCGGCCAGCAGGTCGAGCGCCGCGCGCATCGACGCCGGGCTCGCGTTGTACGCGTCGTTGATCAGCGTCGCCGCGCCTAACGATTCCCACGCCATGCGCATGGGCGGGATGACGGCCGCCTCCATGCCGCGCGCCGCGTCGACGGTCGTGATTCCACACTCGCGCGCCACTGCCAACGCGAGCATCGCGTTGCGCAGATTGTGCGCGCCCGGCACCGGCGGCCGGACGGTGACGCCGTCGAGCTCGAGCCATCCGTGTCCATCGGCCGTGGTCCCCCATTTCGTCGCCCGCAGATCGCCCTCGTCGAGACCGGCCGTGACCACGCGCGTCACGCGTCCGCGCGCCGCGGCGGCGATCTCCGGCTGCGAGGCCGGCACCACCGCGATCCGCGCGCCGTCCAGCGCGATCGATTCCTCGCGCATCACGCCCTCGATGCTGCCCAATCCCTCGAGATGCTCCTCGGCGATGCACGTGATCACGGTTATCGTGGGCTCGGCGATCGCGCGCAGACGTGTCATTTCACCGGGCACGTTCATGCCTAACTCGATCACCGCCACGTCCGCCGTGTCGGGCAACGCCAGCAGCGTGAGCGGCACCCCCACCAGGTTGTTCAGATTGCCTGCAGTGGCGTGCACCTCGAGCCGGCTCGCGAGGGCCGAGCGCGTGAGCTCTTTCGTGGTCGTCTTGCCGTTGGAGCCGGCGATCGCGACCACCGGCCCGCGCGCGGCCCACGCGCGCCGCCGGTAGTTGGCCAGCGCGCCTAACGCAAGCAACGTGTCCGTCACCGTGTACACCGGCACGCCCAACCCGGCCGCCGCCTCGGCGCGCGACACCACGAGCGCCCCGGCTCCCTGCGCCACCGCGTCGCGCAAAAACGAGTGCGCATCGAAGCGCTCGCCCGCGAGGGCCACGAAGAGACTCCCGGGCGCGATACTGCGCGTATCGGTACTGACCCCGGAGAGCGGTTGCGTCCCGCGCGGCAGCGCGCCCACCGCGCACGACGCGAGCGCCTGGGCCGCGCGATCGCGCGTCCAGAATTCCCCGCCCGTGTGCTCACGACCGTCCGGCGCCTTTCCGGCATGCTCGAGCGATGCCGCCTTGCCGTCGATCACCGCATCCTGCCCGTGAGCTCCGCCACAACCGCCTTTTCGTCGAAGGGATGTTTGACCGTGCCCCGAATCTGATACGTCTCGTGGCCTTTTCCTGCGAGCAAAATCACATCGTCGCGCGCGTCGGCCCGCTCCAAGGCCTGCAGGATGGCCAAGTCGCGCTCCTCGATGCGCTCGTGATTCGTCCGGCGCATCCCGCGCTCGATGTCGTCCAGAATCTCTTCGGGATCCTCGGTACGCGGATTGTCGCTGGTCAATATCACCCAATCGGCCGACCGCTCGGCAATGTTTCCCATCTGCGGACGCTTGCCGCGGTCCCGGTCGCCGCCGCACCCGAAGACGACGATGAGCCGTTTGCGCGTGAACGGCCGCACGGCGGCGATCGACCGCTCGAGCGCGTCGGGCGTATGCGCGTAGTCGCGCAGCACGGTGGGATGCTCGTGGATGATCTCGAGGCGGCCGGGCACCTGCGGCACGGTGCGCAGCCGCGACGCGACGTCCGACAGCGATGCGCCGAGCTCCCACGCCGCGACCGAGGCGCCGAGTGCGTTCACGATGTTGAAGTCGCCGATGAGCGGCAGGTGCAGTGCGTGCCGTTGGGTGTTCGCCACCAGGCGCCACTCGCTGCCGCGCGGCTCGTAGTGCACCGCTTCGGCGCGCACCATGGCCTTGTCGGTCAGGCCGAAGGTGATGGTGCGCGGCGCCGCGGGCAGGCGCGCCCACGCGTGATCGTCGGCGTTCACGATCGCCACGCCGCGCGGCGCGAGGTACGACATCAACCGCGCCTTGGCGTCGAAGTACGCCTCCATGGTGCCGTGGTAGTCGAGGTGGTCGCGCGTGAGGTTGGTGAAGATCGCCGACTCGAACACGAGGCCGTCCACGCGCCGTTGGTCGAGGCTGTGCGACGACGCCTCCATGGCCACCGACCGCACGCCCGCGCCGACGAGCGCGCGCAGCGTGCGCTGGAGCTCCACCGGGCCCGGCGTGGTGAGGGCTGCCGCGTCGCCGCCCTCGCCTAACGGAACGCCGGCGCTGCCCACCAGTACGCCTAACGTGCCGATCGAGGCGCTCTTGCCGCCGTGTCCGTCGAGCAGGTGGCGCAAAATGTGGACGGTGGTCGTCTTGCCGTTGGTGCCCGTCACCGCCACGAGGCGCAGCGCCTGCGCCGGATGATCGAACGCCGCTGCCGCCGCGATCGCTGCCGCGCGGCGGCCGTCGCGCACCGCGATCGCCGGCAGGTCGGTGCGCGACCTGTCCTCGACGATCGCCGCCGCCGCGCCCTTGGCCGCCGCCTGCTGCAAGAAATCGTGGCCGTCGCGCTCCGAGCCTTTGACCGCGATGAACAGCGAACCCGGCTGCACGTGCCGGCTGTCGTCGCTCACATCGGACAACTCGGCGGGCAGCGCGCCGCGCGTATCCGCCACGAGGCCGGCGTCGCGCAGGGCGGCCACGACTTTGGCCGACTCGAACGGCGTCACGGCGACGCCACCAAGCGGACCACCGCGCCGGCGTTGACCACGGCGCCCGCGTTAGGCATTGTTCCCTGGGCCGCCCCCGACCCGGTGGCTTGCACGCGGAAGCCGGCGCGGTGCAACGCGTACACCGCCGCACGGATCGTCATGCCCTTTACCTCGGGCACCGGCCGCGGCGCCGCCGCATGCGCGGCCGGTGCGCGCGCGGGGAGCGCGACGACCACCGGCGGCGGCGTGTCGTCGGTGTCCGGCGCCGCGTCGGCGCGCGCCACGTCGCCCGTCGAGATCACCGTCGTGTCTTCGACCTTCGACAACGATTCGCTCGTCGCGAGCGCGCTCCGGTCGAGCGCCGCGTCGCGCGACGCGATCGCCGCCTGCAGCACGATCTTGGACACCGGCGCCGCCGCCGTTCCGCCGAAGATCGTCGCCTTTGGATTGTCGAGCTTCACGATGATCACGTAGAGCGGCTTGTCCGCGGGGAAGAGCCCAACGAACGACGCGGTGTATTCGCCGCTCTTGTATCCGTGCTTGGTGGCGCCGCGGCGCGCCGTGCCGCTCTTCCCCGCCAGCGTGAATCGCGCCAACTGCGCTTCCTTGCTCGTCCCGCCCTCCACGACGCCGATCATCATCTGCCTGACTTTCGCCGCGACATCGGGCGACATCAGGTGCCGCACCACGCGCCGGTCGTGCCGGTAGAGCACCGTGCCGTCGCGCGATCGGATGTCCTTGATGAGCGCCGGCTGCAACAGGTCCCCGCCGTTCGCCACCGCGCCGTAGGCCGCCGCCAGCTGCAGCGGGGTCACCGCGACCTCGTAGCCGATGGCCATCGATGCCGCCGACTGCTTGGACCAATCCACCGGGTAGTACAGCGTGCCCGCCGCTTCGCCAGGATACGGCACGCCGGTGGGCATGCCGAATCCGTAGTCCCGCAGCGTCTCGAATTCCTGCCGTTGCGTTAGGCGGGAGACGAACTTCACGATGCCGATGTTGCTCGAGTACTCGATCACCTGCGCCAGCGAGAGGCGCGGCGCCGGATGCTCGTCGTGGATCGTGCGCCCCTCGATCGTGTAGGCGCCGTTCTCGGTGTTCACGGTGTCCGTTGGGCGCGCGAGCCCGCGCTGCATGAGCGCGGCCGCGAACAGCGGCTTGAGCGTCGAGCCCGGCTCGAACGGCTCGCTCAGCGCCGGATTGCCGAACGACGGCTGCCCAACGCGATCGCTCGCCATCGCCCGGATCTCGCCGTCCTCGGGATCGAGGATCACGATGTCGCCGCCGGTCGCGCTCATCTTCGTGATCGCGTCGGACAGCGCGCGCACCGAGATTTCCTGCAGCTCCTGATTGATCGTGAGCTGCACCTCGTCCCCCGCTTCGGGGACCACGTCGCTGTCGGCCGGCGAATCGAAGCGGCGTCCGCGCGCGTCGCGCGCGATCACGGCGTGTCCATCGGTGCCCCGCAGCAGCGAGTCGAGCGCCATCTCGAGACCGGCGCGCGCCGTGCCCGTGTCATCCACCCAGCCCACGATGCGGCGCGTCGCTTCGCGCGGCGTGTACACGCGATCCACCGTCGGGCGCGTGTACACGCCGCGCATGGAGGCGAGCGACGCCGCGCGCGACGGCGAGTACGTGCCGGGGATGTCCACCCAGGCCCGGCGCGCATCCGTCGCGCGCGCCACGAACGGCGACGGCACGCCCAACTGCGCCAGGTCGCGCGCCGCGGAGCGCCGATCCTTGATCTCGCGCGGCGAGATGCTGAGCCTGAGCATCTCGCGGCTCATGGCTAACGGAGCACCGCTCACGTCGTAGATCGCGCCGCGCGGCGCCGGCAGCGTGGCCGACGCGAAGTGCTGCCGCTCCGCCTTCTGCGCCCACTGCTTGGATTGGAACACCTGCACCTGCGTCGCCCGCACGACGATCGCGGCGGCGAACAACACCAGCGAGAGATGAACGAGAGTGATGCGGCTCTGGCGTAGCACGGTTACGGCGCCGGTCTGGGTCGCTTAAGGATGACGACCTGCGAGTCGTTGGGCACCCGCATGTCGAGCCGGCGCTCCACCAGCGGCGCCAGTACGCTCCGGCTCGACAGGTCGCGCACATCGCTCTCGAGTTGCGCGCGCTCCGATTCCAACTGAGACCGCCGCTGCTCGAGTGCACGAAGCTCGCGCGACCGTGTGATGCCCGCCGTCCTCCGCCAGATGACGCCCGCGGCGATGAGAACGAAACCGAAGAGCGCCAGGGCTACCCATGCGCGCCCGCGCGCGGCTACGCGGCGCTTTGCCATGCGCGAAGATGCGCGCTCCGCGCGCGCGGGTTGGCCTCGACCTCGGCGTCGCTCGCGGCGACCGCTTTGCGCGTGAGCGTCGTGCCCAGCGCCTTTCCTCCGCACGTGCAGATGGGCTGTCGCGGCGGACACGTGCACGCCGCACTCCATGCGCGAAACGCATTCTTCACGATGCGGTCCTCGCCCGAGTGATAGGCGATCACCGCCATCACGCCACCCGGCGTCAACCGATCGCGCAGCGACGGCAGCGCCCGCTCCAATCCGCCGAGCTCGTCGTTCACGGCGATGCGCACCGCTTGGAAGAGCCGCGCGAACACCGACGGCGACGTGCGCGGCGGCGCGCCCAGCGCGGCGCGAATCGCGTCCACCAAGTCGTCGCTCGTGGTGAACGGTCGCCGTTCGCGACGCCGCACGATTTCGCGCGCGAGGCGATGTGCGCGCGGTTCGTCGGCATAGTCCCGGAAGATGTGCGTGAGCGTGCGTTCGTCGGCCTCCTGCAACAGCGAGGCGGCATCGGGGCCGCCGTCGTGCCCTTCCATGCGCATGTCGAGCGCGGCTCCCTCGCGGAACGAGAAGCCACGCGCCAGATCGTCCAGTTGATGGGATGACACACCGAGATCCAGAAGAATGCCGTTGAATCGCGCGTCCGCAAGCGCTGCCACATCATCCAAGTCAGCGTAGTTCGCCGCGACCGCGCGAAATCTGCCCGCTGTCTTGAACGCCGCCAGTCGCTCGCGCGACGCTGCGACTGCTTGCGGATCCCGATCGATCCCGGTCACGCGCACGCCGGCCTCGAGCAATGCCAGCGCGTGCCCACCGCCGCCGAGTGTTCCATCGAGCACGTCGTCGCACGCACGGAACAACTCGACGATTCGCGCGGCCATCACCGGCGCGTGATACTCGCTCGCCCACGCTCCAGGGTTGGACACCGTGTGCAATGGTTCGCTCGGGGGACGCATACTAGCGGCGAACGGCGCGCGGCGTCAAGCGAGTCTCCTAACGATAGCGCCCGCCGAACATCGGCGGGCGCATCGTGTGTGTCGGGACATCGACTACTTGCAGTATTTCTTCACCTGTGCGTCGACCGCCGGCGAGTACTTCGGTATGATACTCAAGAGCTGGCTCGCCGTCTGTGTGCTCACGGACGCACCCTCCGGCAAATAGATCTGCGCGTTGAGCAATCCGTCCTGCGCCGTCTTCGCGAGATCGCACTTCTTGTCGCTCTGATTCTGCCGCACCGCGAGATCGGCGACACGGAAATAGGAGACGCCCATCAAGAACTTCGCTTGCGGCGTCGGCGAGATGGTGTCGCCGGCAGCCAATACTGCGATAGCGTTTTGGAACTCGGGAATACTCGGCTTGTGGCCGTTCGCGGTGTCGGACGCGGCTTGATACGCGGTGTTGCCCAACACGAGCAGGAACTGACCCACATTGCCTTTGTCTTCGCCGTTCGCGACGGCCTGCTTGAGTGTCGCGACCGCGCTGTCGGTCTGCTTGAGATCCATCTCGGCCTGCGCCTTGCGCAGGTACACGTGCTCCGACTTCGGATCGATCTTGATGGCTTGGTTCGCCGCGTCGACAGCCGCCTGCGACTGACCGGCGAGCCGCTGCGTCTGTGAGTTGAGCGACCACAGCGCCGCGTTGTTCTTGAACTTCGCGACGCCCTTGGCCGTCGTCTCCGCCGCCTTCTGCGGTTGTTGGATCAGCGCGTACAACGCAGCCTGACGCACGAAGTAGCTTGTGTCGGCCAACGACGTGTCCGTCTGCACCATCTGCTCGCCGGTTGTCGCGGCCTCTGCGTAATCCTTTGTGGCTTGGAGAATGAGCCACTTGAGGTGCACGAGCGTCGGATCGCCGGGGTTGTCCTGCACCGCCTGAATGATGATCGGCTTGGCGCGCGCTGCCCGTCCCGATGCGGCGATCTTCTGCGTGACGTCTTCCACCAACTTCAAATTCTTCGAGTCGACGGCGAGCTCGGCGGCCCACGTGTCGACCGCTTTGTCGAGAGCAGCCGTGTCCTTTTGCGCGTCGTACTTGGCTTTGTAGGCATCGGCCAGGAGCGCTAACGCCGGCCGGTTCTTTGGGTCGATCTCGACCGCTTTCGCCGTCACCGCGATGACCGAGTCGGGCGGCGCCTTCGTCGCAAGGAACGCGTTGCCGAGGCAGACACGCGCGATTGTCGACTGCGGGTAGGCGAGGATCGCTGCGCGCGCCGCCGTGATGCCATCCTGTGGCTGCCCATTCGCGACGGCGAGCTCGCATTTTCGCTCATCGGCTAACTGCTTGCGCGCGTCCTGCACATCCTTCGACAACTTGTCGATCAAATCGCCCAGCTTGGCGCCCGAAAGATCGGGCAGCGGCTGAACCATGCTGTTGTCGCGGGTGAGCACCATGCGCGTCTCGAGCTTGTACGCCTGGGCGTCGTGCGTGATGTTGCCCTCGAGGTACTCATCGGCGCGCAGCTGCGTCGCGAGCAGCTTCGACGTGATGGGGTCGGGCGTGCTGTCGCAACTGAAGCCGGATGCCTTGAGATTGTCGCAGACGGCTTTCTGCGGAATCACGAACAGATTCTTGATCGGGATGTCCGACGTGAGCTTGTCGATGACTTGGCCACTCACTTTGGGGCCAAGCCCGAGCTCGTTTCCCCGAAATGGGGCCACCATCATGCGCGGTGTTCCCTCAGGGATCGGGACGCGCCGGGTGATTTGCGCGGCGGCCGAAATCGGAGACCAGGCGAATGCGACCGCTACCAATCCCCACACGGCTGCGCTCGCCCTGTAAGTCATTGCCCTCACGTTCGCTACCCTCCGAGTGTTAATCTGATCTACCCCGAACATCGCCGATGGGGTCCCACAACAATACATGGGCGAAGAGGGACTCGAACCCCCGACATCCTGCGTGTAAGGCAGGCGCTCTAACCAACTGAGCTATTCGCCCCCGGAAAACCTCGGGGTTGCCGCCGGCAGGCACGATCCTGGTCACGCACACTTCGCGCCCCCGAGCGACGGAAGCCTGTGGAACGGAGCGTTGCTGCTTCGCTTTACTTGAGGATTGCTAGCGGAATGAGACCGCAGTAACCAATCACCAGCAGAATCGGCGCGAGCGTTGTTCCGCCTCGCAGTAGATCGGCGTAACCCGCCGCAACACAGACTGCTGCCGCAGCCCACCACACATAAGACCGCGGTTTGGATACACTCTCGGCTTTTGCCATAGTCGCATAGTGTGAATCCGCTGCCGTTGCATGTCAAGCGATAGTGGGCAGCGCGTTACGCGGATGTCATGTCATCGGGCGGTTCATCTTGTGGCGTCTCCACCTGTCCCGCCGACAGCAGTGCGGCCAGTGCATCCGCTTTCGCTCGACGCTCGGCCGCCGCTTCGGCCTCGCGCAGTTCATCCATGCGCCGCTGATCGCGACGTCTTCGTATTACGTACAACGGCACGATGACGATGCCAAGGAGTCCGAGCGCGAGCGACATGTTCGCCATCACCGCGAGCGCACCGTAGCGCCGCATCGTGTGATCGCGCCACCGCTGCTGGAACGCATCCTCGGTGAGTCCGTATGCCCGGCGGATCGCCACATCCATGGAGAGCGTTTGCCGCCAATACTGAAAGAAGAGCGTGAGGCCGCGCTCCTTGTCGAGCGACGCGAGCTCGGTGACGGCGCGATACGACAGCGCGTACGCGGCGCCCGCTTCCGATTCGCCGCCCTGGAACTCCGCGTCGAGGGAATCGAGCGACGGAGCGCCGTGAAATACGAGACCGATACTCGTAGTGAGCACCGCATCGCGATCCCACTCGCCGGCGGAGACACTCGCGTATCCCTCATCGAACCATCGCGGCGGCAGGTCATCCATGTATTCGTGGAGTGCCAAGTGCGCGAGCTCGTGTCTGAGCACCTGCATCGGATCGCCCGCGCCGGATCCGGCGGCGGAGCCCTGCATCACGATGCGGCGCTGATCGGGAATGGCGACGGCGGCGCCCCACTCCGGCGCACCCGATCCCGACCATTCGCGAAATCGCCGGTGGTCCGGTGCGATCGCGATGAGCACGTGCTCCGTTGGGCGGGGCAATCCCGGGAACGTGTCGTTGGCCATCGCGTGCGCGAGCACAGAATGCGCGAGCGTGACGTCGCGCGGGTAGGCGACGACGGTGAAACGTCCTTCGTCCAACCGGATCGGCGGCGATTCGACTTGCGATGCTGCCCGCGGCGCGTGGCCGCCGAGCAACACCGCGAGCGCGGCGACCAGGCCTACGCGGTGCGCGCGGGTGTGCCTCCCTCTTCGATGTGCTTCAGCATCTCGCCACAACGCTTGCCCCATGGATTGAACTTGTTGGCGGCGAGTCCCGAACGCCACGTCTCGAGCGCGTCGTCGCGCTTGTTGTCGAACCAGAGCACGCGGCCGAGCTCGTAGTACGCCTCGATGAGGTTGGGCCCGAGCGCCAGCGTCTTGCGGAAGAACGTCTGCGCGTCTTCGTACATCTCTCGTTCCGCATACACCAGACCGAGATAGAAGTGCGCGTACAGCGACGCCTTGCGGTCGTTGTCCAACCGGATGGCCTTGGACAGATGTTCGATGGCTTCGCCGAAGATCTTCTTCTTGAGGCAGATGTAGCCGAGGTTGATGCGCGCGAGCGAGTTGGCGGGCTGGCGCATCAAGACTTTCTGGAAGTTGAGCAGCGCCTCGTCGTACTTGTCCTGGAGCATCTGCGCCCAACCGAGGAGCGATTCGGTCTGTGGATCGTTAGGCGACAGCTCGAGGGCCTTGAGGAGAGCGCGCTCGGCGCCATCGTGATCGCCTAACGAAATGAGGCTCCAGCCCTTCTCGAGGTACGTGGACGCGCCGATGTGGTCGGCCATCACCGGGCGCTCGCCGCCGAACGCCGGCGCGTTGGTCGCCTTCGCCGCCGTGGCGCCGCTGACTTGCTTCCACCGTTCCACCAAGCGCTTCACATCCTCGCGCAGCGTCGTGAGCTGCGCGATCTCCTGCTCGACCTCCTTGTAGAGCGCAATGATGTCCGCTTTGATCGCGTCGCGATCCGCGGCCGCTTGCGGTCCGTCGAGGCGCGCCTCGATGGCGCCCATGCGGGCGCGGAACGGTCGTCCGTCGACGTCAGCCATCCGACGAGGCCCCTCCCAGGCTCGCGCGTTGCAGCTCGAGATGTTCCGTGGCCGTGAGCAGCCGCGCCATCTCGAGCAGAATGATCATGCGTCCGTCGCGGTGCAGGAGACCGCGCACGTATTCGGCGTTGAGGCCTCTCAACAGCGACGGCGGCGGCGAGAGCTGTGCGCCATCGATGTTCACCACCTCGAGCACCGCGTCGACCAGCGCGCCCACCCATTCGTCGCCGGCGCGGAACACGATGATGCGGACGCCGGCCGTCGGCCGTCCGGCTTCGTCGAGGCCGAAGCGCCGGCGGAGGTCGATCACCGGGACCACGTGCGACTCGTACTCGATGACGCCTTCCATCCAGTCCGGCAAGTTAGGCACCGGCGTGGGTGCCACCTGCCGCAGGACGCGCTCCACCGTCAGGATGTCGGCGGCGAAGTGTTCCTCCCCGACGCGAAAGGTCACGACTTGCTGTGAGGTTGCCGTCGTCATTCGGACTCTCCGGTACGCGGTGTTGCACAGGCTTCGACCAACGCATCGGCATCGACAATGCCGACCAGGTCGCCGCCGCGTCGTTCGACGCCGAGCACCACGCCGGCGCCGGTGGCGCCCAAGGGTTGGTGCAGGCGGGACTGGTCCACCATGATCACATCTTCCACGTCCTCGAGGGCGATGCCGATGGGCCGGTCGCCGCGGCGCAGAATGAGCACCGC
>JANWIK010000157.1 GCA_025449955.1 Gemmatimonadaceae bacterium
CGCGCGAACGACGGCTCCAGCCAGAACGGCTCGGCGAACCGGAGCGCCAGACGCTCGACCGGCCCCATGACGCCTAACGCCGCGCTCCGCTCGAGCGGTGGCACCCGCGGCTCGAAACGGATCGCGCCCGGCGCTCCGGGCGGCGCCTGCAGCACGCCTAACGGGACGGTGACGAGCACCGCGCGCGCCGCGGAGCGGCGGCGGCCGGCCGCCCCGCCGCCGGACGTCACCTCGACCCGCCCCGGGCGCCATCGCACCTCCGACACCGCCGCGCCCAGTCGCACCCGGCTGCCTAACGAGCGGGCGAGTGCGTGCGCGAGCACGCCGTACCCGTCCAGCAGGCGCCCGACGCGCGATTCGCGCACGTCGTGGCCCGGCGAGCCCGCTAGCGCGAGCCACCGCTCGCTCACCAGCGTCGCGTCGGCGGCATCGAAGCCTTCCACGAAGCGCGTCGCGAGCGACCGGTCCGCCGCGCGCAGCGATCCGCGATTCGCGCGCATCGCGTCGGCAAAGGAGCGGTCCGGCGTGCGATGCGCATCGAGACGGCGCAGCACCCGGTCCAGTCGCGCCGAATAGTCGCGTGCGACGCGGAGGCCGCGCGTCGTGTGCTCGAATCGCTGTCCGGCGATGTCGACCGTGCGCAGATCGTATCGCTCGGCGAGCGCGCGAATGGGCGCGGCCGTGCCATGCATGAATTCCGCGCCCACCTCGATCGGCACGCCGGTGCTGAGCGACGCGACGGTGTGGATGCGCCCGCCCACGCGATCGCGCGCCTCGAGCACGAGGACGTCCAATCCGCTCTCGACGAGCGACATAGCCGCCGCGAGACCCGCCGCGCCGGCGCCAATGACGATGACGTCGGCGTCCAGGCGCCGGCGCATCGCGCTACTCATGCACGTTCACCACCCAGGTGTCGCTCCCCATGCGTGATCGCATCCGTTGCCAATGCCGAGTCCGTCGTGTCGCAGAGCCCATCGCCCTTCTGAATGTGGCCTGTGCGCGATGGTTGGTACGATCAACAATACCGCCGTGCACCACTCGAGCGGAACGCTGCGTAGCGTTAGGACGAAACGGCCTAGGGATTTCCCTAGGCCGTTGCACTAGGCGAATTGCCAGCTTGCGGGAACCATCGGGCGCGCCTTCTTTTGCCCAACGCACACGCCCAACTCACTTGGCCGCGCGTCGGCACGTTCGGCCGTCCGAGGAGGTTCCCCGATGCGACTACGGCATTGTACCGCGCTCGTCGCGTTCGCGTCGCTCGCCGGCTGCTCGGCGACGACGCTGCTCTCCGCCAGTTTCCGCGATGACTCGATCGGCACGCCCCCAAAGCCACAACAGACTGTCGGCACCGTCAACTACGACAATGGCGACGGCAGCGTGCTCGTCGTCTCGTCACCGTCGGGCAACGGCGAGAAGTTCGTGCAGATCAAGCACAACGATCTGAACGGCAACCAGACGGGCATGCAGGGCGTGTTCGCCCAACGGGAGGGCAACGGCACGTTCGCGCTGCTGGCGGTGATGTACATCCCGTCGGGCGCGGGCGCGGCCACGTTGGCGTTCGAGCCGTTCTCCAGCGGGCCGCACGACTACGTGAACTTTCTGCACCTCGATTTCATGCCCGACAACACGGTCCGCATCGATGACGGCGCCGTGACGTTCGGCAAATTCCCGCGCGACCAGTTCTTCACCATCTCGGCGGCTCTGACCATTGGCGCCGCGGGGACCACGGCGCATTTCCAGTTATTCGGCACTGGCGCGTCGGGAGACACCACGTACACACTTCCTTCGGGCAACGCCAACATCGCGCACGACTTCAACGCCGTCCGCTTCTGGATGGGCGCCAACTACACCGGCTTCTTCGACGTCGACGACATCGTGCTCACCTGGCACTGAGCGCTTACCGTTGGGCCAGGAACCGCTCCACCACCGGCCAGACCAGCGCCGGCTGCTCGGCGTAGGTGAAATGCGCTGCGTTAGGCACCTTGACGAGCCGAGCGTTAGGCATGGACGTCACCCACTCCTCGACCAGGTCCATCGGGATCGTTTCCTGCTGGCCGTGGACCACGAGGAGCGGGACGTCGAGCGTGCGGAGCTGCGGCCGCAGATCCCAATCGCCGTAGGAGCTCATGATCACGCGGTTGGCGACGCTCATGCCGTAGCGGATTCCCTGGGGGTCCGTCGCGCACAGGTCGGACCGCAGGACGCCAAGTCCGCCGGGCGACGCGAGACGCGGCCGCAAGCCGAGCGCCCAGTAATCCTTGCACGCGTGGCGTACGGTCGCGTCCGATGAGGTGTCGGACGTCATCTCGGAGTCGAGGTGCGACATCGTGGCGAGCTGGCTGCTGTCCAACCGCGACGTGATGTTGTGTCCGTAGCGGGTGAAGAAGTCCCCGCGGCGCGGCGGCACCGGCCCGAAGAACACCATCTTCTTCACGGCATCGGGGTGCGCGATCGCGTAGCTCGCCGCGAGCAAGGGTCCGTACGAGTGGGCGAGGAGCGTCACCTTCGTTAGGCCGAAGTGCCGGCGCACTTCGTCCAGATCCTCGATCTGCCGCGCCGCGATGAGACGCGATGTGTCGGTGGGCAGCTCCGATTTCCCGCCGCCCCGCTGATCGTAGAAGATGATCACGTGCCGGCGTCCGAGGCCTTGAGACCAGTCGTTGTAGATCGACTCGAGGTCCATGCCCGGTCCGCCGTGAATCGCGATGAGAGTGTCGATGCCCTTACCGGGGTGGCCGGCGATCTTGTAGAAGATGCGCGCCGAATCCGACATGGTGATGTAGCCTTGCTCCGGCTGCTGGGCGGCAACGGGCGCGGGACGCACGAGTCCGAGTGCGCAGCACGCGGCAAGGCTGGCGAGGGAGAGTCGCGTCATAGTGGAGGCAGCGGGGTGAGTGACCGGGAACAGCGTCGGGCCGCGAGTGCGCTCTACCGAACGCCCTCACCCGCGGCCCGTCAATGTAGCTCCGGTCAGACGGTTTCGTCAGCCGACGATCACGCATTGGCGGAATGCAAGCCGCACTCGGTCTTATTCGTTCCGCTCCACCGGCCCGCGCGCTCGCCCTCCCCCTCCACCGTCGGCCTCGTGCACGGCCAGCATCCGATACTGGTGTAGCCCATCTCGAGCAACGGATGCAATGGCACGTCGTGCGTCGCCAGATACTCCTCGACATCGTGCCGGCTCCAGTTCGCGAGGGGCATCACCTTGAGTATCGCGCGTCCGTCGATCACCTGATGCTCCATCACCGCGATCGCTCGGCGCGTCTCCGATTGATCCCGGCGCAGCGCCGTGATCCACACATCGAACCCTTCCAGCGCCCGATGCATCGGTTCGACCTTTCGAACCCGGCAGCACCGATCGGGATCGGTGCGATACAGTTCGGCGGGTGTTGCATCGACGGGCGTCGCGAGATCGACGACTCGCAGATGGTACCGTTGGGCGAAGCGATTCTTGAACGCGATAGTCTCGGGGAAGTGATACCCCGTGTCCAGAAACAACACCGGAGCGTCTGCGTCGATGCCGCTCAGGATGTGCGCGAGCACCAGGCCGCCGCCGCCGAAGCTGGCGCTCAGCGCCACCCGGCCCGGATACGCGCGCACGAGGAATCGCATGATCTCTTTGGCGTCCATCGCGAGCCGTGCGGCCGGCGTCGTCACGGCGCCTCCGGCGCGGCGAGGCCCGCCAATCCGGCGCGGTGCACGTAGTCGCCGAACCGCTCGTTAGGCAGCCGATTCGCGCGATAAGACTCGAGCAGCGGCACGGCCGCGGCCACCAGATCGGCGCGCCGCACGAGGTCCCTGTGCGCGACGCCAAGTCGGGTGCCGAGCATGGTGCCGCCCACGTACACCGTGTACCGGTCGGCCGAGCGTCCGACGAACGCCAGGTCGGCCGTGTACGGGCGCGCGCACCCGTTCGGGCACCCGGTCATGCGCACCGTCAGCTCGCTGCCGGCAATCCCGAGCCGCTCGAGCTCGCGCTCCAGCGTCTCGAGCACCCCGGGCAACGCCCGCTCGGACTCGGCGAGCGCGAGACCGCACGTCGGGAGCGCCGGGCACGCCATGGCCCAACGCCTAACCGGGAGCACGCGCGCCGGGTCGGCCACGCCGTGATCGGCGAGAATTTCCTCGACCATCGTGCGATGCCGCTCGGCGATGCCGGTCAACAGGACGTTCTGCTGCGACGTGAGCCGCACGCCGATCTCCGGACGCACGCGGGTCACAATCTCGCGCAGCGCGGTCCGGAGCCGCAGCTCAGGGGTGTCGCGGATGCGGCCATTCTCCACGAACACACCGTGGAACCACAGGCCCTCGCCCTGCTCGTGCCACCCGAGGTGGTCGTGAATCTCGGTGACGTCGACGTCGCGCGGCGGTTCCAACGGAGCGCCGAGATGCGCTTCGACTCGTGCGCGGAACCACGGGAGACCATGATCATCGATCACGTACTTGAGGCGCGCGTGCCGCCGGTTGGACCGGTCGCCGTAGTCGCGGTGCACGGCGACCACGGCCTCGCTCACTCGGCACACACCCCCGGGCCTAACGAAGGCGAGTGGCGAGGCGAGGCGCGGGTAGGTGTCGGGCTTGCCATGCGTCGCGCCTAACCCGCCGCCCACCAGCACGTTGAATCCGGCGAGGCGATCGCCGTCTCGCACCGTCAGGAAACCGAGGTCGTTGCTGTGGACATCGCAGCAATTGTCGTCGGGGTAACCGAAGCCGATCTTGAACTTCCGCGGCAGGTAGCGCGTCCCGTAAAGGGGATCGACCGCCGGCTCGCCGTTCTCCTCGGCGACCCGCTCGCCGTCGAGCCAGATCTCGTGATACGCACGCGTCGCCGGCAAGAGGTGCGACGACAATCGCGTCGCGAGGGCCAGGACCTCGTCGCGCACGCGGTCGCGCACGGGCGCGGGGCACGTGACCACGTTGCGCACGACATCGCCGCAGGCGCCGAGCGTCGTGACGAGTGTCGCGTTCACGGCGGCGATCGTACCCTTGAGATCGCCCTTGAGGATGCCGTGAAGCTGGAAGTCCTGGCGCGTCGTCACGCGCAGTGTTCCGTTGCCGTAGCGGCCGGCGAGGGCGTCGAACACCTGATACTGCCGTCCCGTTAGGACGCCGCCCGGCAGCTTGGCGCGCAGCATGAAGGAGTACGCCGGCTCTTCGCCCGCATCCTTGCGCACCCGGCGCGCATCGCGATCGTCCTGCTCGTACGCGCCGTGGAACTTGAGCAGTTGGCGCGCGCTCTCGGAAAAATGTGTACCGCCGTCCGCGGCTTCGGACGCGAGCGTGCCGCGCAATCCGTCGCTCGCCGCCTTGATGCCTTCCGCGGCACTTGGCCCGCCGTTCTCTTTCGGCACCGTCTCTCCTGGTTAGGCACGACAAAAAAAGGCCCGCTCTCCGGATGTGGAGAGCGGGCCCATGGAAGCGTCGTCGATCTAAGTCGATGTCATCCCGTGTTCACGGGTAACGCTCCGCCATGGCGACCGCTCTCTGGAGAGCAGGCACACATGCATGCACAACAGCACATGACGAACGCGGAGCGGATCATGTCGTAGTAACGCGAGGTGCGAAGGAATAGTTCGCGCGACGGCAAACGCCGGCGCCACCTTCACGCACCATATCCGCGCCAAAAAGAAAAGTCAACCGAGAATCGGAGCCGCGTGCAGCCCGGCTACTCCGGCGTCGACAGATCGTCGAACACGACATCTCCCACACCGACGAGGATCGAGGACGTGGCCAACAGCGGCACGAGGGCACGCCCGATCACGGGCCCGAGCGCGATGCGTGCGGCCTCGCCGTCGGCTTGGGACTGCCACAATGTGACCGAGATCTGTCGACCGGAACCGATGTCGACGACGACACTCCCGCGATAGCCCGGCTGCCTGGCGTGCGCCGCTTGGAACTCCGCGATCTTGGCGCTTTCCGCCGCGAGTTTCGCCCTATCGAACGTATTGTCTCTGACGACGGCGTACATCGTTGGTCCTCACAAGGATGGGGCATGGTTCGACCGCAGATAGTGCGCCAGGCCGTATCGCCACCGCCGCGTCACCCGCCTAATCGAAAGACGTAGCTCACCTTCGCGAAGAACCCATCGTTCAGCCGATGGATGTCGCGGAACGCGAACGGATCGTCCTCCGTCATGCTGCTGCCGTAGCCGAGGAAGAACACGGTGCCCGGCGTCGGCTGGTAGGCGAAGAGGCCGTCGATGCGCACGGCGTTCGCAACGGTCCGCGATGCGCGCGTGAACGTGCCGGTCACTGGATCGCGAAGCACGATGGGATCGTTAGACCGCGAATCGTCGCGCAACGAGTCCGTCGTCTGCGAGTCGTACTGACCAACCAGTCGCACGAAAATCGGGCGCGACACCTGATACTCCACCTTGAGCCGCGGAATACGGCGTATGTCCGCGTTGGTGCCGTCGTCGCGCCGGATGTACTGCTGGTGCGAGTACAGCGCGTTCACGCGCAGACGCGTATTCGGCCGCCAATCGAGATTCGCGTTGATGAAGATGATGTTGGCCGACGCCCACTCGAAGAAGTTCTCGTCGTGTCCGGTCACGGTCTGGATGCTGGCGTCGAAATTCTTCCAGTGCGGCGTCGTCACCCCTGCGATGATATCGAGATTCGGAATGTGCGGCGTGCCCAGGAACTTGGTCGTGTCCGGCCCCTCGATCGTCTGATGCACCACGTAATAATTCGTATAAATCGATGGGTCATAGCCGTACCGCTCGAGGAACACGTTGGCCACGACGGTCCACCCGCCGCGCAGCGCGAATTGGTTGCTGATGTGCCACCGCAGATCGTTAGGACTCTTTCCGGCAGCGAATCGCGTGTAGATCCACGAATGGTTGGCCGTGAAATCACCGGTCCAGCTCTCAATGAGACTGCCGCGCCCGCCGTAGAGCGTGACCGACTGCTCGGCGTTCAACGCGGCGACGTTGGACCGCGACACGAATCCGCTCTGCGTACGGAAGTCCGGATCGATGCCCGCGAGCGAGTAGTGCATTTGAATCGTGTGGCCCTGCCGCTCGAAGATCGCGCTCCACAACGGTCCCGACAACGAGCCCGAGTCTCCACGCGTCATGCTCGCCGCAGCCTGCAGGCGGACGGCGTAGATGTTGTCGAAGAGAATCGAGCCGTCGATCCCGCCGACGCGATTGAAGTGCCCGGCTTCCTCGCGGTCGGTGAGCACCGAGCCTAACGAAATGTTGGGCCCGAACCCGCGCCGCACGCGCACGATGTTGAACACCGGATTCACCGTGCCCGTCTCCGACGCGTCGGAATTGTCCACCGCCGACAGGAACCCGATGTCCAGGCCCGACACCGTCCCGGTCAGCTTGGCCGCCGCGACCGGCTGCAAGATGCTGCGCGTGTAGATGAGCGTGCTCGGCGTGTCGAACTGCTCGAGCCCGTCGAGAAAGAACGGCCGCTTCTCGGGAAAGAAGAGCGCGTCGCGCGGATCGTACGACAACTGCGGCACGTCGCTCTCGATTTGCGAGAAATCGGGCTTGACCGTGGCGTCGGCCGTGAGGTTGTCGGTGAGCGCGTAGCGGAGATTGCCGCCCAACTGCTGAATCGGCGATCCGTAGTGCCACGTAGGACCCTGGCGTGCACCGTCCACGTGCGACGTGAGCTCGGGGTTGATCTCCAGCGGATGCCCGCGATTCAGGTCCGTTAGGCCGACGAGCGCGCCCGACTGCGCCAGGAAACTCGAGTTGGCCTGGAGCGCCGGCGCCCAGGTGCTCACGTGGCCGGAATGCTGAACCCGGCGCAGAATGTTGAGCCCCCACCGCTGCGCTGTCCCCGGCTGAATCCGAATACTCTTGAACGGGACACGAATCTCGACCTCGTAGCCGTCGGGCAGCACACGCCCGCGCGAGTCATACGTATAGTCGGTACTCAGGTCCACCGTGTCGCGCGTGGTGCCGGCGCTGCCGATCCCCGCGGCGTGCGACTGTATGCCTTCGCTCAAAATGCCGTCGGACTGCACGCCCAGCGGATTCACCCCGAACACATACGCTCGGCGATGATCGTCGAACGTGTCGAGAAATATCTCGACGAAATCGTCGGCGGAAATGTTGTCGCGATCAGCGAGCGTCGCGTGCACGGGCCCGTGCGACTCGTAGGCCCGAATGCCGAAGTAGATGGCATCGGACGAATACCACACCAGCACGTCTGTGGAATCGGCGGCCGGCAGCCCGTCCACCGGCGTGTACTCGGAGAAATCAGTGAGACGCGCGGCCTTCGCCCACACCGGCTCGTCCAGACTCCCGTCCACGTTCACGGTGTCGGCCAAACGCGGTGCGCTGACTTCGGTGTGGCCGTTACGTCCACTGAAAACGGTACCGGGTGTTACTGCGGCGATCTGCAACAACGCGATGATCGGGAGTAGCACTCGTCACTCGGCGGCGGGAAGAGCCAGAACTATGGGTACGGTGCCGCGCCGGCGCCATAGTCCAGAGTCGGCTCCGATCGCTGATTTTGCAGTTTCCAAACACAGTCGGGGGCTCGGGGGCGCGCGCACCACGCAGCCGATCCCCGGCGAGGCACACCACCACCCGTTAGGCCAAGCGCGAGGACCAGTGCGACGAAGAGGAGCGCGCCGCGCAGCCACGCGCGCGCAGCATTGCCGAGGAAGACCGTGTCGAGGATGGACTGCATGGGCGCATCGGGAAGCGTGTGACTGTGAACGGCGCGCCGGTGCATACCGAGCGCGGCTTTCGCAATCTCAGTCCGGTACAAACGAGACGGAACCCGTCCATTCACATCCCGTCTCCGCGCCTCGAAGCACGCTTCCTGCGTTATACAACGACGATCGAAGGATCAACGTGAACAGTAAACGGAGTTCCTCATGAGAATCGCACATGCCGCCCTCATCGGAACGGCGGTCGTACTGGTCGCATGCGGTGGTGGCAAGAGCGCGAATACATCAGCGGACACATCGGCGGCGATGGCGCCTGCTGCCGCGCCGGCGGAATCCACCGCGGTCGCGCAGGCCCCGCAAGGACCGATGACCATACCGTCCTGGATGAAAGTCGACAAAGCCAAGAAGACCGTCACACTCGACATTCACGCCGGTCAAACGCCGGACAACAACCATTGGAACTTCAACGGATACGACAAGGGCAACGCCACGATCACCGTGCCCGAGGGGTACAAGGTGGTGCTCAAGTTCACGAACGATGATGCGACGCTGGCACACAGCATTGGCGTGGACAGCGCCTACACGACGTTCCCGCCCACCTTCACCAATCCGCAACCGATCTTTGCGGGCGCCATCAGCTCGGACCCGACGGATCCCGGCAAGGCAACACAGCCGCACAAGTCGCAGACGCTGACGTTCACGGCATCGAAGGCCGGAAACTACACGCTCAACTGCTTCATTCCGGGCCACGCGATGGCCGGCATGTGGGTTCGGTTTGACGTGTCCTCCGACGGCAAGGCAGGCGTACAGGCCGGATGAACCAAGCCGGGGCGGCCGTTCGGAATGAACAGGCCGCCCCGGCTCGGCATAGTTTGGCTGCGGTTAGGCGCCGCGCGTGAATCCCTCCCGTCACGGGCCGCTTCCGCAGGCTAACCGCCGTCTATCTGTTGCCAGGCCATGCGCCACCTACGGCTTTGTACAACGCCACCAGGGCGGTCACCGCCGACGTACGGCCAACGGCCAACTGACTCTCGGCGCTCAGCAACGTGCGCTGCGCGTCGAGCACTTGAAGGAAATCCGTCTCGCCCGCTTCGTAACGCAGTTGGGCGAGATCGAGCGCATGCGTACTCGCCCGCACCGCTTCACCCAGGTTCGCCAGCCGCGCACGCGACCGATCGTACGACACGATCGCGCTCTCCGTCTCGCCGATCGCACCCACCACCGCCGATGTGTATTGCGCGCGCGCCTGATCCGCCTGCGCCTGCGCGATATCGACGCGCGTCTTCACACGGCCGAGGTCCAGGAACGGCCACGACAAGACCGGGCCGATGAAGAATCGCGGCGTCCCCGTGTTGCCGATCGCATTGAATGTCGGCGCCGTATAGCCTGCGCTGGCAGCGAGCGACACGCGCGGCAGATAATCCGCTTGCGCCGCGCCGATCAACATCGTCTGCGCCGCCAACTGCCGCTCGGCGCTCAACACATCGGGGCGGCGCTTCACCAACTCCGCCGGCGAGCCGACCTTGACGACGTTAGGCAGTGTCGGCAGCGTGGCCGACGCGAGCAGCGTCGGCGGCAAACTCTCGGACGTGCGGCCCATGAGCACCGCCAGCTGATTCCGGCTCCCCGCGATCCTCGCCTCGATCGCCGGCGTCTCGGCGAGCGTTAGGCTCAACTCGGCCCGGGCGCGCTCGACGTCGAAGGCCGTGCCGCTGCCCGCGGACAACCGCTGCTCGGTCAGCTTCATCGTGCGCCGCTGATTCTCCGCGTTCCGCTCCGAGACGGCGAGCTCGTTCTGCGCGCCGCGCAGCTCGAAGTACGTCCGCGCCACTTCGGACGCCAACGACAGTTGGGCATCCCGCAGTTGGTCGTCCGCCGACTCCTCGAAGGCGCGACCCGCTCGCACGTTGTGGCTCACCCGCCCGAACAGGTCGAGCTCCCACGACGCGTCGACACCGGCGTCCCACAAGTCCTGACGCGGTAAGGCGCCGCTCGTCCCCGGGAACTGCGCCGCGGACAATTGCTGCCGTGCCACGCTCGCCGCCGCGGTGACCTGCGGCGCCAGGTCGAGCGATGCCAACCGGCGCGACGACCGCGCTTCGAAGAAGCGCGACCGTGCGGCGCGCACATCCGGACTGGCACGCAACGCCTCGTGCACCAATGCCGTCAACGTGCTGTCGCCTAACCCGGCCCAGAAGTCGCTGTCCGGCGATTCGCCGCTCACACGCGTCGGAGAATGGTCGGCTGCCTGAATCGTGTCGCTCACGGAGTCGGTCGCCAACGCCGAATCCGTCGCTGACGACGCAGTGGAAAACGAATCCGGTACCGTCACCGGCGCCGGCGTGACCGAATCGGCCATGCCGGCCCCGCTCGACGCCGGGACACGGCGCGCGCTGGTATCGGACAACGCCTGGAACGCCGGCGCCACCACGACGGTGGGCGGCTGATAGTTAGGCGAGCTCACGCACGCCGCCAGCGCCGAGGCGCCGGCCACGAGCACCCATGCGATCTTACGCATTGGCGCCTCCTTCACCCGGCGCGGCGTACGATCCCGGATGTCCAACCAACGGTTCATAGTCCGACGGACGCGCAGTTGCCGCCTGCGCCCGCTTGTGCACGAGTCCGCGTACCACCACGTAGAACACAGGAGTGAGCAAGAGTCCGAAGAACGTGACGCCGAGCATGCCGGAAAAGACGGCGACACCCATGGCGTGCCGCATTTCCGCGCCGGCGCCGAACGCCACCACGAGCGGTACCACGCCCATGATGAACGCGAACGAGGTCATGAGAATCGGGCGCAACCGGATCCGGCACGCTTCGAGCGCCGCGTGTACCGGATCGTGACCCTCGAGCTCGAGCTCGCGCGCGAACTCGACGATCAGAATCGCGTTCTTGCACGCAAGGCCGACCAGCACGAGCAATCCGATCTGCGTGAACACGTTGTTGTCGCCGTGACTCAGCCACACACCCGTGATCGCCGAGAAGAGGCACATCGGGACGATGAGGATCACCACGAACGGCAGCGACCAGCTCTCGTATTGCGCCGCCAACACCAGGAACGCGAGCAGCACGCACAACGGAAATACCAGCAGGGCGGTGTTGCCGGCCAGAATCTGCTGATACGTCAGCTCGGTCCATTCGTAGCCGATTCCGTTAGGCAGCGTTTCCTGCGCCAACCGCTCCATCGTCTCGACCGCCTGGCCCGAGCTCACGCCCGGCGCCGGTCCCCCGTTGATGTCGGCCGACGGATAGGCGTTGTAATGCATCACCTGGTCCGGCCCGAACGACTGCTTCACGTTGATCAATGAGCCTAACGGCACCATGTCGCCGTGCGCGTTCTTCACCTTGAGCTGCGCGATGTCCTCGGCGGTCGCCCGGTACGGCGCGTCGGCCTGGGCCATCACTTGATACGTGCGGCCGAACCGGTTGAAGTCGTTCACATACACCGACCCCAGATAAATCTGCAGCGTCTGGAACAGGTCGCTCAGCTCCACGCCCTGCTGCTTCACCCGGTCGCGGTCGACGTCGGCAAAGAGTTGCGGGACGTTGATCTGATAGCTCGTGTAGACGCCGGCGAATTGCCCGGTCTGGTTCGCCTTGGCCGACAGCGTCTGCGCGGCCTGATACAACGCCTCCTGGCCGACTCCGGCGCGATCCTCGAGCTCCATCTTGAATCCGCCCACGGACCCCAACCCGTTCACGGCCGGCGGCGGAAAGACAGCGATGAACGCATCCTGAATCGAGAAGAACTTTTGGTTGAGCGCCGCCACGATCGCCGCGCCGCTCTCGTCGCTCTTCGTCCGCTCCTCGAACGGCTTCAGGCCGATGAACACCGTTCCGGCGTTAGGCTTGTTCACGAAGCCGTTGATCGAGAGCCCGGGGAACGCCACCGTGTGCTCCACGCCGGGCTGCTGCATCGCGATGTCCGACAGCCGCTTGATCACCGACTCGGTGCGATCCAACGACG
>JANWIK010000158.1 GCA_025449955.1 Gemmatimonadaceae bacterium
ATGCTGAACGGCGCCGAGGCCGCGGTCGCAGACTTCTGAAACGGCAGCGGCGGCTGGATCGCGACACCGTACGAGGCGCGGAGCTTGTAGCCTACCATGCCGGCGTTGCCGGCATACGATACCCCAACCCGCGGAGCAATCGCGGAACCGTAGCCCGCTCCGAAGTTGTCGTTGTGGTCGCCGCGCACGCCTGCCGTTAGAAACAGCCGATTGGACAACCCGAGTTGCTCCTGCGCGAAGAGGCCGGTGTTGGCGTACGAGTCGCGTGTGTACGCCGCGCCAGGCGCGAAGGTGCCGTCCGCATGCTGCGAGGCCGAGACGGCCGACTCGATGCTCTCCCAGTAGTCGGCGCCCAACGTGAGCGCCGACGTGACGCTCGGGCCTATGTGCGCCGAGAGCGTCGTGTTGTAGCCAGCGCTGGCGCGCGAGGTGCTGAACTCGCCGTACGCACGGAGACTGTCGGCTGGCGTCAGGAACCGCGGCGCGGTCGACCCGCGCGGGTTGTCGTAGCCGTCGTAGCCTAACACGATGTGGTGCTCCCACCACGGCGCGGTCGAGAACGACGCCGTGAGCCCGACGTTCTCGTCCGCCCGCGTGTCGCTCGGATGAAACGGCTTGTCGAAGAACGCATCGAAGCCCGTCTCCCATCGCCCATCGCGCACCGCCTGCGCCATGTACGGATCGATCGGCGCGACGTGATAGACACGGTGCGAGTACTGACCGGTGAGGTCGAGCCGTACGCCGCCCACGGTGCCGCCTACGCGACCGGAGAACGCAGCGCGCTTCGAGTCGTACTCGGGCGCCCACTCGCCGGTGCTCGTGTAGGAAGCGCGCGCCGCGTACTCGATGTCCGCATTACCGGCGCTCACGCCTAACGAATGATCCTGCGTCAGCGTCTCGCCGCTCGCCCACTGGCTCTCGACGCCGCCCGCCGACATTTGCGCGTCGACGTCGGGGTGCGCGAGGTCGGCGCTCCCGTGCTTGGTGAAGATCTGGATCACGCCCACCATTGCGCCGGCGCCGTACAACGTCGACGCCTGCGGTCCCCGCGTAATCTCGATGTGGTCGATGCTCTTGGGATCGATCTGCGAGATGGCGTTCCCGTACGCGAGCTCCACCCCGTCCACATAGACCTTGGCACTCGACGTCACGCCCTGGTTGAAATCGATACCGCCGCGGAACGTGAGACCAGGATATCCGTCGTGCGTGCCATCGTCGATCGAGACCGTGCCGGGCACGGTGCCGCGGAACAACTGGTCCACCTGCGTGGCGCCCGACTCCTCGATGTCGCGCGCCGAGATCACCGTGATCGGTGACGGCACCGCGCGCACTTCCGTCCGCGCGATGGTGCCCGTGACGACGACCTCGTCGAGCGGCCGCGCCGTGGCGCGCAGCGCGAACTCGATCGTCACCGCGCCGACGGTCGTGAACACTGCCGGCCTCGTGGCCGGCTCGTATCCCACGCGCCGCGCCGTCACCCGGTGCGGCCCGGGCTGGACTCCCGTTAGGCGAAACGATCCATCCGCCGCGCTCACGGCCGCCGGCCCGCTGTCATCCACCACGATGCGCGCGTGATCGATCGATGCCCCGGTCTCGGCGTCCACCACACGACCCGTTGCCTCCGCGCGCCCCTCCGTCGTGTCCGGTTGCCGCGCCGCGGGCTCGAGCACTACCTGCGTCGCCGACCATGCGCGCGCGACGATGCCTGTCCCCACGAGCGCCGAGTCGAGCGCGTCGGTTGCCGTCGCGTTGCGTACGTGCACCGACACTCGGCGGTGTACAGGCACCACCGTGCTGCTGTACGCCACACGGATTCCGCTTTCGCTCGCGATCGCGCGCAGCGCCTCGCCCAACGCAACATGCTCGAGCGCCAGCGTGATCCGGCGCGGCACGTTGACCGCTCCGCCTAACGGCGCGGCGGCGGCGCCATCGGACTGCAACGCCGCGCGCGGCTGTTGTGCCGGCACGCGGCCCGCGCCAAGCGCCACGACCGCAACGCCGATCGCAATATCCCGACGGACGACTCGTCTCATAGCCAGATCTCCGGACCAGATGGGTGGGTGCCTCACGCTCGGGTGACCGAGCGCGGGCGGTCAGTGCGGCGGAAGCGGAACGAGGACTGCGGTATCGGCGCGCCACGCGACGCGCGCGCGCACGGTGCGGCCGATGATCGCGAGCGCGTCATCCAGCGACTCGCGGTCGAACGTGCCCGTGAAATCGCGTCGCGCGAGCGCGGTGTCGCGGACGATCACCGTGGTACCGAACCATCGAGTGAGATCGCGGGCCGCGTCGGCGAGGGGCGTTGCGTCGAACACCAGCTCGCCCGTGGTCCACGCGACGTACGGCCCTGGGTCCACGACGCGCGTCACCACGCCGCCCTGCTCGTCGACCTGCGCGAGATGCCCGCGCTCGATCACACCGATCGCGCGCGGCACATGCGCATCCGCGATGGTCACTCGCCCCTCGGCGACCACGACGCGCACGTGTCGGTCGGTCGGGTAGGCGCGCACGTCGAACGCGGTGCCGAGGTCGCTGATCGTGGCGCCGTTGGCGTGGACGACGAACGGGTGTGCGGTATCGTGGGCGACGTCGAAGTACGCCTCGCCGGTCACCTCGACGTCGCGCGCCGCGGCCAGTTGGGCAGTCGAGTAGCGCAGCGTGCTCGCAGCCGCGAGAACGACCTGCGTCCCGTCGGACAACCGCACGATGGCGCGCTCGCCGAGCCGCGTGCTAACGGTTCGCTCGGCGCGCCGCGCCGGCGCGGCGGCGTGATTGGTGAGGCGCATGGCCGCGGGCGCCGCCACCGCGAGCAACGCGGCCGCCGCTACCAACCAGCCGAGTCGATGCGCGGGGCCGCGCCAGACGCGACTGATCCGACTGACACGATCGCCGGCACGCCAGGACGGCGCCGGCGGCGGGTCGATGCACGGGCCCAGGCCGTTGCCTAACGCGACGACGTCGAAGAAGGCGCGGTGCTTCCGGTCCGCGTCGAGCCAGCGATCGAATCGCTCGCGGTCCGCCGGCGCGCACTCGCGCTCGCAGTACCGGAGCAATAGCTCCCAATCGATGTCCAGCATTGGCGCACGTGAAAAGAGGGAAAGGTCGGTCCTTGCCTATTCGACCCGTCCCTCGGCGCCGTACCCCACAGGACTATGAATGCGCGTCGCCTGTAGGGGCTACTTGATTGTGAGGTGTCTGAATGTTTGTGGGCGACAACACAGAGGTGCTCGAGAACATCGTTGTTTGCAATGAAACGATGACGCTCGTGCGCAGGGAATGATGTATCCTTGCGCACCCCGAAACGGAGCACGTCGCCATGTCAGAAGTCATTGGCGTTTGGCCTGTCCCCGAACTCCACCTGCCGGACACTGAGACGCTCGATGATTCGCCCGATCGCCCGCCTCTTCGCTGGCCACTGACCATCCGAGAACGCGACACCGATGAAGATCGGGCGGCGTCCCGACGACTCGGCGCCATCTTCCGCGCGCACTACTCCGAGCTTCACTCGCTCGTCGTCCGCTACGTGCGCACACGCGCGCTCGCCGAAGAAATCATCCAGGACGCGTTCCTCGCCGTCTGGCAGAGACGCTTCGCCTGGACGCCCGAGATGGACCTCAAGGCCTACGTTTTCCAAACCGCGCACAATCGCGCCCTCAACCATCTCCGGCGCGAGCGCATCGAAATCGACTGGCAGCATCTCGTGGCCGCGCGCCGGGAAGAGTGGGGCATGAGTCAATACGCCGTCGACGCGCACGAGGCGGCCGACGTCGACGAAATGGTCGAGCTCATGCAGCGCGCTGTGCGCAGCCTGTCGCCGCGCGTGCAACGCACCATCGTCTTGAGACTCCAGTTCCACCTCACCAACGCCGAAATCGCCGAGGTGATGGACGTGACCGTGAAGGCGGTGGAGCGCAACATCACGCGCGGGCTCAAAACGCTCCGGCTGGCGTTCCGAAAACCGAACTGACGTTCGCCTAACGGAACGCCGCCCGGCACGAGCACGGCCGGCGGCTGGTGATCAGCGCCCGAAGATGAGCCAGAGCGCCACGATCAGGGCAACACACACGACCCCAATCGTCGCCAATTTGCCGCGCCGAGTGGCGCGCGCGCGGTCATGGGCCGCCTGAGTTGACATCCGATCTGCCAAACGGCCCCACGCTTGTTCGATCTCGCTCGCCGAGAACGTCACTGGTGCGTCGCGCCCGACGGGAAGCGCGAACAGGAGTTGCAGCCGGTCGAGGAAGAGCCGGCGCTCGGGCTGGCCATCGATCCACGCCTCGAGCTCCGCCAAATCTTCCGGCGTGCACTGGCCAATCGCGTAGCGTTCCAGCAGCGGCAGCGGCACGTCGTCGGGCGCCACGTTCATCTCCGAGCGTCGATGGCGACCAATATATGTCGCCCGCAGAGTAGAGCACATCGGAACAACGCGCGCCGTACCAAAGCATTGCGACGTGCGTCCTGACTCATTCCGGCTGCACGTGTCCGTCGTCTCGATCGAAGTCCGCGGCCACCCTCGCGCTCCCGTCGATGATTTCACCCGAGAGACGGTTGTGGGACAGCATCTCAGCGTCGTACTCGAACGTTGTCCCGTTGTCCTGCGCGATCCGAAGGACGATTCGCGAGCCTGACACGACGCCGGAGATGACGGAATGGCCAAAGCCGCCTACAAAGTCGAACCAAGATCCGGTGCCCTGCACCACCGTGTCGCTCACGGTCAAACTAAAGCGGTTGAATGCTCGGCCGGGACCGCCGGCAGTCTCTTCCCATTCTCCGGTGAGATTCGCCGCGACGTCTCGGGGGTTGGTGATACCGACACCATTCGAACAACCCACGACACCGACAAGTGCAACTCCCAGCAGCAGACTGAAGTGCCTCATGCGGTCTTCCCTCGCGTGAATGGTATTCCGCTACATCCGACCGTCGCAGACACGGTTCCCGACACACGGTCCCCGCCACATGTTATGCCGCCGGGCCCAACGCTCCCAACGGCGCGTTGAACGTCCCGGCGACCGTTCGCGTAGTACATCGACACTCGCTTCGTCCGCCTCGGCGTCCGGTCCCTTGGGTCGCCGCTCGATTCCATCTCGAGAGGAAAACAGGATGTCCGAAACCGCCCGGAAGCGCCGGCTACTGAGTTCGTTAGTCGTAGTCGCCGCGGCCATCGTGCCGTTCATGGCGCGCGCCCAGCAAGGCGTCGACACCGCCTACACCTCGCAGATCAAAAAGGACCTCGAGGATCCGCGCATTTCCACGGAGCTCGTGGACTACCTGCCCGCCTCGGCCACGGTGCCCACGCCGCTCAAGGTGTTGGGGCACATCGTGGGTGCGCCCGGCATCCTCGACCGCAGCGCGGATATTTACAAGTATTTCGACGCCCTCGCCAAGGCCTCGCCTCGGGTGAGAGTGTGGCGCATCGGGAAGACCGAAGAGGGCCGCGACATGATC
>JANWIK010000159.1 GCA_025449955.1 Gemmatimonadaceae bacterium
CGAGCCGGCTCGTCGCCGCCGCCACCGCCGAGACCGAGCAGGCGCGGAACGCGGCTGCGTTAGGCCTGGCGGTCGCGGCGACGCTCGCGCTCATCATATCGATCATGCTGTGGCGCACCATCGGCGGTCCGATTCGCGACCTCGAGCACGGCATGGCTGCGGTGGCCGACGGCAATTTCGGCTATCGCCTGCGCGTGACGCCGAGGCGACGAGATGAGTTCGGACACCTCGCGGAAAGCTTCCAGTCGATGTCGCAACAGTTGGCGGCGCTCGACCGGCTCAAGGCCGAATTCGTGTCGGTGGCGTCGCACGAGCTCAAGACGCCGATCAACGTGATCTTGGGCTACCTGCAATTGATCGACGAAGGCGTGTACGGACAGGTGTCGCCCAAGATGCACGAGATCGTGCGCACGCTCGATTCACAAACGCGATCGCTCTCGCGCCTGGTGCACCAGCTGTTGGACGTGAGCCGCTTCGAGGCGGGCGGCGGCAAGCTGGACCTTCGCCCAACGAACCTCGACGCCTTCCTCACCGAGCTCGAGGAAACGTTCCGGGTGCTGTCGATGCAGCGGGGCATCGATTTCCGAGTGGAGCGCACGGGCCCGCTGCCCGCCGAAGTCCTCTGGGATCCGGACCGGATCAGCGAAGTGTTAGGCAACCTCGTGGCCAACGCGTTCAAGTTCACCGAGCGCGGCGGATCGGTCGAGCTCCTGGTGGATGCGATCGACGAGCAAGTCCACCTGGACGTGCGCGACACCGGCGCCGGCATTCCTCCGCAACAGCTCCCGCACATCTTCGAGAAGTTTTTCCAGGCCGACAATCAGGACGCGGCCGCGCACGGCGGCAGCGGACTGGGCCTCGCGATCGCGCGCGAGATCGTCGTTGCGCATGGCGGACAGATCTCGGTGGAGAGCATCGTCGGTGTCGGCACGACGTTCCATCTCACGCTGCCGCTGCGCGCCGGCGGGCGCGTGCACGGCCGGGCGCGCAGACCAATTCTGGGAGTGCCCGCGTGAGGCGATGGTCGTTGGTGTGGCTCACGCTCCTCCTCGCCGCGTGCGCCACCACATCCGCACGACGCACGATGCCGCCCGCCGCCGACGACTGGATCGGCACCATCGCCGGCGCCAAGAACCAGGTCGCACTCGGCCACTTTGACGACGCCGACAAGTCCCTCTACGAGTTCGTGCAGCGGTATCCGTCGAGTCCCGAAGCGCGCGAAGCCACGTTCTGGCGCGCGCTGTTCAAGCTCGATCCGGCCAACCGCGGCGGCAGTCCGCGCGCCGCCACCGAGCGGTTAGACGAATACCTGGCGGACACGGCCACGTCCCTGCACCGCGCCGAAGCATCGACGCTCCGCCGCATCGCCGCCACGTTCGACTCGCTCGCCCAACGGGCGCCGGTCGTCGCCGTGAACGACTCGGCGCGGCTGGCGGACGCGCAGAAGGCGCAGGAGCGGGAAGATGAGATGCAGAAGGAGATGAAGGCGCTGAAGGATCAGTTGGACAAGACGAATGCGGAGTTGGAGCGGATCAAGAAGCGGCTGCAGGAGCGCACGCCGTGAGACGGGGAAGCGCGCCCTTGCGCGCGGTTACCCGACCCTGAACAGCTCCATCGCTCTCGCGTATCGCTCGCCCAACGCCGCTCGCAGCGGCGCGTTCTCGCGTCGGCGCAAGTCCGGGTCCGACGCCAGGATTTCTTCCGCGGTCGCGCGCGCCATGGCGAACAGGGCGTCGTCCTTGATCGGGTCGGCGATGCGGAACGTGGGCTCGCCGCTTTGCTGCGATCCGAACAAGTCGCCCATGCCGCGGAGGCGCAGGTCGGCGCGGGCGATCTCGAAGCCGTCGTCGCTGTTGACGAGGATCTCGAGGCGGGCGCGGGTCTCGGGGCCGGGGTCGCCTAACAGAATGCAGTAGCTGGACGCGGCGCCGCGGCCGACGCGGCCGCGGAGCTGGTGGAGCTGCGAGAGGCCGAAGCGCTCCGGGTGCTCGATCACCATCACCGTTGCGTTAGGCACGTCGATGCCCACCTCGACGACGGTGGTGGCCACGAGCACGTCGATCTCCCGGGCGACGAAGCGGCGCATCACCGCGTCGCGCTCGTCGGTGGGCAGGCGGCCGTGGAGGAGCGCCACGCGACGGTGGGCGAAAGCCCCGTTCGCGAGCTCGTCGTGCATGGTCACGGCGGCCTTGAGATCGGTCTTCTCGGATTCTTCGATCACCGGATAGACCACGTACGCCTGACGGCCTTGGGCCAGCTCGCGCTCGACGGCGGCGAGGACGGCGGCGCGGCGCGACGACGGCCGGAGCAGCGTCTTCACCGGGATGCGGCCCGGCGGGCGCTCGTCCAACACGCTGATGTCGAGGTCGCCGTACGCGGTGAGCGCGAGCGAGCGCGGGATGGGCGTGGCGCTCAGCAGCAACACGTCGGGACGGCTCGACGGCGCCGCGCCGCCGGCCTTGGCGCCTAACGCAGCCCGCTGCTCGACGCCGAAGCGCTGCTGCTCGTCGATGGCCACGAAGCCCAAGCGGCCGAACCGGGTGCCCTCCTGGACCAACGCGTGCGTGCCGACGGCGATGAGCGGCGCCGGCCCGGCGAGCTGGGCGGCGCGCGCACGACGCTCGGCGGCGGACAGACTCCCCGTGACCAGCACGGGCTCCACGCCTAACGGAGCGAGCAGGCGGCCGAAGGTGCGCGCGTGCTGCTCGGCCAGGAGCTCGGTGGGCGCCATGATCGCCGACTGATAGCCGTTCTCGAGGGCGAGCAGCGCCGCGAACAGGGCGACGATCGTCTTGCCGCTGCCCACGTCGCCCTGCAGCAACCGATGCATCCGGCGGTCGCCGCACATGTCGGCCACGATCTCGCGGATGGCGCGCGTCTGCGCGCCGGTGAGCTCGAACGGCAAGGCGCGTTTCAACCGGCTCGTGAGATCGCGCTTGTTCACGAACGAGATGCCGGCGCGCCGCTCCCGCGCCAGCTCCTTGGCGCGCAGCTGGAGCAGACTCACGAACAACAGCTCCTCGAGCGCCAGGCGCGATCGCCCGACCTCGGCTTCGGCGAGCGTGGATGGGCGGTGCACCATCCGCAGCGCCTCGCGCAAGGGCGGCACGCCGGCGCGCTCCAGGAGGCCCCGCGGCAAGGACTCCTTGACTAACGGAAGCAGCGAGTCCAAGTGCGCGTGCACGATGGCGCGAATCTGCTTGAACGACAGACCCTCGGTGGCCGGATACACGGACAGCACGCGCCCGTTCCCGACCTCGTCGAGGTCGGTGCCCGCGCCCAGGTTCACCATCTCGCGCGGCTGCAGCTGCCGTCCGTGGAAAAATCGCACGCGGCCGGTGGCCAGCAGCACGTCGTCCTTGGCCACGACACGATCGAGAAACGGCTGGCCCGGCCACGCGGCTTCGATCAGTCCGGTGCGATCCTTGAGCACGGCCTGAAAGATCCGCAGGCCTTTGCGCGTCGGGATGATGCCCTTCGAGATCACGGTGCCGATCACCGTCGCATCCATGCCCGGCGTGAGCGTGGAGATCCTGGCGACGGTGCTCGCGTCGTGATAGCGATGCGGCAGGTGATACAACAGGTCGCGCGCCGTCCGGACGCCGAGCCGCTGCAGCGCTTCGGCGCGGCGCGGGCCGACGCCCTTCAGGTACGCAACGTTGGTGTCGAGACTCGCCACAGATCGAGCGTTAGGCGCTACTCGGCGAACAGATCGCGGGCATACTGCGCGGCATCGAACGGAACCAGGTCGTCGGCTTTCTCGCCGACGCCCACGAATTTCACCGGCACGTCGAGCGCTTCGTGGACGGCCACCACGATGCCGCCGCGCGCCGTGCCGTCGAGCTTCGTGATCACGAGACCGGTGAGCGGCACCGACGCGGAAAAGGATCGCGCCTGCGCCACGGCGTTCTGGCCGATCGTGCCGTCGAGGACGAGCAACGTTTCGTGCGGCGCGCCGGGCAACCGCTTGCCGATCACGCGCGCGACCTTCTGCAGCTCGGTCATCAGATCGTCCTGCGTGTGCAGGCGGCCGGCCGTGTCCACGATCACGATGTCGGCGCGGCGCGCGACGGCAGAATCGATCGCGTTGAACGCCACGGCCGCCGGATCGCTGCCCGCCGCGCTGCCTACGAAGTGCGCACCCACACGATCGGCCCACACGCGCAGCTGATCGATCGCGCCGGCGCGATACGTGTCGCCCGCGGCAACCACCACCTGCTTGCCCTGTCGACGCAGTCGCGCGGCGAGCTTGGCGATGAACGTCGTTTTGCCGGCGCCGTTGACACCGACCACCAGAATCACCGTGGGCACGGCGCCGATCACGATGGATGGATCGCTCTTGCCGCTGCGCAGCGACTGCTCGACGCCCGTGCGCAGCGCGCCCAGGAATTCGTCCTGCGTGCGCACCAGACCCAGTTTGGCCGCCGACTCGACGTCGCTCACCAGACGTACGCTCACCGATACGCCGAAGTCGGCGTCGAGGAGGAGCTCCTCGAGCTGCTCGAGCGATCCGGGGGTGACGCCGCCGCGCACGAGCACGCCCACGTCGAACAGCGCGATGTCCCTGAGGCGCTGCCACAGCGAGCGTCGCGGTGCGTCGTCGGCGCGGCGAAGAATTCGCATGAAATCCCGAGTCGAAGTTGAGTTAGGCAGAGCGCGCGGCTAGCGGAGCCCGCGCTTGCGGCGCAGCAACCACTCCGCGCACAACGCGACGATGAGCAGCACGTAGCTCCACCACCGGTCGCGCAAGCGCGGTTGATCCCCGAACGCGGTCGCCCCGCCCACTGCTCCGGCCTTGACCGTGCTCGCACGCGGCAGCAGCTCGCGCGACGGATTTACCACCAGCACCGCGGCGCCCCCCGTGACGCGCACGTCGTACACGCCGGGCGCCATCGGATCGGTCTGGGCAACCGTCGCCCCTCCGCCGAACCGCAGCGTTACCGAATCATCCCGCGCCGTACCTCGCCGACGCAACACGACGCGCACCAGACTGTCCTTCGCCGCGCTCGTTCCGCGCCGCCAACGCACGGGGTCGCCGGCACGCACGACGCCCTCTGCTGGCATCGCCGCGCGCGGGTCCGGACGCTCCGCGCTCAACCAATCAAATATACTCCCCCACAATGCGACGAACGCGTCGGCGCTCGCACCGCCGCGAAACTGCCATCGCCAGAGACCCGACGCACTCACGACGACGACCCGCCGCCCGCCGGCCGATCCACCCGCCACCGCGGAGCGACGATCGTACTGCCGGGCGCGGGCCACGGTGAGCGCATCCCACTCGCCCGTCGGCGCGCGCGGCGACACCGAGATGGGCGCCAAGCTGTCCCACACGATGCCCGCGAGCGCGCCGGCGATCGGCGAGGGCGGCGCGTCCACGGCGTACCACTCGCCCGTGGTGTCGCCGGACGGCACGATGAGCGCCAGCGATCCGGTCATCGCCGTACGCGGCGGCCCGAAGTAGCTCGTGTCGCCGTGCAGAATCGCGAGCGGTGCGTCGTGCATCGCGCCCTTCACGGTGCGCTCGTCCACCGGCGCGAGCGATCCGTCCTGTCGCCACTGGCCTGGTGCGACGCGGTAGTACGCGCGCGTGGGCAACGCGACGGCGCCGCGCAACACGGGCAGCACGAACCGCGCGTCGAAGTCGGGCGACGTGGACGCGAGCACCGCGCCCGCCGCCCGCGCCACGTCCACGGCCACGCCTAACGTATCGTTGCGCGGCTCGCGGTCGCCGGACACGGACACCACGGCATCGAGCACCGACGGTCCCACCGGTCCGGCGATCGGCGCCCGAACGGTGACCGATCGCTCGGCGCGCTCAGGGATCGAGTCGAGCGGCACAGACGTCAGCACGCGACCGCCAAGCAAGATCCGCAGCTCGCCGGACGGCGTGGCGAGCGAATCGGCGCGCACGGTCACGCGGAGCTCCACCGTGTCGCCGCTCACGGCGGCGCGCGGCGCGTCCAACGCCACGATGCCGACGTCGCGCGCGGCCGGGTGCGGCAGCACCACGATGCGCGACCCGGCGGGAAACCCGGGCAGCGCGGCCGGATCGTCGAGCTCGCCGTCGGTGATCAAATCCAGCGGACGCCCCGCGCCTAACGCACGCTCGGCGAGCGCGCGGGCGCGGGTCGAGACGTCGGCGGCCGCGGGCGTCCGCGGCGCCCGTCTAACGGAGTCGCCGAACAGCAGCACGCTGTCCGGCGTCAGCGCGTTCGCCTCGCGGCGCGCCTCGCGCCAGAGCGCCGAGTCGCCGTCGCGCGTCCAGCTCTCCGACGCGTCGAGCGCCACGAGCGGCGGCAGCGGATGCCGGGGACCGGCCGGCGCGTCCAGCAACAGGGCCACGCCTAACGCAATGGCGACGGCGCGTAAGGCGCCCAGAAGCCATCGCTTCGGGTACAGCCAGGCGGCGATGCCCGCCCCGAAAACCAAGGCGATGAGCCAGGAGAGCACGATGCTGGAACCGGGAAGAATGGCCGGCGCGCAGAAAAACGCGCCCCTTCCCTACCCCACGGAGCCGGAGAGTTTCGCCAGGAGCGCGTCGCGCATGGCGTCGAACCGCGGCAGCTCGGCGGCGGCTATGGGCAGACCCATGTCGCGCTTGAGCGCGGTACGCGGATCGCGCTGATGTCCATCGACGATGATCTCGAAATGGAGATGCGGACCTGTGGCGAGACCCGTCATGCCCACGTAGCCGATGGTCTCGCCGATGGTCACCACCTTTCCACGGCGAACGTCGTGCGCGAATCCGCGGAGGTGCCCGTAGCGGCTCACGATCCCGTTGCGGTGCCGGATGTCGATCATGTTGCCGTAGCCGCCGCGTCGTCCGGCGAAGGTCACCACACCGTCACCGATGGCCCGCACCGGAGTGCCCTCGTTGGCCGCGTAGTCGGTGCCCGTGTGCTCGCGCACGATGCCGAGGATGGGGTGCAGGCGCCGGCCGAAGTTGCTCGAGATGCGGCGGAACTCGAGCGGCGCGCGCAGAAACGCCGCGCGCATCGAGCGTCCGGTCTGATCGAAATACTCGGAGCGTCCCGAGCCATTGGTGAAGCGAACGGCATCGGTCTCGCTGCCGGAGAGCTCGAAGCGCGCGGCGAGGATGCCGCCCACTCTCACGACGCCGCCCGGCCCCTGGGATCGCTCGAACAACACGCGAAACGCGTCGCCGGGTTGGAGCTCGCGACTCATGTCGACTCGATACTCGTAGATGTCGGCCAGCGACCACGCGAGCTCGGACCGGGCGCCTTTGGGCAGCACCGACGCCGCCGAGTCGTCGAGCGCGGCGTAGAGATTGCTGGCGATGACGCCGTGCACGGCGAGGGTGTCGGTCTTCCACGGCAATCGCTCGTCGGTGCCGGTCCAGACGCTGTCGCCTAACCGCCTAACGTGAACCAGGTGGTCGACGGCGAGCTGGAACACGACCTCGGACGGGGTGGAATCGCCGGGCGCGGTGCGCACCGCCACCGGCAGTCCGGCGGGCGCCCGGCGCGGGTCGAGGCCGGTGGCCGCGGCGAGAATCCTGGCGGCGTCCGCGCTCCGGACGCCGGCATGCTGCAGGAGACTGGAGAGGGTTTCGCCCGCGTGCAGCGTGTCGCGCTGCACCGTCCAGGCCGCCGAATCGGTTCCGTTAGGCTTGGGCGACGCAGCAGATGCACCCGAATCCGGACGCGCCTGCGCCGGAACCGGTGCGACGGCCCTCAAGTGTGGCCACGCAATGCCCAGCGCGAGCACACCCAATGCCACGATCGCCGCCGTCATCAATGCGCGCGGCGACGGGCGCCTCAATCCATCTGCCTCCGGATGAACGTCGGAATCTCCATATCGCTGAGATCCTGCGACGCTTTGTCGGATGGCGTGCCGGGCTGCGACGGACGACGCTCGGCGGGCGGCGCCGCACGCGGCGGCACTACCGGCTGTCGCTGGCGTTGGGCCGGGAACGGCAGCACCGGCGTGGTCGGCATCCCGCGCGCCGGCTGCTGCTCCGCCGCCGCACTATGCTGCGCGCGGTCGAAGCCCGTCGCGATCACCGTGACGCGGATCTCGCCCTGCATCGCCGGCTCGTTCACGGCGCCGAAAATGATTTCGGCGTCGTCGCCCACCGCGTCGTGCACGATCTCGTTGATCTGGTGCACTTCGCCTAACGTGAGGTCGTTGCCGCCGGTGATGTTGATCAGGACGCCGGCCGCGCCGCCCACCGAGATGTTGTCGAGCAACGGCGACGAAATCGCCTGCTGCGCCGCTTCGATCGCCCGGTTGTCGCCGCGGCCGATGCCGGTTCCCATGAGGGCGGAGCCGCCGCTGTGCATCACGGTGCGGACGTCGGCGAAGTCGACGTTGACGAGACCGGTGACGCTGATGAGGCTCGAGATGCCCTGCGTGGCGTGCAGCAGCACTTCATCGGCCTTCTTGAGCGCGTCGCCGAACGGAATGTTCTTGGCCACCACCGCCAACAGCCGCTCGTTAGGCACGACGATCATCGTGTCCACGTGCTTGCGCATCTCGGCGATGCCGGCGTCCGCCTGCCGCATGCGCTTCCGCCCTTCGAACAGGAACGGCTTGGTGACGATGCCCACCGTGAGGGCCCCCGCCTCGCGCGCCATCTCGCACACGATGGGCGCCGCCCCTGTCCCCGTGCCGCCCCCCATGCCGCACGTCACGAACACGAGGTCGGCGTTGGTCATCGCACGCCCCACCTCGTCGCGATTCTCCTCGATGGCCTGGCGCCCGATCTCCGGCCGCGCCCCGGCCCCGAGCCCGCGCGTCAGCTTCTTCCCGATCTGGATTTTGACGTCCGACTTCGAGTTCAGCAGGGCCTGCGCATCCGTGTTGACGGAGATGAACTCGACCCCTTCGAGATGTTCCTCGATCATTCGATTGACAGCGTTGCCGCCGCCGCCTCCGACGCCGACGACCTTCATTCGGGCGTTCTGTGAGGTGCTCTCCTCGAACTCGAAGATCATGCGGGGGAAACTCCTAGTGAGTGACCGAGGGGGGGAGGGGGTGTAAGTTTGCAACCGAATATAATGCTTCAGGCAGGGAAAAGCGCTGTGCGCTGGGGAAGCGGCGGCTCGCGCCGCCTCAGGGAAAAGGGAACGGGGCGAAGTGGTTGGTTCTCTCGCATAGAATGTTGATGGTCCTCCTCCCCTTTTCCCCGTTCCCTTGTCCCTCGGCGCCCGCAAGCGCGCGCAAGCGCGCGCTTCCCCGTTTAGAAAAAGTCCTGCAGCCAAGTCTTCACCCGCTGCGCCAACCGATCCACGCCAGGCGCCGACACGCCGCGTCTCTTCCCCGACGCCGCGCCCGGGACGCCGAGCGCCAGCCGCTGGCCGCCGTAGAGCGCGAGACCGACCACCGTGGCGAAGCGCGGAGATTCTACCGAATCACTCAGGCCACCGACGCTGCCGGCCGGCGAGCCGACGCGCACGCCGGTGCCGAAGACGTCGGCGGCCAGCTCCGCGGCGCCGGGAATCGCCGAGGCGCCGCCGGTGAGCACGACGCCGGCGCTCAGCCGTCCAGCGAAGCCCGCACCGGTGATCTCACGATTCACCATCTCGAAGATCTCATCCATGCGCTGATGGATGATGTGCGCGAGCAGCTCGCGCGGGATCTGTCGATCGCCCTGTGCCACGGTGCTCGGCAGCTGAATGACCTCGTGCGAGTCCTTCATCATGGGCTCGTACGCGCAGCCGTAGCTCTCCTTGAGCGTCTCCGCATCCGCTTGCGTGACGCCCAGGCCGTGCACAATGTCGCTCGTCACGTTGCTGCCGCCGAATGCCACGGTGCCCAAGAATCGGATTTTGCCCTCGTGGAACACGGCGAGATCCGTAGTGCCGGCGCCCATCTCGACGAGCGCGACGCCCAGCTCTTTTTCGTCGTCGGTAAGCACGCTGAACGCGCTCGCGAGCGGCTCGAGAACCAGCTCGCGCACGTGATACCCGGCGCGCTCCACGGCGCGGCGCAGATTCGTGGCCGGCGACGCGCCGATCGTGACGAGGTACATCTCCGTCTCGAGACGCATGCCCACCATGCCGATCGGATCGCGAATCCCGTGATTCTTGTCGACACGGTATTCCTGCGGGATCGCGTGGAGGAGCTCGCGGTCGGCAGGAATGGCTTGGGTGCGCGCGACTTCGTTGGCGCGCTCGACGTCGGCACGCGTCACGTCGTCACCGTTCACGGCGACGACACCGGAGCTCGTCATCGCTTGCACGTGCTCGCCCGCGATGCCGGCGTACACGTGATCGACCGTCACGCCGGCCATGCGCTCCGCGTCCTGCATGGCTTTGGTGATCGAGCGCGTCGTTTCTTCGATGTCGGCCACGACGCCGCGGCGCAACCCGGCTGTTCGCGACTGACCGACGCCCAGCACCTTGAGGTTCGGATGCTTGGGGAGATCGCCCACCACCTCCGCGATGATCGCGGTGGTGCGCGAGGAACCTATATCGAGCCCGGCAACGAGGCGTTCGGGGTTCATTGCAGCCTGGCGATGACCTGATCTCTGTATCGAAGATCGAGCTCGGCGACGCGCGCATGGCGTCGCGCGAGGTCGGCCTCGACGGGAATCACATCCGCGAGCCGCTCTGCGCTCACGCCTACCATTGCTCGTACCATGACCGACGGTAGTGCAACGTCCAACTCATCCCGTGCCGTCCCGTTTGCCGCGCCGCTCGATTGCCCGCCGCGGTGCACCGAGCTGATCTGTGCAAAGAGCCGCGGCTCGCGCGCTCGAACGTCGGCCAACAACTCGAGCACCGACGGGTCTGCAGATTCGACGACCGGTAGATCAATGTTCGTCCGACTCGGATCGATCGGCAACGCTCGTCCCGCCGCGTCGACGACGCGCATCGCGTCGGAACTTCCCTTAGCCGTCGACCCGCCTTCGACCAACGCAACCGGTTGGTTCTCGACCAATCGTACGACAAGAGTTCCGGGAAGCTTACGCTCGATCGCGACGCTTCGCACCTGTGGGTCCGATGCCACACGGCGCTCGATCGGCGCGAGATTCATCCAGATCGACATCGTGGTGTCGACCCGCATGCGAGCGATGATGCGCGACGGTTGTGCGTACACTGCTCCGTCGATCTCGACTTGCCGCACGTGAAAATAGCCGAGCTGCGACAGGAGCAGCGGTCCCCACCACGGAATCGCGACGACCAGGACCAGCGCGAGCACGACGGCCGGAATACGCCATCCGATATTGCGCAGCCGCTCGACGAATGTGGTCATGCGACCGCCAATTTCTCGAGCAGCTCGCGTCCCGTGCGCGTGATGTCGCCCGCGCCGAGGGTGAGCACGACGTCGCCGGATCCGACGTTCTGAGCCAACGCCGCCGCAAGATCGGCGCGTGTGCCGCGCCACGTGAGCGCACCACCGGCCGCGCGTGCCGCGTCGGCGATGAGCGTCGCGCTCACGCCGGGAATGGGTTGCTCGCGCGCCGGATAGATGTCGGTGAGGAAGATCGCATCGGCCAAGGCTAACGCGGCGCCGAAGTCCGTGGCGAAGTCGCGCGTGCGCGTGTAAAGGTGCGGTTGAAACGCCGCAACGAGACGTCGCCCCGGGAACGCGTTGCGTGCGGCGGCGAGCGTGGCGCGGATTTCGGTGGGATGGTGCGCGTAGTCGTCGACCACGGTGACGCCTCTCGCTTCGCCCAACCGTTGAAACCGGCGTTCGACGCCGCCGAACGAGAAGAGGCCGGGCGCCATCTCCGGCACGGTTGCGCCCACGGCGAGGCCGGCCGCGATCGCGGCCAAGGCGTTGAGCACGTTGTGGCGCCCGGGCACGCGCAGTCGGACGTCGCCCAGCGCGCGGCCCGCGCGCGCCACGGTGAACGCGGACCCGTCGGCGCCTAACGACAGGCCGCGGGCGGCGAGCGTTGCGTTAGGCGATGCGATGCCGTAGCGGACGACGTCGGCGGCGGCGGGGACGTGGAGCCCGTCGGCGCCCGGATCATCGGCACAGAGCACGATCGTGCGCGCACCGCGAACGAATTGGGCGAACGCGCCCTCGATGTCCGCCAGGTCGGCGTAGATGTCGAGGTGATCGGCCTCGAGGTTGGTCACCACCGCCACCGTGGGCGCGAGCGCCAGAAACGAGCGGTCGTACTCGTCCGCCTCCACGACGAACACGTGGTCCTTGCCGAAGCGCAGATTACCGCCCCACGACGGCACGCGACCGCCGATGACGCCGGTTGGCTCGAGGCCAGCGGCGGCGAGCGCTTCCGTGGTCATGACGCTCGTGGTCGTTTTGCCGTGCGTGCCGGCGATCGCGATGAGCGCGCCGTGCTCGCTGGACACCGCCTGCGCGAGTGCCTCGGCTCGGCGAATCACCGGAACGCTGTGCGCACGCGCCGCCTGGACCTCGGGATGCGACTGCGGCACCGCCGACGTGACGACGAGGGCGCGGATGCCGGCGATGTGCGCGGGGTCGTGTCCCTGGGCGACCGGCACGCCCAAGTGCGCGAGGTCGGGCGCGCCGGCGGGGTTGGCGTCGCATCCGGTGACTCGCGCGCCGCGGCGCACCAGAAGCTCGGCGAGCGCGCTCATGCCGGCGCCGGCGGCGCCCATGAAGTGAACCGGGCGGGGATCGGAAGGATCGATGAGGGGCATCGACGTGCGCCAATCTAGCGAAGCACGACCGGTGCGCTCAAGTGCG